>JBBISU010000039.1:0-28073 GCA_037441225.1 Acidobacteriota bacterium
CCATCAAATTAAAATATATCAGGTGGAAGCTTCTTATTTGTCTCCAATACTATCCCATTATAAGATGAAAAATTAGAAGCCCAATTGTGCAATTCATAAATAAATTTTGAAATATTATCTTCTCCTAAATATTCACAGGATTTTTCCCTACCAATGCTTTTCGTCCCAAAAAGAAGCGCAATTTTTAATGATCTTAATTTACCAATATTATCTGCATATAAAAAGTATTTTTCAAGTTCCGCTATTTGTTTTTCAAAATTACAAGAAAAATAACTCATTAAAATCACTTCATCTGCTTCTTTTATAAGATAATACCTTGTCTCATCACTTACACCACTGTTTCCTTTTTTCTCAACAGTAACAAAAACTGAATATTTTAACCCATATTTTTTAACCAATGAAGAATTATGTGAATAATGTGAAATTTTTAAATCTGTAAATTCCGAATCATCAACAATCTTATCTATTTGTAAATCTTTGTTTTCGGAAAGGAAACTGGCATAATTTTCAACTGAATAATTAAGTTCAGCATACAATAAATTTACTTTTTTTGCTCCTGCTTCATATAACTTTGGAACAATTCTTTTTAAGATTTCCTTTGCTTTAACTTTTGTCTCCTTTTTTTCTGTAATTTCCTTACCTATATTTAAATTCACCTCTGAAATTTTATTTCTTTTAATATAATTAAGAAGCAGTTCAATTTCAGAAAAGTCCCCCCAGGCACTTTGCCAAATATCCAAGGCAATCCAAGGCATCCCCATTTCCATATTTTCTTTTATTTCTTTCTTTAATTCTTCTGGTATTTGCTCCTCAATTGATACTTTTTCTTTTGGTCTTACCTCTTTTTCATTTTTAATCTCACTTTTCAAAGCGCTAATTTTTTCCATAAAATCTTTGTCATCCCTAAAGCATTCTAAAAATAATTCAAACTCTTCAAAAGTTTTTTTATTTTTTAAATTTATAAGAAATTTTTCTTTTTCTTCTTTAAGTTTTTCTCGGGCATAATTTTTTAAATTTGAAGAAAAAAGGCAAGGACTCTTACCAATTTTAAATAAGTATTCAATTCTTTTTAAATTATTTGTTGAGCTTTCATATCTATAAAAAAAATCTACACAAGGGTCTTTATAGGATTTTTGAATCTCTGAAAGCTTCTTTATAATTTCATCATTGAAATTTTCAAGGTCTTTTGTTCCCAAAATAATTGTATCTATTTCCATTAAAAAATCTTTATAGATTTTAAAATTCTCATTTAATTTAAAAAAATCTGAATTTCTTTCTAAATTATTGACAACTTCCTTATATTTTTCTATTAAAGAAGTATTAAATTCCTTTTCCAATTTTTTTAATATTTTTTGGAGGTCTTTTTCTTTATTTTCAATTTTTGCTTTTTCTATAAGGTTTTCGTAATTTTCTATATTTAAATTTAGTTCGAAGATAGTATTTGCTTTTCTTATTTTATCAAAACGATTTTCTGCTTTTTGAAAATTTTCATTTAAGATAAATACAAATAAAAATAAAAAAAACATAAAAGGTTAAAAACCTTAAAAAACTAAATGCAGGATTAAGATCTTTAATTAAAAACTTTTCAGGGTTATAAAATCAAAATCCGCAGCTGCTTTAAAAGTGACAAGCCCTACTTTACCTATTGAATATGTATCATCAATGGCATTTATAACAGCAGAATTTTGAACATAACAAATAATCCTGTTTCCTTTTAACTCCACTTTCAAGTTATACCAATTATTTCCGCCAAAATTTAAAACTTCTCCTTCCAAGAAATCATAAGCTCTTGGATTCTTTATATCAATCCATTCGCCATCAACCATTTTTCCCAAAACAGCACCAGTTTCACCAGCAAGGCGAAACATATAATAGTTATTTATATCTTGCATACGAAAAATAATTCCAGCTCCAACAATATATTTCCTATTATGAGCAGGATTGTCCATTAAAGCATGTTCAGAAAAATTTATTCTCACCAATGTTTCAATACTTCCATCTGCCATTTGTGGATTTGAAAGATAAATAATTGAATTGAGTTCCCTTGGATCACTTGTTGTTTGAGAAAGAAAACCTTCTATCCATTTCCACCTTCCAGTTCTTTCTACCCATTTGTTCTTGTGTGTATCAAAGTTGTCTCTAAAAATAATATTGCTTTCAGCAGGTTGTACTGCAGGGACAACCATTACTGGTCTTTCATCCTTCGATGATTTGCAAGAGATTAAAGTGAATAAAACTAAAAATAAAGAAAAATATTTCATATAAACCTCCTATCTTTTTGGGTAATATTCATAGTCTCTGTAATCTTTGCGAAGATAAACAGTATACTTATAACATTCTTCCTCAGGAAATAAAAATTGTTGCCTTTCTCTAAAATCACTCCTGTAAGCAGAAGTAAAAAATACAAGGTTGTAGCTTCCTGCCTTTGCCAGAAATTCCTTCCTTTGCTTTGGATCTAAACTAAATTCAATATATTCGGGTCCATCAAATGTAAATTTACAAAATCTGTCTTCTATAGCATTTTCTACTTCCACATAGGATAAACCATCTGGTACTTTTCCTTTACAATCAATTTCTTCCCAAACAAGGACTTAATCTCCAAATTGTATTGATTTGCTGACATCTTTTGATTCACTTTCTGTTTTGCAGCAAATTAAGGAAATAAAAAATAAACCAAACAAAATTAACTTTAACTTCATACATACCTCCTATAAATAAAACTCATCTATATTCTAACACTAATTAAATTCTTTTTGGTGAGATCCAGCCACCTTTTAAGTGAAATTTTGAAAAAAATTCAAAAACACTTTTTATTTTTATATAATTTAATATAAAATGATAATAAGTCATTTCCTGAAAGTACAAAAAAATGAAGTTAAAGAGCCATTTAAAGGATCTATAAATTGCGAAGAAAATAAAATGTAAAAGCAATATTAAATTATTTTGAAGAAAGCCAATTATTAAAGGTAAAACTAAAATTAAAAGAAAAATTTTTAAATTTATTACTTTAAATAAAAGCGCAAGAAACATAAGAAAAATCCCAAAATATTCTATAAAAGGACTTAAAAGTTCAAATAGTAAAAAGTAGGGGAAGACAAATAAACCAATTATTCCATATTTTGGATTAAAGAGCAAATCTTTATGCAATAAAATAGTTGTTAAAAGCCCTTTTTGCCACCTCTTTCTTTGTCTAAACAAATCATTAAAACTATCAGGTGCTTCTGTCCAGCAAATTGCATCTGGCACAATTAAAATTTTATATTTTTTCTTTTGTTTTTTTAAATGTTTATGAATCCTTACAACAATTTCCATATCCTCACCAATTGAAAACCTTTGAAATCCGCCAATTTCCCTTACAATTTTTGAATCAAAAAGTCCATAAGCACCTGAAATTATAACCTCACCATTTATCATATCCCATCCTGCTCTTCCTAATGAAAAAGCTCTCAAATATTCCAGTATTTGAATCCTCTCAACTGTTTTTTCAGGTATTTTTATTTCACAAGAATAGGAAGAAACCATACAATTGTTTCTCAACCTTATAAAGCCACCTGTTGCAACGGTTTCTTTTTCATTCAAATGAGGAAAAACCAACCTTATAAGCGACTCTTTTGGAAGAATTACATCAGCATCAACAAAGCAAAGTTTTTCACCTTTTGCAAAATTTATACCACAATTTAAAGCATCTGCTTTGCCTCCATTTAATTTATCAATAACTAATAAATTATCATATTTTTGGCTTTTATAAATTCTTATTAATGTTTCATAGGGAAGAGAACCCACGGGTTTTAAATGGATGGGAAAGAGTAAAAATTCTTTTTTTAAAACTTCAAGGGTATTATCTCTTGAACCATCGTTTACAACTATTACTTCTAAGTTTGGATATTCACTCTCTAAAAAAGAATTTATTGACTTTCCTATTGTTTTTCCTTCATTATAAGCAGGGATTATAAGAGATATCTTTGGCATTTGATTCTTTAAATTTTTAAGTATATCTTCTCTTATCCAAAAGATTTTTCTTCTCAATTTTTTAATTGAAAAAAAAGCACTAATTAATAAAAAGAAAAAGGTTAGAAAATAGATTATAAAAAAGATAAAATAAAAATACATAATAATTTTAATTATCAAATTTCTTTTCCCTTATTATATTTTCTATCTTTTCTCTATAAGCTGGATTTTCAATCTTTGTTAAAAGCCAGAAGAGAATCTTTTTTATTTCTTCCTTTTCCCAATGGATTACAAGATTTGAAAATCTAAAAAGGATTCTATCTTTTTCTTTACAATAATTTAAAATATTTTCTAAGACATCTATTGTCTTTGAACTTTTTAACAGAGATAATCTTTCTATAATCAAATTAAAAGAATTTGAAGGAATATTTTTTAATTCCATTAAAAAATTTATATAATTTTCAGGGTCAGGAAAGTAATTTTCTAAAAATATCTCTCTTTCCTTTTCATTTAATACATTAGTAAATTCTAATGCTTTTTTAAAATCCAAATCGGAATAACAAAGGGCAAAAGGGTAAATATAGATATATCTTATTTTTTCTTCAGCTGTTTTTAATTTAAATTCAAAATAAGTAATATATTTTTTCAAATCCATATTTTTTGAAAATATTTTTATAAATTCCTCTTGAAAAGATAAAGGGAATATATCCAATTGATATAATGTTTCTTCATAAAGATCTTCATCAGCAAAATCCTCAAAAAAAACAATGTTTTTAAAGCTACATCTTCATCCAAGTTAAACTTCTTTTTTATAAGCAAAAATAATTCTTTTTTTTCCTCTTTTTTCAAATCATAAAATAAATTTAAAGCAGGATTTATAAATTGGCTTGGTTTTGCTTCAAATTCCCTTTTAAAATCTTCAAAATTTTTTAAGGAAATATTTTTTATTGAGTTTATAGCATTAAGCTTCAAAATTATATTATCATTGTTTAAAAAGGGCCATAATTTATTAAAATTATTTAACTCAGAAAAACTTCCTAAATAATTAATTGCACCACTTTGAATGAATAAAGATTTATCATTTAAATCGACAATTGCTTTTTTTAAAAATCTATTATCATTGTTTTTTCTAAGATATAATAAGAAAACCACCTTAAAATTTTTGAGGAAAAATCTTTAACAAATCTTTTTAAATTTTTAATTTCTTCTTCTTTTAATTTTTCCATTTCTAAGATTTTTTTTAAAGTAAAAGTAAATCTATTTTTTTTAAAAATTTTAAAGTATATTAAAAGAACTAATAAAATAAAAAAGGAAAGAACAGAAGAAATAATAAATATTTTTAAAATAATCATTTTATTTTTTCTTTTATAGAACCCCAATGGTGAATTGCAATTCCATCAATTTTATCTCCATAATAAGAATATATTTCTTCTATAAAATTTTCAATTTCTTCTCAATTATATTTATAAAGGGATATAAAATCAGGAGGTATTTCTTCAATTACTTTTATTCCATATTCGGAGGGGATATCAGAAATTAAAAATAAATTTTCCTTCATTGTTTTGTGAAGGTATAAAGGAAATTTTTCGTTCTTTGCATCAAAGATTCCATAAATTTTTTCAGGTAAAAGCTCCATTGTTTCAATTGCAATATAAACCTTTTTATTTTCCTTTTTTGCCAGAGCAACTTCTTTTTCTGTTATATCAATAATTCCATTTGAACCATAAACTTTGCTTCTATAAGCCATAATTGTTATTCCATCGGAATATTTTATAATTTCTTTTAAAATTTCTTCATCTAAATTATCGAGCCAAAAAGGAATATCTAAATTTAATTCAACTTCAGGAAAATTTTCTTTTATTTTTTTTAATAAACTTATATATTCTCCATATATTTCCTTATAATTTAAATTATTATAAAACTTTAAAAGATATGGTTCTATATCTAAGTGGATGGGAGGAAAAGGAAAATTTGAAAAATTTTTCTCCCAAAAATATTTTAATTCCTCAATCTGCACTAAAACTTTATTATGAAATGGCTCTAAGGCAAAACCTTTATAACCATCAAGAAATCCTAATTTCATATTATTTTTTAATAAACACTTAATAAAATTAAAAAAAGAGTTTTTCCTTTTGCTCCAATTTTTATCTTCATTTATTTTATAAGGTATTTGAATATATATTTTATTAAAGTATGCTTTCATTAATTTGTTTGAAATATTTTCCCATTTTTTCTTTGATTTTAAAATCTCAATTGTATCCCAAAAGTAGATTGCTCTTTTTTTATGATCACCATTTATTTTTTCAAAATTATTTTCTTCAATAAATAAATTTTTCTTTGCCTCCTCTTTTTCAGAAATATTAAAAACTTTCCAGTTTCCCTTTTCATCTTTTCCTAAAAAATAATCATATTTATTTAAATTAAATTTTTGAATAAATAAGGGTTGTCCCTTGTCCTTTATATGTGATAAATTTTTAATTTTGAAATTTCTATATCTTTTATTTTCCAAAAAAATGCTCGCTCTTTTGTAAGGAAGAATTAATAAGTATTTTTCTTTATCAATAGGAAATATACAGTCGAGAATCCTTTCGCAACGGTTTTCATCACAAACTTTGCAAGCTAAAATTTCTTTTGTAGAGTTGATTTCCACAACAAATAGTTCCCCAAATAATAAGGCAGGCAAAAAAATTCCTAAAAATTTCAAATTTAAATAAAGCATTTAATTAACTTTACTTTTTAGATATTTTATAGATTCTTCATAATTTTCTTTGGTAAACTTATTTATATATCTTGAAACATTTACAAGTTCAAAGGTCTTTTCTAAGTCCTCCGAGATATTTATTAAAACAATCTCTCCTCCCCTTTGGCTATACTCTGCAATTATTTTAAGCAAACTTGCCAGTGCTGGATAATCAATCAAAGAAATATCTTTAAAATCAATTATTGCCCATTTTTTTTCTGGTAAATTTGAAAGAAGGGAATTTTCTAATTTGTAATAATAATCAATGTTTAAAGGTCCTTTTAATATATAATAATTTATTTTTTGAGTTAAAGATTTTATTTCCATTTGAAATTCCTTTGGCTTTTCTTGAGAAATTTCTTTTTTTGGTATTTCCTTTTTCTTTTCAAAATAATTAACTTTTATTACTTCTTTTTGAGCTTCTATGACCGAGTTTGGAATAACTTCTATTTCTTTTTCTTTTACTTCTTCATTATTTAAATAAATTAAATTTATTGGTTTTAAATTTTGAATATAACATTTGTTATTTCTTATTTTTAATTTAAAATGTTTTCTTGAAATCCTTTGGTCTGAAAAAATAAAATCGCATTCAGAGGATCTTCCAAATAATATTTCATCCTTATCTTTTATAATAACATTTTTCCCTTTATGTTCACCTTCAATAAAATTTAATTCCAAAATAAAATTACTTTCTTTTTTTTCAATTACAGTTTTTTCTTTATCCAAAATTTTTAATTTTTCCATTGGAATTGTTGGTTCTTTTTCTTCATCTATTTTTTGTAAAACTTCTTTTGGGACATTTTTTTTGAAATCCTGAATATCAAAAACAACTGTTTTTTGCCCTTCCTTTATCTCTGTTGGAAATATTTGAAGATTAAAATTCCCAATTTCTATAAGTGTTGCCTTCTCTATCACAAAGGGCTCAGATATTTTTTTTCTCCAATAAAGGTCCCATTTTTACTATTTAAATCAACTAAAACATAAAAACCAATTGATGGATCAAAAGTTAAAGAACTATGGAAGTTGCTTACAACTTCTTCTTCTAAGACAATATCATTTTCTTTTGCTCTACCAATGGAAATTATATCTTTATCAAAATCATATTTTTTAATTCCCTTCTGGCTTTGAACTATTATAACAACTTCCTTCATTTTTTCCCTCTTTAAATTATAACATAATACTGATTTTATTTTTAGGAAAATCCATTATAACTACAAAGCTTTCCAGGAAATCATTTCCCAAAATTCCATCAACATATTTTGAATCTTCACTTTTTAGCAAAATATCACTGTACCATACCTTGTACATACCCAATCCAATTGTTGCATCTTCTATTTTCCTATATTCCACTTTTGCTTTTCCAATTCCCCTTGCTATTACATCAAATAAATTTAACTTTTCACTTAAAAGCGCTTTTTTTGCTCCATTATTAGTTATATATGTTTTTTCACTTCCAGTATCTAATATAAAATTATAAAATCCAGCACCATTTATTGTGATTTCAACCCCTGCCCTTAAACCAAGCAAGAGTAGATTTCCTTTTTTATTTTGCTCTTCTTTATAAATTTTAAAAGAAAGAAATTTTTTCTTATAATCTAATTTTAAGATACCTTCTTTTAAGAGATGAAAACCAATTCCTGCTTTAACTTTAAAGTCGCCAAAGGTTAAGTCCTCATCTCTAAATATCATAACTGGAACATTAGATATTTTCAAATCTCCCATATCAATAGAAGAAAGATAAGAAAGCCAAACAGGAATAAGTTTTCCATGAAAGCCAAATCCCTGGGATTTAAATTCCTCTGAAATTTCAATATTTAAATCTTTTGCAAAAGAAAGTGAAACAAAAGATAAAGAAGCACCTGTATCAATAACTGCTTTTTCCTTTAAATTATCATTTACAACTATTTCTATTAAAGGAATTTTTTTCTTTGAATATTCAAATTCTTTTTCCAGATAATCGCCATAAAACTTATAAATTTCTCCTTTTGAAGCTTTTAAAAAATTCTTAAAACCTTCGTCAATCCTCTGTCCCCTCTGGCTTGCTTCTTCTGCCTTCTCATAAGATTTCAAAAAATCATTTTTAAAATAGTATGCAATTGATAGATTCCAAAGAGTTTTTTTATATACAGGAACAGCTGGTGATGTGTATTCTAAAAGTTCATTAAAAATTTCTATGCTTTTTGTTAAGTTTTTTTTTACAAGCTCTATTTTACCCAAAGCAAAGGAAAGGGATGAATTTCCCTTTATTTTATTTTTACTCCTTGCCAAAAAAGCATCTACTTCATTGTAGAAGCCCTCATCTATTGCTTCTTCATAATTTAAAAAACTTATACCAACTGTCTTCCTCTTTTCAACCTTATTTTCTATTAATATTTTTTTCTCAAAAGTTATGGTACAGGAAAGAAAGATAAGTAATAAAATTAATTTACTTCTCAACTTCTCCAACCATTGGCACAAATCTCACAGGTAAAACACTTTCAACAACTACCCCCTCTTCCCTCTTTGATACAAGTTTTAACTCTTGATCATATTTTCCAACAGGAATAACCAATTTTCCTCCAATTTTTAATTGTTCAATCAAGGGTTCTGGTATTTTTTCTGGTGCAGCCGTTACAATTATTTTATCATAAGGAGCTTCCTGTATATATCCTTTAAAGCCATCCCCAACTAAAACTGTAACATTTTCATATCCTAAATTTGATAAAGTTTTCTTTGCCTTCTCTGCTAATTTTGGCAAAATCTCAATTGTATATACCTTTGCACCAATTTCAGCTAAAATTGCTGCCTGGTACCCAGAACCAGTCCCTATTTCTAAAACCTTTTCTCCTTTTTTTACTTCTAAAAGTTCAGTCATTTTTGCAACTATATAGGGCTGCGAGATTGTCTGCCCTTCCCCAATTGGAAGAGGATAGTCCTCGTATGCTTCATTTAAATACTCTTCTGGGACAAATAAATGCCTTGGCACTTTTTTCATTGCTTCCAGAACATTTTTATCCTTTACACCCCTTCTTTCAATTTGTTCTAAAACCATCTTTTCTCTTAAGCTCATATATTTCTTCTCCATTTTCTTTAAATCAACCTGCCCTTTATCCTGGCAGGCAGATATAAAAAAAACAAAAATCAAAAAAATTACTTTTTGTAAACCCATTTTCCTTTCACCATTGTTCCCCATACTTCTATTCCTTCCCTTTCTTCAAAAATATTTTTATTTAAAACTGTAAAATTTGCATAATATCCTTTCTCAATCCTTCCCATTTTCCTTTCCTTGTAAAACAAAAAATTATTTAATGTATATGATTTTATGGTTTCAATCAAACTTATTCCTTCATCTTCTCTTGAGAAAGAAGAAAAAAATCCTTCAAGAAAATTTGCACTTTCCACAGGGGAATCGCTTCCAAACAAAAGCAATATATTATTTTTTAAAAATGTTTTCCAGGGATAAAATAAAAAATTACTTCCCTTATCAATTCTATCGTATAAAAATTTTAAATCAGAAATATAATGGTATGGTTGAAAAGAAGCAACAACTTTTAATTTTTTAAATTTTTCTAAATCTGACGGTTTTACAATTTGCAAATGTTCAAGGCGGACTTGATATGGTTTCATTTTTACCTTTTCTATTGCCTTTAAAGCAATTGTTGTTGCTTCATCTCCAATTGAATGGATTGCAACTTTAAAATTATGTTTTTTGCATTTTTCTAAGATATTGCAAAGTTTTTTAAAATCTGTTACAAGAGTCCCCTTTTTTGAAGGTCTGTCTTTATAAGGAATACTCAAATAAGCACCCCAAGAACCAAGAGCACCATCCATAAAAACCTTTACAGTATTTAATTTAAAATACTCCTTTTCAATTATTCCATTTCTAATTATCCCATCAAAATCTGGGACTCCTTCCTCAAGCATTGCATAAACAATTATTGGAATTTCATTTTTTCTTGAAAGGGAAAGGTATGCTTTTAATATTTCTCCATCAATCCCAGCATCACAAACAGAAACAAATCCTAAGGATTTTAAGTAGTTTAATGAATTTTTTAATGTTTCTTCAATCTCTTTTATTCCTGGCTTAGGAATTGCAAAAGAAAAAGGATCCATTGCCTTGTCTGAAAACAAACCTTTGTCAAAATCAATTTCCCCTCCTTCAATTTTTTTTTGCCCAATTTTTGCTTCTTCAATTGCTTTTTCATTTGCCAGAAGCATATGACCATCAATTCTATACAAAAGAACTGGATTTTTTAAAAACTCTTCTGAAAGCATTTTATTATCAGGAAGTTTTTTTTCATAAAAAAGATTTTGATCCCATCCCCTTCCAATTATCCATTTTCCACTTTCAATTTCAGGATATTTCAGTTTTATTCTTTCAATAATTTCTTCAATTGATTTAACACCTTTTAAATTTACCTCTTCCATTTCTTTCCCGATACCATAAATATGCAGATGGGAATCCACAAATCCCGGATAAATAAAAAGCCCTTCCAAATTTTCAATTTTTTCTCCTCTTAAATCTTTTCCTGCCTTTTCAATTTTTCCATCTTTAACTAAAATGTCAACCTTTTCAAATTTCCCTTCCTTGTAAACAAATCCATCCTTTAAAACAAACTGAGAAAATAAAAAGTGCGAAAGGAACAAAAATAATAAAAAATAAATTTTTTCCACATTTATAATATAATTGATTTTTACTTAAAAATCAAATATTAATAAACAAAAATTATTAATTCCTTTGGTCCATGTGCTGGAATTACAACTTGCTTTTCAATATCTGCTGTCCTTGAAGGTCCTGTTATAAAGGCAAAACTTATTTCAGGTTCTTTTTTTATTAAATCAATTAAATCATCTAATTCTTTTTTTATGTTTTCTTTTTTTAAAATTGCCAGTGAAACTGGTGGAATTAAACTTGCAAGTTCATTTCCATAAACCAAAATTGTTCCTGTTTTCTCACACAATCCAATTGCTTCAAAAATTCCAACTTCTGCTTCTTTTATATCCTCTATACCTTTTAAATCAATATTTAAATATTTTGATAAATAAAACTTTTTATTTTTTATAAAATTCATAATTTCCTCAATTAAGTTTTCTTTTAAAACCCAAAAAATTTGAACACCTAAATCCTTTAATACTTTTTCTAATTCTTTTCTTTCCATAACTTAAAAAAATCTTTATCTTTTACCTTTAAAATTTCCCTTTTTTCTGTCCATTTTTTTTGAATTAATTTTTTAAAAAATAAGGGAAAAAAATTATAAATTTTAAAAGATAAATCAAAGAAAAATTTATTTGATAAAATCTTTAAAAAATTTACTGAAAATTTTTCAAAAATATTTTTCCCCATCAAATCTCTTTCCTTTAAAATGATTTCACTTATTGGTATTTTTACAGGACAGATTTCAGTGCAAGAATGGCATAAAGAACAAAGGTTTAATATTTCTTTTGATAAAACTCTTTTTTGATTGAAAAATGACAAAATCAAACCAATTGGACCAGGATAAGTTGAGCTATAAGAATGGCCACCTATTAAAGAAAAGACAGGGCAGGTGTTTATACAAGCACCACATCTTATGCAATATAAAATTTCCTTCATCTCTGAATTTAAAATTTTTTCCCTAAAGGATTTCAAAACAATTAAGTGAAATCTTTTGTCAATTGGGAAAAAGGAAGTATAGCAATTTTGAAACTGCCCAGTGGCGGAAGGAGGAAGGATTTTAAGAAGAACTTTTAAATCATCAATTTTTTCAATTATTTTTTCATACCCCGTAAGTATTATAACTTTTTCTGGAACATTCAAACAAAACCTAATATTTCCTTCATTTTCAAGCAAAACAACTGAACCATTTTCTGAAACTATAAAGTTTGCTCCTACAATTGAAGTTCTTGCTTTTAAAAATTTTTCCCTCAAAAATTCCCTTGCAACACTTGTAAGTTCAGAAGGTTCTGGTGAAAATTTTGCTTTTAATTTTTCTTCAAAGATTTTTGAAATTTCATACCTTGATAAATGTATTGCTGGTGCTGTTATATGGGATGGTGGTTTTCCTTCCCATTGAACAATTAGTTCACCTAAGTCTGTCTCATAAATTTCAAAACCTTTTTTTTCCAAATATTCCCTTAAAAGAACTTCTTCTGATACCATTGACTTTGATTTAATAACAGGAAAATTTTTGAAATCTTTTAATATATTTTCAATTACAAGTTTTGCTTCCCTTTCATTTTCAGCAAAATAAAAACTTCCCCCCCTTTCAATTATCTTATCTTTTGCATTCTGCCAGAGTTTATCCAAATTTTCAATTGAATTTTTTCTTATGTTGAATGCTTTTTCTTTTAAAAATTCCCAATCTGGATAATTTTTAAGTATTTTTAATCTTGAAAGCAATGTGTGGCTTACTGCTTTCCATAAATTATTCTTTAATGTCTCATTATTTAAAGATGATTTGATTTTTTCATCAAGCATTTATTAAACCTTTTCTTGAATTAAAACTTTAACATCCTCTCCAACTTTTCCAAAGATTAAATCATAAATTGGAATTGGATGCTCAAAATTTTCAATCTTTTTCAAATCATCAAAAACATTTTCCACTATAAACTGGCTCAAAGTATAAAAATTTCTTGTTTTAAGCCCTTCTTCCTCTCCTCTCCTTTTTAAGGCAGTAAAATTTACAGCACAAGTAATATCTGTCTTATAGGGTTCAATGAAAGGATCCCTTTCCCATTTTTTTTCTTTATGGGTCATTAAAGTTCCTTTTTTAAAAAAGGAATAATTATATAATACATTTGATTTAAAACCATAATCAAAAGTTAAAATAAAACCTTTTTTTAATTTTTTTGAAAACTCTTCATATAATTTTTCTGCTAAAAGACAAACTTCTATCCTTTGCCCTTCTTTTAATTTAATTTCATATTTTTCAACATATTTTAATATCTCCTCTGAACTTATATTAGAAAGAACAAACTTGTTGTTTTCAACATAAATTTCTTTTAATTTTCCATTCTTTCTTTCAACTAAATGAAAAGGCAAAGAGTCAAATAGTTCAAAAGAAAATATAATTCCCTTTATTTCTTTCAAATCTTCAATTGACTTATAAAATATTATTTCTTCATCATTAAATCTTTTTATCTTTTCAATAGCAATAAATTTAATTTTTTCCTTTTCAAATTTCTTCTTTAAATTAATTAAAAAAGTTCCATCGCCAGCACCAAAATCCAAAAAATCTAAATCTAATTTTTTAAAGTTTTTTTTTATAAACTTTTCAACTGCAATTGAAAAAATGGGATGGGAAGAAGCAGTTATATAATCAATATTTGAAGAAGGGTGTTCTTTTTTTAAATAATAACCTCTTTTTTCATCATATAAAACCCTTTCCAAAAAGGAAGCAAAGTTTTCCATCATTTTTCTTTTAATTTTTTTAAAGATATTTTTGCCATTTCTTTAACAAGAGCAGATGGATCTTGTAGCATCTTTTCAATATAAGGGATGGCAGATTCATCTCCAATTTGCCCTAAAGATCTAACTGCTGATTTCCTTACCATATTTTCTTCATCTTTTAATGCTTCAATTAGATAAATTACTGCCCTTTTATCTCCAATCATTCCTAATGCCTTTGCTGCACTTTTTCTAACCCAGGGATGTGGATCCTTCAAGGCACTGCAAAGTGAAGGAACTGCATCGGATGCCTTCAAAAGCCCTAAGGCATAAGCTGAATTATCCCTAACAAGATAATTTTCATCCTTTAATGCTTCTATTAAATAAGGTATTGCCTTTGGATCTTTTTCTTCACCCAAAAGTTTGGCGGCCCTTGTTCTATACATAACATAAGGGCTTTTAAGTTGTTCAATTAATTCATCAACTTTATTCATTTACAAACCTCCCTGAAGTTAAATAACAAGTGTGCATAATTCCAAATTCCTTAGGCCTTGACATATCTTCTCTTATCAATATCTCTCTTTCAATCATCTCAACGGTTTTTATTGCTTTAAAAGAATTTTCTTTTAATTTAAAAACTGTCTTTTCTACTTGATTTATATTTGGAGAAATTGAAAGCCAAAAACCACCAGGGACAATGGCGTCTTTTGCAGGTAAAACCAAATCCCAGGGCTCTGGGACATCCACAAATAAGACATCCAAATCTTTTATACCAAAGCCTTCTTTTACAGGATCTTTTTCAATCCACTCAATTTGTGGAAATTCCCCAATTTTTTCTAAATTTTTTTTTGCTCTTTCAAGGTGTTCTTTTCTCCTTTCAAAAGAATAAACCTTTCCTTCCTTTCCAACAATTGACGCTAAAATAAATGTAAAAGCACCAGAACCGCTGCCAATTTCCCCAACAAAAGAGCCATTTTTAATATTGCTATGCAAAAGAAGCCAGCCTGCATCCTTTGGATAGATAATAGTTGTTTTCCTTTCAACTTTTAAAGAAAGCTCAGCTAAGGAGGGCTTGAGGATAAAAAATTCAGTGCCTTTATTTGTTAAAATTTTCTGTCCATAAAATAATTCTTCTGGAAAATTAATTTGTCCCAAATCAGTTCCAAAGGATAGCCCCTTTGAAAAAAATAAAAGATATTTTCTTTTATCAGAATTGTACAATAAAAAGGGCATACCTTCTTTGATTTCATTTGAATTTAACATATAATAAAAAATTTTAAATTGATAAAAAAAATTTTAATAAAAAGAATGTTAAACTTTTCTAAATATTTAAAATAAAATTTGTCCAAGTAATTTTTACACCTTGCTCTTTCCTTATCTTTGTAAGAACAAAATTTAAGATTTCTTCATAGGAATTTGCTTCCACAAGTACTATCATATCCTGTTCACCTGCTGTTATTTCAGCAGATAAAACTCCCTTTTCTTTACTTAGCTTTTCTTTTAGTTTTACTTCATAACCGGGTTCAATACATACTCTTACATAAGCTTTTGCCATTTCTTACCTCCGTTGCTTTAAAATTTATACTTCAAAAAATTATATAATAAAATAAATAAAAAAACAATTTGCTTTAATTTACACTTAAATTTTTTAATAGATCAATAAATTCAAAGGCGTTTTGAATTGCTTTACCTCTGTAATGGTTATTTAATATTACATAGGTATCCCCTTCTTTTGAAAGCTTTAAAGCAATCTCAACCCAGGGGAGCAGTTCTTCCTTTGAATATAAATAATCATACCTTTGATAAGATTCCTCAGAGGTAAACCAATTTTTTAAATTTCTTCCATGTAATCTAATATACCCAGGGTTTGCTGTAAATTCTGATGTAGGTCCTATGTTTTGACTTATTAGTGGCTGGTCAATATTTGCAAAAGATATCTTTTTTTCTTTTAAAAAATTAAAAAAATCATCTCTTTGAAATGTTTTATTTCTAATTTCAATACCTATGGGAAAACCATCAAAATATTCTCTAAAAAAGTCCAGTTTTTTTAAAAAATTTATAGAAAATTTTACCCTGTAAGGGAATTGAAAAAGCATCAGTCCCAGTCGCCTTTCTTCTTTAAATATCCTTAATATCTTTTTCATTTTTTCCCCTTCTTCTTCTTGAAATATTTCTTCATGGGTCCAACCACCAAAAGCTTTTAAAGTAAAAGTAAAGCGAGGGTTTCCTTCAACTTTTTTTAACCAGAGATAAGCCATCTTTCCATCAGGGATGCGATAAAAGGAAGAATTTATTTCAATTGTGTTAAATTTTTCTGAATAAAAGGTAAGCTGCATATCTTTTTTTAAATTCAGAGGATAAAATGTTCCTTCCCAATCTTTATAAGACCAACCAGCAGTTCCAACATAAATCATAATAAAAATATAACATTTTTTTTGGTAAAATAATAGGATGATTAAAACAGTTTCCTTTTATGGAAAAGTAAATGAAAATATTGATTTTTATGCAACTGTTTATGGAGAAAACATTTATAGGAAGTTTTTTATGAAAGAAACACAAAAGGGTGTCCACTTTTTCTCCAACGGAAATGAGTTAATTTTAACTGAAGAAGGAATTGTTCACAATTGCAATGGAGGTCAGGTTTCAGAGTATATGTTTGGTGCTTCCCTTCCCTTGGAAGACCTTTTAAATGATGAAGTTTTAAATCGCTTGATCTTTTTTGGTGCCTTTGAAAATCCAAAAAGCAAGCAATTATATTTTACAAATAAAGTTTCTGGAACTTTAAGCTATGATTCAATTTTTTTAAATGGAAATGCCTTATCCTGTTATTTCTTTTTTATAGGAGACCCTAAAAACTTATCAATTGTTGAAAGGCAAGAAAAGACATTAAAAGCCCTTGGTAAATATTTAAAAAGAACAGAAATGGTTGGACTGCAAGATGATACTGCTTTAATGGAAGCCCTTGTTGAATTTTTAAATGAAAAAAACATTGATATTTTTTTAATAAGGTTATTAAACAAAGAAAATGTTTCAATTTATAAAAAATTAAAAGAATATTATGAAAATTACAGGAAACTTCCAGAAATATTACCAGAGGAAGAAAATTTAGATCCTTATTTGAGGGAAAGGTTAAGGATTGATGTAATTTATCAAGATAAGTTAAACAGAGCCCTGATAAGAGAATATAAATATTTATTGAGCCAAAATGTGGAAGGAAAAATCCCTGCTTCCATAAAGGCAAGGCTTCAAAGAATTAGAACTTTAAGTGTGAAGCACAACATTCCTTCCTCTCTCTTTGATACCCTTGAAAATATTATTTTTCAAGGAAAAGAAAAGATTTTATCAGAAGAACCACCTTATATATCTGAAACAAGGCAGATACTTGAAAGCTTTCTCTTAGAATCAGGACCCTTTACACAAGAGATTACAAAGGAGGAACTTGTAACACTTTTGTTTTGTAAACAAAAGGCAGTTCAAGAAAGGGATAATTCTTTTGAAGAAATTTTGCTTGATGTGGGAAGAATAATAGATGAAAAGGTTTCTCAAACAGAGGACTATGATTTGCTTGAGTCCTTTGGTAAAACAATAACATACCTTGACAGGTTTGACTCTTCTGCCTCTTTTATAAATAATATTACATTTATGGAAGGCAAAGAAATTGAAGAATCAAATATCCGTTCCCTTGTAAATAACTACAAAATTTTCAATGAAC
The DNA here is from genome assembly GCA_037441225.1 of Acidobacteriota bacterium. Lineage (GTDB taxonomy): Bacteria > Acidobacteriota > Thermoanaerobaculia > UBA2201 > UBA2201 > JBBFMJ01. The sequence goes on from JBBISU010000039.1 coordinate 17,746, forward strand.
TACAAAGCAGACTCTTTCAAAAACTTTTTATTGAACCCCTTAAAAATAATACCTATATAACAAATTTTGGAAAAAAGAAATTGGAAGAAATTGAAAAAGGTTTAGAAAACATTTCAAAAAATGAAGCAACAATCCAGGATCTTTCTTTCATTTTAAATGAAATTAACAGACAGGAAGAAACATATCAAAGATTAAGAAATATTTGTAAGGAAAGGTTAAAACATTTTTATGTGGATTTGACAAAGAGGGAAGGAAAGGTTGCATTAAAAAGAGAAATTTTAAAAGAAATGAAAAAATTAGGAGAGGAAGAATATTTTGATGAGGAAATTTTTAATGTTGTAATTGAAAAAATAAAATTAGAATCCCTTTATGTAAATGAAATTTTGCCTGAAATAATTGAAAAAGGAAGGTTTGATTTAAGAGAAGATTTTATAAGAAATACAGCTATTGAAAGGTTTATAATAGAAGAGTTGGAACAAGAATATATTGAATTAGAAAAATTAGACCCTTCTATTCTTTCTCGCCTTCAAACAGTTTAATAAATGGAAATCCTTTTTCTTGGTACATCTTGTTCTTGGGCTATACCTTATCCTTTTTGTAACTGTTTACAATGCAAATCAAAATATAAAAAAGATAAAAGATATAGGAGTTCAATCTTAATAAAACCAGATATTTTAATTGACTTACCACCAGATATTATTTTCTTTTTCAAAAGATATGACCTTTCAAAAATAAAGTATATTTTTTTAACCCATTCCCATAGCGACCACATATTTGGATTAAAAGATTTATTTCCAAACTATAAACCAGTATATAAAAACCTAATAATTTTTACTAAAAAATCTGTTTTCAAAGAAATCAAAAAAATTTTCCCTTCTATTCCTGTAAATTTTTTTTCTTTTACGCCTTTAAAAAATTTTTATTTTTTTCCAGTCATCCATTCAAAAAAAATTAAAACCTATGGAATACTAATAAATGGAGAAAAAAAATTTGCTTACATTCCAGATACAAAAGGGATTGAAGAAAATTCAATTAAAAAATTAAAAAATTTGGATCTTTTGATATTAGATGGAACAGGAGAATGTGAAAACCATTTAAAAGAAAAAGAAATAATTTCTTTAATTTTAAAAATTAAGCCAAAAGAAACAATTTTAACCCATATTGGACACTGGAAAATAAATCATAAAGAACTGGAAAGAAAATTCAAAGGCATTGCAAAAATTGCCTACGATGGTATGGAAATAAACTTTTAAATTTTACTAAAAATTACAAAAGTAAGATTACAAAATCAATTTGAATAAAAGGATAAAATAATTTGACAGGAAAAATTTTATTTGAGGCATTTTAGGAACTTTATAAACTCCTAATTATTCAAATTTTTCAAAAGTAAATACTAAAAAAATTTTTTAAGAGCAACCAGAGGTAGTGCCACAGGAAGGACATCTAAAACAGCTTCCACTTCTTTCCATTATAGTCCCACAATTCATACAAGGGGGACCATCTTGGGCAATTATGTTTTTATCATTTGAATTTTTAAAAAGTTCTAACTGCTTGTCCTGTTTTTCTGGCTTAATTCCATATGCCTCTTGTTCTTCTTCTGGCAAAAATTTTGAAGCAAGATATCTAAAAATATAATCAACTAAAGAATTTGCAAATCTAATCCTTGGGTTTTTTGTCATCCCTTGTGGCTCAAACCTCATAAAAGCAAATTTTTCAACAAAGGTCTCAAGGGGAACCCCATATTGTAAACCAATTGAAATGGCTGTTGCAAAGGCATCCATAAGCCCTGAAATTGTTGAGCCCTCTTTTGCTATAGTTAAAAATATTTCACCTGGTTTATTATCTTCATACATCCCCACAGTGATATATCCTTGATGTCCACCAACTTCAAATTTATGTGTAAATGCCTTTCTTTCATCAGGAAGTTTTCTTCTCTGGGGAAATGGTTTTTCTTGAATTATTGTTTTCTCTTTTTTTCCTGCTGCTAAGGGTTGGTGTGCCTTTGAATTATCCCTGTAAATTGCAATTGCTTTCAATCCAAGTTTCCATGCCTTTATATAAATATCCATTATCTCTTCAACTGTTGTGAATTCAGGAACATTCACTGTTTTGGATATTGCACCTGATATAAAGGGCTGGACTGCTGCCATCATATAAATATGACCCATATAGTTTATAAACCTTGTTCCCCTTGGAGGTTTTAAAGCACAATCAAAGACCTTTAAATGTTTTTCCTTTATATAAGGTGCACCTTCAATTGTACCATTTTCACTTATATAATTTACCATCTTTTCAATTTCTTCATCACTATATCCCAGATATTTCAATGCCCTTGGAACTGTTTTATTTACTATTTTTATTGTTCCACCATCCACCATGCTTTTTATTTTGATTAAAGCAAGATCTGGCTCAATTCCTGTTGTATCACAGTCCATCATAAAACCAATAGTTCCAGTGGGAGCAATAACCGTTGCTTGAGCATTTCTGAAACCATATTTTTCACCTTTACTTAAAACTTCTTCCCAGATTCTCTTTGCTTCTTCCAACAAATATTTTCTTTCCCCTTCAAGATTTATTTTTTTCAACGCTTTTCTGTGCATTTCCATAACTTCCAGCATTGGAATTTTATTTTCTTCAAATTTTTCAAAAGGGCCTACCCTTTGAGAAAGTTTTATGGATTGCAAATATGCCTCACCTGTCATAATTGCAGTTAAAGCAGAAGCAAAAGCCCTCCCCTCCTCAGAATCATAAGGGAGCCCCAAAGCCATAAGAAGAGCACCAAGGTTTGCATAGCCCAAGCCCAAAGGTCTAAATAAATGGGAATTTTCTGTAATTTCTTTCCTTGGATAAGAGGAATTATCAACAATTATATCCTGGGCTGTTATCAATAATCTTATTGCTCTTTTATATCCTTCTAAATCAAAAGTATTATCATCCTTTAAAAATTTCAGCAAATTTAAGGAAGCTAAATTGCAAGAAGAATTATCTAAAAACATATATTCAGAACAAGGATTTGAAGCATTTATCCTTCCAGAATTCTTGCAAGTATGCCACTTGTTAATTGTGTCGTCAAACTGCAACCCCGGGTCTCCACAAAACCAAGTTCCATAAGAAATTTTTTTCAAGATCTCCCTTGCCTTATAAGTATCCACTATTTTTCCAGATGTAACTGCTCTTGTGTACCACTCCAAATCCTTTTCTACTGCCTCCATAAAACTATCTGATACCCTTACTGAATGGTTTGCATTTTGGAAAAAGACAGATCTGTATGCCTCACCATAAACAGAACCATCATAGCCTGCTTCAATCAATGCCTTTGCCTTTTCTTCTTCTTTGATTTTTGCTTCTATAAATTCCATTATATCTGGATGGTCTACATTTAAAATCACCATTTTTGCAGCTCTTCTGGTTTTTCCTCCTGATTTTATAATCCCAGCAAAGGCATCATAACCTTTCATAAATGAAACAGGACCAGAAGCAGTCCCTCCTGTCGATAACGCTTCTTTTGAAGAGCGCAATGTAGAAAAATTTGTACCAGTTCCAGAGCCATATTTAAAGAGTAGCCCTTCAATCTTTGCCAGTTCTAAAATGGATTCCATTGTATCTTCTACAGAATTTATAAAGCAAGCAGAGCACTGTGGCTTTTCTTCTATTCCACAATTGAACCAAACAGGTGAATTAAATGAAGCATATTGGTTAATCAAGATGTATGTTAATTCTTCTTCAAATATTTTTCCTTCCTTTTCTTCCAAAAATACCTTATCTTTAAAACCCCATCTTGTGATTGTCTTTACAACCCTATCAATTAGATGCTTCATACTGTATTCCCTGTCTTTTTTTCCAATTGCACCATGGAAATACTTTGAAGCAACAACATTTACAGCTGTTTGTGACCAAAAGGATGGTGCTTCAACCCCTTCTTGTTTAAAAATTTCTTTACCATCGGCATTCTTAATTGAAGCAACAAACTTTGCCCATACTATTTCTTCATAAGGATGAACTCCTTCTTTTGTAAAATATCTATCAAAATAAGATTTATTAAAACTTTCCACAGTTGCACTTTGAGCCATATTACCTCCTTTAAATTATCATTATAATTTAAAAATAAAAATTCCTTTTGTCAAGTGCAATTATACAATATATTGTGTTTAATTTTGATAGAATGCACAATATGTTGTAAATTGAAATTTTAAAAAACAAATGTTATCTTTATTGGATGAAAAAAATAATTTTGATTACATTTTTTGCCTTTTTATTAAAAATTATTTTTCTCTTTTCTTATTTAAAATATGACCCTTCTCTCAAAATACCTCAATTAGATGGAAAATATTATCTTGACCTTGCTTCAAACTTAAAAAAAGGAATCTTCATTCCAAAGCCAGAGGGTTTTTATCTCCTTGCACCTGGATATTCTTACTTTTTGGCTCTAATTCCCTGGAAAGAAAATAATTACCTTTATATTTATTTAATTCAGATATTTTTTGGAGCATTAGCTGCTGGACTAATTTATCAATTAGGTTTAAAAATTTATAATAAAAGAGTTGCTCTTTTTTCTTCCATTTTTTTTCTTTTTTATGGTCCTACAAGTTTTTATGAAACAAGAATTTTAAGTGAATCAATATTTTCTTTCCTCTTATTGTTATTTTTTTTACTCTTTTTTTCTAATAAAACTTTTGTAAAAGCTTTAGCAGGAATTGTCCTTGGATTTCTTTACCTTTTAAGGCAAAATATACTATTATTTTGGTTATTCTTTTCAATCTGGATCTTATGGAAAAATCGTAAATCCCTTTTGACCATTATTTTTAGTATCCCATTTTTTTTTATAATTCCTTTAATTAACTATTTAGGAACTGGAAAATTATTTGGAACCTCTGCACAGTTTGGAATTGCTTTTTATATGGGAAATAACCCTTCCTCTTATGGTCTTTTTTCAGATCCAATTGGCTTTCGTGGTTCAATTAATCAAATGGCAAGAGCAGTTGAAAATTATACTGAAGCAAAAACAGGAAGAGATATGACACCATTCCAAATAAATTCATTCTGGATAAATGAAACATTTAAGTGGGCAAAAAAAAATCCCATAAATTTTTTAAAAAATATCTTTTTGAAAATTCAAAGAATAATTGATAGTTGGGAATATGGTTTAAATGAACAATGGAGGAGAAAGGAGCCTTGGGTTGCCTACTTTTTCCCAATTCCTTTTTGTATTATTATTTCTTTTTGTTTAATTGGTATTTATTTTGCAAGCAAAAATCAATACTTCCCCCCTTTTTTTATTTTTTTTATTTCACAAATTTTAATTTTAATAATTTTTTTCCCTTCTTCAAGACATAGATTTATCTTAATTCCTGTGCTTTGTCTCTGGGCTTCTGCTTTTTTTGATAAAATACTTTCTAATTTTAAAGAAATAAATTATAAAATCTGGATTGTTTTTGCAGTTACTCTTATTCTTTCTATAATAGGCATCCCTGATGAAAGGAGAAGACCAGATCCTTTTATAGATTTTAATCAGAGTAGGGCATCGCTGGAAATTGGTGATCTGGATAGGGCTCTTTTCTGGATAAACAGAGCAATTGATGAAAACTGGAATATACCCTTTTTTCATTTAACTAAAGCAGAAATATATGAAAAAAAAGGGGAAGAATTTCTGGCTTTCAAAGAAAAATGGTTTGCCTTTTTTTCAGGTTTTTCTGATGTAAAATTATTAAATGATCTGGGTAGATCTTGTTTACAAAAAAGAAAATTGGCAGGGGCTGAAAAGGTTTTTAGAAGAAGCATAGAAGTTTACCCAGAAAACCCTGCCGGTGCTATAAATTTATCACAGGTGCTATATTTAAAAGGGAACATAGAAGAAGCAAAATTCTGGTATCTTAAAGGGATTACCCTTGGCGGAACCCCCATTCCTTACTTTGATTCACTCTTTAACACCTCAATAAAAGAAAATTTTATCTTTTAAATTAAAAGTGTTCAAAGTTATTTGCTATTAAAATAAGAAAATGTGATCTCGATCACATTTTTATTTTAAAAATGTGTTATATTGTATTATGGAGGTAAAATGAAAAATTATATTATTATTTTGTTTTTGTTTTTAAGTTTAGGTGCTTTTACTCAATGGGAAAAACAAGGAGTTGCTTCTGGAAACATAAATGATTTGAAAAAGATGCAAGAGATTGGAGATATTTTAATCGGAACAGATGGAGGTATTTTCCAATATGTTTCTACATCCGGGGGTTTTTTTGTAGATTTGTCCCAGAATCTTCCACCTTCCCCAATTTCAAAAATGGATGAACTTTACGACACTGGTATCTTACAAAGATATGTATCTGTTTTAACTGATATAGGGGTTTTTATTAAAAGTGATATGACAAACTGGATTTGGGCAGATGAAAAGGGTTTGCAAAATCAGACAGGTCAGCCAATAGGTTACAAAGACCCAACTGGGATTGCTCTTACAAAAAATTTATCTGGTTCTTATGATATTTATCTTGCATTAAAGGGATATGGGATTTACAAAAGAAGTTTTTGTTCAACTTCTTGGTGTCCTGAGCAACCGCCTTTATTTTATGACGATGCAGAGGATTATAACCCTTGGGAAAGAACAGGATTGTGGCATTTAGATGAATGTAGAAAATATTCAGGAAATACTTCTTTTAAAGCAGGAGCAAATGACTATCCAAATTGCATAAACCCTTATCCTCCAAACACCACAAGTTATTTGACTTTAAATACCTGGATAGACCTTGGACCTCCTGGACATGGATATTTTTTAAGATTCTGGGAATGGTATTATACAGAAGCAAATCATGACTATTGTTATGTTGAAATTACAACAGATGGAAATACCTGGATACCATTAGCTGGTTATTTTGGCTATTCTGACTGGACCCAAAGATCAATTTCTCTTGCTGAATATTCAGGAAATATTAGAATAAGATTTACTTTTACTACTGATGCTTCTAACGAATATGAAGGTTGGTATATTGATGACATTGAAATATCAAGGGATGCACCTTGGGTTGCCCTTGATCCACAAATTCCTAATACGGATATCACTGACCTTTATTTTTACAATGCTAATTCAAGAGAGTATCTATTTGCAAGTACATCTGCAGGAATTTATAAATTTGATGGAAGTTCTTGGTCTTTGGCATCACCTTCCATAGGATTTCTTTCATTAGATGGTCCTCCTTTCACTTCTGAGGGTTATATATTGGCGGGCTCTATGGGGCAAGGTGTTTTTTATACAACGAGTGCAGGATATTTTAACAGGTGGAATGAGACATTAAGTGGGGAAATTGTTTCAGTCTCAGTGGATTATACAAACCCTAACGGAGGTCCATTTTCAGCTATTTCTTCTAACAAATTTTATAAATTAATACCAGGTTCACCAAATCAACACATAGAATATTCAACTTCATTTTATAACAAGGGACAAACTGTTTTGTCTGATTGCAGTTCTGCAATGGCACCATATTTTTATGTAGGAACCAAAGGTATAGGACTCTTTTCATTGGACTGCAATAATTCTTTATTGGAAAAAAAACCAATTGGAAATGAAACAAGCGGCGCTACAAATTATCTTCCTGCAAAAAATATTACAAAGATAGAATTGTCAAAAAATTATAATCCAGTAATATTTGCCTCTTCCTTGTCTGATGGATTGTATAAGAGTACATTTCCAGTTGGTGGAAAGGATTACTTTGTCAGATATTTTTATGATCCTTCATCTGGGGGAACTCAGATGGGAACCTGTCTTGCAATTGCACCACATTATGATGAAAATGCCCAGATTTCTACAAAAAAATTATTTGTTTTTCTTGGAACTGAAAATAATGGTGTTTTCAGAAGTACTGATGGAGGAAGCACTTGGGAAAAATTAAATAATTCTCCTCAAAATGTAAAAATAGTTGATATAGTTGTCTCTCCAGATTTTTTAAATGACAATATAATTTTCCTTTTAACTGAAAATGCAGTTGTCTATAAATCAGAAGATAACGGAAATAATTGGGAGATGGAAGCAAATTTTTCTTCATTAGGGGTCTTTGGATATGACCTTGAAATTTCTCCGAATTTTTCAACTGATGGGGTTTTATGTGCTGCAACTACCTCTGGACTTTTCTTTAAAGATCCTAATAAAGGTTGGATTCGTATATTTTCTTCTTATCCAGTTTTATCCGTTTCACTTTCACCTGCCTTTGATGGAAAAAATTATCCCACTTTGGAGGGCAGGACAATTTTAATTGGGACAAGAGGACAGGGTGTCTGGTATTCCTTCTTCCCAGAGGTATTTCAAAAAATAGTTGGATATGGAATTGATTATCTGGATGTTCCAGTTATAAGGTTTCATCCTGAATCTGATATTGGTTCTACGCAGGATTCAGCATTATACACACTTTTTTTAGGAGGCACAACAAATGATGTTTTAAGTTTATATAGTTTGGAATATGTAGTAAATAATGAATCCTGGATAGCATCTAATGTAACTGGAAACTTGGCATTAGAAGAAAGAAGGTTGTCGGATATTGCTTTTCATCCTTATTTTAATAGAAATATAGGTCCTTTTGATATATATTTAGGTCATTCAAATAAAAAGATTTACAAAGGGTATATACAAGGGATCGGATCTTGGTCTCAGGAATCGGGCTTTTTTCATACTCCGCCATTTATTTATTCAATATCAGAAGCACCAGATGACCCAAATTTAGTTTTAGCAGGTACGAAGGGTTATGGTCCAATGGTCTCTTTTGATAGAGGTCTGAGTTATTATCCTTTTGGTTCTTTGCAATATGATGGTTATGTATTGCATAATGTCCCTTCTATTTCAATTACACATAACACTGGCTCTGGAAGAAATTTAATTGCTTCATCCGATGACAACATAAAGAATTCTTTTGGTATTTACTATGCAAATTACAATTTCGGATTTCCAAACTGGCAGAGGGCATCACTATGCCTCCCACCATCTGATTGCTCATCACCACCTACAAATTATTCTCCTTCAAATTTTGATGGGCATCTTGTAAAAGAAATAAGATATACAAATCTTTTAACAGATATAGAAGCAGCAGATTTTGCAGCAGGTCCAATTATGAGCGATCCAAATCAAGGGGGATCTTTAGGAGTTTACTGGCAGGTAGATGTTGGAGGACCAGATACACCTGCCTCACTTTCTGACTTAACTTTTCCAATGTCTTATTCATTTGGTCCAGGGAGGGGCACAAGAGGTGCATGGATTTGGGGAGCACAGGGTAAATCTATTTCATCTTTAAGGGTTTCAACTGACCCAGGTGCTTATAAGTGGAGCAATTTTACATCTCTCTGGTCTAAAAATAATGGAAATGGAAATTATGCCTTACCAGAGGCTGATTGGAGAGCAATTTATTCTATATCAGAAAATGAGGTTTTAATTGGTGCAAGTGATGGTTTTGGAATTTATAAAACAGAGGATGGTGGATATAGATGGAGAAGTGCAAACAATGGGCTTGAGTCAACTTCTAAAAAAGTGACTGCAATAAAAAATAATAATAATTATTTATTTGTATCAATTGAGGAATCTTCACCTGGCTCTAGAAATGGCGGTGTATATTTATCCGATTGTCAGGCAGAAGGGTATTCCTGGGTTTATTATTCAAGTGGGATGGCTTGCTCATCAACTTATGAACTTTCAGTTGGTTCAATGATATATACTGGTTCAACTTGTGATGGGATTTATGGACTTTCAACTGTTGAATATACTGAATCTCCAAAAGCATATTTTTCCTTTGAAAGAAATGATAACTGGAATGAAAGGGAAGTAAATTTTTATGACAGAAGTGCTGGGCTTTGCACATCTGATTGTTCAACCTGCCCAAATGTAAATTGGTCCTGGTCTTGTGATGATGGATTTGCTTCCACCTCTCAAAATCCAACGCATACATTTACTACATCTGGTTGGCACTGGTGTTCAATTTATGTGCAAAATACATTATATTCATATTCAGATTCTTATGGAAATTGGGTTTATATACCAGAAGTTTTATCCTTAAAAATTGAAAAATCAGGTTCAAATCCAAGGCTTTACTGGCAGAGATTTGGTGATGATTTATCAGAAGGATACAAGTATAAAGTTTATAGATCAACTGACCCACAGGGTTCATCCCTTGTCAATTTAATAACAATAACACCACCGGATCCAACTTATTGTGATTCCACATATTGCTGGTATGAAGATACAACCGCATCTGGGAGTGCATATTATTATAGAATATTTACATATTAAAATTGTAGTCGCAGGTTCTTTAGCCTGCCTGATATATTATTTGTATATATTATTATTCGCAACCATAAAG
>JBBISU010000040.1:0-26158 GCA_037441225.1 Acidobacteriota bacterium
ATCTTTATTATTAAAAACTATTAATCAATAAAATTGAGCAACTTGGGTTAAGATTATTTACTGCTTTTTGTTCAATAGAACCTTCGCCCCGAGGAGGTAACTTAAAGCCCTTGAAATTTTTTTATTTCTTCATAAGTCTCCCAGAATTTTTTACTTAGTTCGATGCTCTTTTCATCTATCTGACAGGCAATCCTTTCAAATTTTTCCTCAAATGTTGTCTGATAAATTTCAGGTTTTGAATTGGAATCATATTTTGCTACCAAAATATAGATTCTACCCTTTTTTATAAATACAATAAGTTCATTTTCATCTGATTTTTTTGCAACTTTAATTTTGTGAGGAAAGTTATCTAATGATGAAACCAAATCAGGATATTTTTCTTTAATTTTTAAGAATACATTAAGTATCTTTGTATAGAAACTTTCTTCTTCTATTTTTTCTGGGTTTTGCTGAATTCTTTCATATAGTTTTGCTGGTGTGGGTTCTTCATCAATATCAAATATTTTGGCATCTTCGCCCAAGGTATTATGAATCAAAAACATTTTGTTAGAGGCAATTTCTCTTGATTTTACAAGTTCTGCGCCCTTTTCAGTAGGAAAAAAATTTACAATATAAAGTTCATCAAATACCTTTTTGCTGATACGATTTATTCTGTCTACTCTTTGGATTACACGCACAGGGTTCCAGGGGATATCGTAGTTAATAACCATACCTGCTCTGTTTAGATTAAAACCCTCTGAAATTCTATCTGATGAAAGCAAAATATCATATTTATCTTCTTATTCAGGATAGGAGGCATCAAAATTTTTATTAATCTCTTTTATTTTTTTTGAAGTTAAATCTCCAGTTATGACTAAAACTCTGTCAGGAAAATCTTTATCTAATATATATTTAAGATAATTAACTGTATCAACATATTCAGAAAAAATTACAATTTTTCTTTTTGGTTCCTTTTCAAGTTGAAATTTTAGATTACGAATAAAGCAATTTGTTTTGGGGTCATTTTTTACTAAGTTTAATTCGTGCAATGATTTAAGAATCTCATCAAGCATTTTTAAATCAGAGTTTATATCCTCAATAAATTCATTTCTATATTTAAAATCTGATAATTTATATATCTTGTGGTTTTTAGGATAGACACCTCCATTAAGTTTCTCGCTGTATTCTTTCAAATATATCTCTATTTCATCCAAGTCCTTATCGTATATTCTTTCAAGCAATCCTCTGTCCAGTGTATATTTTCCTGTCTTTTCAATGAATTCAAGAACTGACTTTGTAATGTGCTTAAAATTTTTTAAACTCTGTTCAAAAGAATTAAAGGAACTTTCAAAGCGCTTTACGAGCAACCGACGCATAAAATCATAGAGGTTTCGCTGTTGAATAAACTCAAAGCTTTCTCTTTCAGATAGTTTTTCAGTTGCTATTTTTTCTTTTGCAGCTTCATATAAAAATGGCTGATATATTGCACCTTTAAATTTCCCACCCTCATCTGGATCTGCAAAATATTCTTTAATAACAGTATCATAAAAGTCAGATTGTTCTTTTGTTAATTCAAAAAACCATTCCTTGGGATCATTTACTTTTGAAAGATTTTGTACTTCATCTTTATAAAATGGATTACTCTGCAGATCCAAATGATTTCAGCGAATAGTTAATGGTTCAATAACATCCCTTATTTGTTTTGCAAGGTATTTTGCTCTAATTTTTACCTTTAATAAGGAATTTGGATAAACAAATTCCTCACCAAAAAGTGCTCTATAATAGTCCTGTGCCTTTTGTCTTTTCTTCTCATCAATTAAATTCCAGTATTTTTTATATACCCAAGGCGGTCAAAAATACTTTTAAATGTTCTAAATCTATCAACTAAATTATTTTCAAGGGTAATAATAGATTTTTTAGGTGTAATAAAAAATTTAAGCAAAGACAAGATATCACCAGGACGGTTATTAAATGGGGTGGCAGTTAGAAGTATAACAATTTTATTGCGACAGATATTTTTTAATTACTCATAACTTTTTGTATCCTGATTCCTAAATCTATGTGCCTCGTCAATAATAATAACTTCAATATCTTTTGCCTTCTTTTTGATAACTTCCTGTAAATTTTATAAGTCCCCCAAGGACCAAACTTCCCAATCATAAAGACCAAACTGTTCTTTGTACATATTCCAGCCGGAATCTTTTCTTCTTGGATCACCCATAATACCGGGCGGGCAAATTATTGCTCCTCTTTTTCTTAACTGCCTCGCAACACAGCAGGCAATGATTGTCTTGCCTAAACCCACCACATCGGCAAGAATGACACCATTATTTTTTTCAATTACGCTTAATGGCTGACTAATGGCATCCAACTGATACTGATAAGGGGTATAATTATTCTTTTGAAGTATATATGAAAGAGATTGTCCAATTTCTTTTCTTTCAAAGGAATCAAGATAAATTTTGAGGACTAAAAAAATGCTTCAAAGGGAGTAATTTCCTTAATTAGAGTTTCTTTTTTTATTATTTCAACTAATCTTTCTTTTAAAGTTATATTTTCTGTAATTGGTATGGCTTCTTTCTCCCACAAATAGTCAAAATATTCTTCTGCATCTTCAAAACCATAATCACTTATTTCAACATTGAACTCTTCCTGTGTAGTAAGACCGGTTTTGGTTAAATTACTGCTTCCAGTTATAAAGAGATTATTTCGACCAACTTGATCACTTTCTAATTTAAAAATATATAATTTTGCATGATTTGGCTTAACAGTTTTTCTTATAATTAGTTGATTTTTTTCAATAAGTTCAATAAAAAATTTAACCTGTTCATAAAATTCTTCAGTATCAAATTGCTCTGAATTTATCGATTTTTTGATGGAATCAAAAAATTTATAAGTTATTTCATCATTAGAAAGATTGCCATTCTGATCATCTATATCAGCATATTCAATGAGCTGATAATTCCATTTATCAACATTAAGACCAACCAATACTTTTAATATTATTTTAGAATTTTTTTTGAGAGATGTATATAGCTCCCTTATGCCGGAAAAATAAAAAAATCCTACTAAAAATTTTAGTTCTTCACTCTTACTTATTAGTTCTGACAGGCGTTTTTTTAAATTTTCAGCATTACTATTTGTAATAAAGTTTTTCATTTTTTATGTAAAACAAAGATATTAGATCCCTTTTTATAAGTTTCTCTCTAATAAAATTTACCTTTTATATTCATATAAATATTTTAACATTTTTTTAAAAATCTCAAATAATTTATTTTAAATTGAAGTTTAAATTGTTTTGCAAATCTTTTAATTTTTTTAGTTCTTCTGGGCTTATTCCTTTAAAACGGTACGGAAAAATCAATTTATTTGACAAAAGGGGATCTTCTCCATCCTTTACATATCCCTTTTCCTTTAAAATTTTCCAAATTCCAGTCCCTTCAATTGGTGAAAGATAAGCAAATTTTGATTTGATTTTTAAATTAAACAAATCAAAGAGTGCTTCTTTTATTTCTTCAAAGTTTTGTTCTGGAAAACCAACTAATATATACGCTTCTATTTCTCCCACTTTATATCCAGCTTTAAAAAAACTTTCCATTACTTCTTTTAATTTTTCAGATCTTATTTTTTTATTTAAAAAATCAACACTCAATCTAATTGTTTTAAAATTCATTTCTTTAAAGAGATATGCCAGTTCTTCATCTATTTCCTTTGGATCCAATCCATTTGGTGTATGAAAGCAAAAATTAAAATCTCTTTCTTTTAAATTTTTTAAAATTTTTTTTAAATGCTCAACTTTATTGTATAAAAGTGCATCATCATAAAAAGCAATGTTTTTTATCTTCAAATTTTTTAAAATCTCAAAATTTTTCAAGTTGTATTCCAGGGGGTATTGAAAAAATACTGGCTCAATTTTTTTTGATGCACAATAAGAACAATTATAAGGACAACCTTTTGAGGTTTGGACTGCCATTGAAGTTTTATCCCTTGAAATTGAATAGTCAGGAAATATTTCAAAATCAAAGTTAAACTTTTTTCCAAAAACAATTTCAAAAATTGGTGGAAGGTTTTCTTCAAAACTCCCCTTCACAATAAAAGAAGCTCCTATGGTTTTTGAATGTTCATAATATAAAGTAGGATAAATACCACCTACAACAATTGGAATATTTCCAAAAATTTCTTTTATTACAGAAATTGTTGTCCTTATACCTCTATACCAATAAGCAATTGTAGAAGTTATTAAAACTATTTCAACATCTTTTAAACTTTTTAATTCTTCTTTAAAAGCCCAAAGAGGTATTCCATATCTTTTAAATCTCCTTTCAATCTTTGGCAAAATTTCTGGCTTCTGAATATATTCAAAATAAAACTTTCCACTGCCGTTTTCTCTTTTCTTTGAAAATTTTACTGGAACAGAGGGATGGCTCATATCAAGCAAATCAATAAATTTTATATCAAAGCCAACCTTTTTTAATACATAAGATAATTTATATAATCCTAAGGGTTTTATCCACAAATCATAAGCAGTGAAATCCTCAATATATGGATTAATTAAAAGTGCAGTAATTCTTTTCAATTTATTATTTTAATCTTTGCCTCTTTTTTTAATTTTACTTCCCATTCTTTTAAAATCTCATTTTCTTTTTTAAGGAAAATCAATTTTTTTACATCTTCAAATTCTTTTGTATCTTCTTTTATATTTAAATTATTTTCCTTTAAGAATTTTTGAATCTCTTCTTCGCTTATATAAATTGTTGGATCAATTATTGCTTCTACATATTTTTTTATAATTATAAGTTTTGAAACAAATTCTCTATTCCTCTGATTTTCTTCTAAGTTTAATTCTTTTAAAAAATTTTCCCTTTCTTCCTTTGAAATTAAGGGACTTATATATTTTATTGCTTCTTCATATTTTAAGTTCAAAAGGATAGCTTTATCTAAAAGCTCTTCATAAGGGATTTCTTTTCCTTCAATTGATTTTATAAGTTTTATCTCTGATAATGTTATTGGTTTTTCATTTACAACTGCAACAATTTTGTTAATTAATTCTTGAGATAAGAGAAAAAATAAAATAAAAAAGATGCCGAAGGAGGGAGTCGAACCCTCATGAGCTCTAAGGCTCGGGGGATTTTGAGTCCCCTGCGTCTGCCTTTTCCGCCACTTCGGCATTTTTTATTCTTCCCACTTTTTTAAAACAAGGCAGGCATTTGTCCCACCAAAACCAAAGGAATTTTTAAGGCAGTATTTTAAATCTTTTTTTATCGAAGTATTTGGCGTATAATTTAAATCACAATCAGGATCTTTTTTTTCTTGATTTATTGTTGGATGAACAATTCCCTCTTTTAATGTCATTGCTGCAACAGCAGTTTCAATTCCTCCAGCAGCACCCAGTAAGTGTCCAATCATTGATTTTGTTGAATGAATTTGAATATTATAAGCGTGTTCTCCAAATAATTTTTTAATTGCAAGGCTTTCAATTTTATCACCTTGTGGAGTTGAAGTTCCATGGGCATTTATGTAATCAATTTTTTCTGGTTCAATATTTGCATCTTTTATTGCTGCTTTCATTGCCCTTATTGGACCATCTCCATCTTCAGAAGGGGCAGAGATATGATAAGCATCACCTGACATTCCAAATCCAATTATCTCCGCATAAATCTTTGCATTCCTTGAGAGAGCATGTTCCAATGTTTCAATTATTAAAATCCCAGCACCTTCTCCCATTACAAAGCCATCCCTGTCCAAATCCCAGGGCCTGGATGCCTTCTCTGGCTCATAATTTCTTGTTGAAAGCGCCCTCATTGAAGCAAAACCAGCTACTGCAATTGGACATATTACTGCCTCAGTTCCACCAGTAATTGCAACATCTGCTTCCCCATATTGTAAAATCCTGAAAGCCTCTCCAATTGAATGGTTTGCTGTTGCACAAGCAGTACAAAGGGCTGAATTTGGTCCCTTTGCACCAAACATTATTGCTATTTGTCCAGATGCCAAATTTACAATTACACCAGGGATAAAAAATGGAGAGACCCTTCTATGTCCCTTTTCTTTAAGTTCCAAAACTGTTTTTTCAATCCAGGGCAAACCTCCTATTCCAGATCCAACTATAACTGCAACCCTTTCTGCTTCTTCTCCTTTAATCTCATAATTTGCATCTTCCAATGCCATTTTTGTTGCAGCAATTGCATAATGAATAAATGTATCGTTTCTTCTTACATCCTTTGGATCCATCCATTTTTCAGGTTCAAAACCCTGAACTTCCCCAGCTATCTGCACAGGAAAGGATGAAGCATCAAATTTTGTTATTTTTTTTATTCCACTTTTGCCTTCAATTAAATTTTTAAATGTCTCTTCCTTATTTAACCCTAAGGAAGAGATAATCCCAATTCCTGTAATTACAACTCTTTTTTTACTGATTTGCATGCTCTTTTATATAGTTTATGGCATCTCCTACTGTTCTAATTTTGTCACTATCAGCTTCAGGAATTTCAATTCCAAAAGCTTCTTCAAAAGCCATAACAAGTTCTACTGTATCAAGGGAATCAGCACCTAAATCTTCTATAAATCTTGCTTCTGGTAAAATTTTTTCTTGTTCTACATTCAGCTTTTTTGCAATAATTTCTTTTACTTTTGCTTCCAATTCCATATAAACCTCCTAATATTTTTTAAGTTATATTTTTACCATAATTTTTTAAAAAATACAAGAGCATAAAAACTTAAAATCTAATCTTATAAATTATGTTATAATTTAGAAAAATATAATTAAGGGGGTTTTATGTCAGATGTTTTAAAGACAATAAAAGTCGAAAAAATTTTGATTTGTACTATTTCAAGACCAGAAGTAATGAATGCTTTAAACAAAGAGGTTTTAAATTCTTTAAAAGATTTATTTGAAAAAGCAAGGGAAAATAATGAAATTAGAGGAATAATTTTAACTGGTGAAGGAGAAAAGGCATTTGTTGCAGGTGCAGATATAAAAGAATTTTCTTCCTATGGACCAATGGAAGCATATAAGATGTCAGAGAAAGGGCAGGAAATTTTTTCATTAATTGAAAATTTTCCAAAGCCAGTGATAGCTGCTGTAAATGGATATGCCTTAGGTGGTGGATGCGAGCTTGCTTTATCCTGTCATATAAGAATTGCTTCAAAAAATGCTAAATTTGGTCAACCAGAAGTAAATTTAGGCATAATTCCTGGTTATGGTGGTACGCAACGCCTCCCTCGGATTATTGGATTGGGAAGGGCAATTGAACTGATTTTGACAGGAAAAATGATTGATTCTGAAGAGGCATTTAGAATTGGGCTTGTAAATAAAGTTGTTGAACAAAATGAATTAATAGAGGAATCAAAAAAAATTTTAAACCAAATTATTGAAAAAGCACCAATTGCAATTGAGATGGCTTTAAATTCTATAATTTCAGGTATTGAAATGACAAAAGAAGAGGGCTTAAAATTAGAAAGGTCAAACTTTGCAAACCTTTTTTCAACAGAAGATATGAAAGAAGGCGTCTCTGCTTTCATTGAAAAAAGAAAACCAAATTTTAAAGGAAAATAAAAATTATATTAATCTAAAAACATATTGCAAGCGCTGGAAATTGTCGCCCTTAGCAAAAAAATAAAAAAATTATAGGTGTCGTGCTCAGAGTAGTTCAGCAATCCGTTATCCGTGTCCGTTTTCCGTTGTCCGTTATAGGAAATAAATCAAATAAGCTTATATCCTTTCCTTATAAAAAATAAAGATAAAAAAATTTTGAATATATTTACTACAAGGAAAAAGGGATATAAAAAGCATAATAAGTTGTTTTTGATATTTCAAGGATTTATTACAAATTTCAAACCTTCCCCTTTTATAACTTTCTCCATAACAGGTGGGAGTTCTTTTAATTTATGATAGCCAGAAAATATTTTCTTCAAATTTAACTTCCCTTCTGAAATTAAATCATATGCCTCTAATACTGCTTTTCTATCATAATGAAAACTTCCATAAATTAAGTTTTGATTATAATGCAACTTTGCTCCATCAAATTTTAAATAAAAATTTTTTTGAAAACCAGCAAAGAGGCAAATCTTTCCACCTTTTCCAATTAACTTCATAGCACTTTCAAAACCATTTCTTGTGGCACTGCATTCTATTATAAAATCAAAAGGATAATAATTTTTTTCCCAGCCCTTTTCTGAAAAAATTGTCTTAAAATTTAATTCTTCATAAATTTTTAATCTTTCTTTATTTATATCACAGACATATACATCATAACCCCTATACTTTGAATAAACTGAATGGAGAAAGCCCATAGGACCTGCACCAATTATTAAAACCTTCAAATTTAAATCTTTTATAATATTTTGAGAAAAAACAACAGAAGCAAGTGGATCCAAGAGAGCTCCTTCTTCAAAGGTAATATTTTTTGGCTTTTTAAATGTTGAATTTTTGACTATCCTTTTTGGAATTAATATATATTCTGCAAAAGCACCCCATACCTTTTCTTCAAATAAATTTTCACATTGATTTTCAAGACCTTTTAAACAATATTCACATTTAAGACAAGGAGAAGATATAGGAAATAATACTTCATCTCCTTCTTTTAAAAATCCAACTCCTTTTCCCTTTTCTGCAACAATCCCTGATGCCTCATGGCCAAAAAGAGAAGGAAAAGGAAATTGAGGGTGTCCCCTTTTGTACATTTTCGTATCTGTCCCACAGGTTAAAGCAGATTTGACTTTTACAAGAATTTCCCCTTCCTTTGGCTCTTTTTCTATTTCAACTAAATTTAATTTTTCAACATCTTCTAAGAGATATGCAAAAAATTTCATTCCCAAATCTTTCTTGCCTTTGCTTCTTCAATTAGCATATCCTTAAAATTTGGATGGGCAAGTTCAATAATTGCTCTTGCTCTTTGTTGCAATGTCTTTCCATGTAAATCAACAATTCCAAATTCTGTACATAAATAATGTATATCTGCTCTTGATGTAACAACTCCCGCACCGGGTTTTAATTTTGGAACAATCCTTGAAACAGTATCGTTTTTTGTTGTAGAAGGAAGGGCTATTATTGGCTTTCCCCCTTTTGCCATAGCTGCACCTCTTATAAAATCAACCTGACCACCAAAGCCAGAATAAATTGTTGTTCCAATTGAATCAGAGCAAACCTGCCCTGTTATATCTACTTCAATGGCAGAATTAATTGCTACCATATTATCATTTTGGCAGATTATCCTTGGATCATTTACATAGTTTACAGGATGGAGTTCAATTAAAGGATTGTGATCAACAAATTCATAAAGTTCTTTAGAACCATATACAAAAGTTCCAATTATCTTATTTTTATGTAATGTCTTTTTTGCATTAGTTATAATTCCTTTATTAAATGCCTTAATCAAACCATCAGAGACCATCTCTGTGTGGATACCTAAATCCTTTTTCCCTTCCAGTTGGGCTAAAACAGCATCAGGAATTCCACCTATTCCCATCTGTAAAGTTGAACCATTTTGAATTAAATCAGCAATAAAGGCACCAATCTTTTTTTCAACTTCTATTGCACCTCTTCCCTTTAACTCAAGAATATCTTCTGAAACCTCTACAATTTTATCAAAACGAGAGATGTGAATAAAGTTATCTCCCATAATGTAGGGCATTTTTTCATTTACCTGGGCAATTAACTTTTTTGCACATTCTGCAGCTGCAAGTGAACCAAGGCATTCAACTCCTAAACTTACAAAACCATGTTCATCGGGCTTTGATACATGTAAAATTGCTACATCCAATTTTACTTTTCCACTATAAAAAATCGAAGGTATTTCATGCAAAAAAATTGGCATATATTCTGAATAACCTAACGAAATTGCTTCTCTGTCAGCAGGACCAACAAATAAAGATAAATGCCTAAAAGGACTTGAGGGGTCTTTTACATTTAAAATATCCTCCCCTGCCAACAAGACATGTATCAAATTTAATCTTTTAAATCTATCCCTTTGGTTATACAATGCTCTTTCCATTGCAAGAGGAGTTGCTGCATTTGCTGAGATATAAACATTGTCTCCATCTTTTATAATTTCAATTGCTTCCTCAGGTGAACATAACTTTCTTTTATACTCATGCATCCAAGCGGGTTCCTTCATACTTTGAAAAGACACAAAACTTTCCTTTTTTCTTTTTTCAATTTCTTCAATTGCCCTTTTTACTGCATCCCTTAACTCCTGTGGCTCAAAGGGCTTTGTAATGTACTGAAATACTCCTTCCTGAATTGCCTGAACAGCTTCTTTCAAATTAGGATAACCAGTAATCAATATGACTTCCATTTCCTTTTTTATCTCTTTTGCTTTTCTAAACAGCTCTATTCCGCTCATTGTTGGCATAACAACATCTGAGATTATTAAACTATAATCATTTTCTTTAAGCTCTAACAATGCTTCTTCTGGGTTTTGAAATAATTTTATTTCATAACCCATATTTTTTAGTATTTTATCACAGGACTGCAATATTACTTCTTCATCATCTACAATCAAAATTTTTGTTTTCATACCCCCTCCGTATTTTTTTATATTTTAAACCCTATTCTTCATTTTGTCAACAATTATATCAAACTTGAAATTCTTTTAATTTTTATGTTAAAATTAAAATAATGAAACAGACGCTTATTCTTGAAGGAAACCTGGCAAATCTATTTATCCCAGACATTTTATCTTTCATCAATATAATAAGAAAAACAGGAAGGTCTGATTTTTTTAAAGGGCACTGGGAAGTTAATATTTTTTGGAAAAATGGTGAAATTGTTTTTGCTACTTCAAACAGGGAAGAAGATTCCTTAGGAAGATTTCTTTTAAGAAATGGAAAAATTTCAAAAGAACAATATGAAGAATCACAAAAATATATGAAACCCGGAGCAAAACATGGAAAAGTTCTAATTAAACTTGGTTTTATTACTCCAAAAGATTTATGGTGGGGAGTAAAAGAGCAAGTTCTTGAAATTATTTATCAACTATTTTCATGGAAAGAAGGAAAATTTTTGTTTTTTGAAACAAACGAAGAAGATTTTCACCAGAGAATCTTTCTTGATTTAAATACAACAAATATTATTATGGAAGGTGCAAGGCGACTTGATGAATGGAAAATAATAAAAGAAAAAATACCAAATTTGGAAGTTGTTTTTCAAAAAGTCCCTCAAGAGGAAGAATATATTAATAATTTAAATTTAAATGAAATTGAAAGAAAGGCATTAAATTTGGTTGACGGTAAAAGGAATATTTATGATATAATTCAAGAATTAAATATATCTGAATTTGAAACCCATAAAATTTTATATTCTTTAAGTATTGCCCAGCTTATATCATCTGTTTCAAAACCCCAGGAACTGAAAATTGATGAAGAAGATCAGCCATATTTGTTAAAAGTGGCAAAAAGATATAACAACTTATTTCAAAGAATTTTTAATGATTTGGCTAAATCAATTGGTGATGCAGAAGCACAAATTACAATGAATAATATTTTAAAACAAAACCCTCTTTCAATGGAGCTATTTCAAGATACAATATTTGATAAGAGTGGAAAATTTGATGAAAATTCTTTAATTGCAAATATCTCAGAACTTCCATATGGAGAAAGATTACAAGTATTAGACGAAACATTAAATACAATTTTATCTTATCTTTTATTTGAGGTATCAAGACATTTAGACAAGGAATCAAAAACAAAACTCTACAGTTATATTTCAGATGAAAAAAGAATATGGAATGATAAATTCTAATAATATACTATAGATTTAAATTTGAAAAACATATATTGACAATTTTTGTATTATCGTTTTAGTTAAATTTAAAAATGTAGAATGTTTGTTTTTTACCTCAAGAAAATACAAAAAAATAGATATTATTTTTAAATCTACAGAAGAATTTAATTGACATAATTTTTTAATTAGAAATTATTATTTAATAAAAATTAAATATTTTCAAAATTAAATTATATAGTTATTTTATTATTTCCTTTAATTTTTCATAAGTTATTTTTTTTGATAATTCTACAGCTGGCTGATTAAAGGTATCCACTCCAATTTTCAAAGAAGTGTAATGACAAAGGAGCATAAAAAAAGATAAAAGCTTCCCAATTTCATATTCATTTCTTTTATTAAAATCCAAAAGTAAAACTTCAACACCCTTTTCTTTTAATGCTTCATAGACCCCTTCAGCTGACAACCTCAAATAATCATTTAAAATAATCCCTTTTAATTCCAAATTTATAAAACTTAAATCAGGAAATATCTTTGCCTTATCAACCCCTCTCCATATCCATGTAACTGAACTTTCCTTTACATCTGAAATCATTTGTAAAATTGAGTGTTGATCTTGTGTTCCAATTGCAACACAAGGGATTTGTCCAAACTTTTCATCTTTTCCTAAGGATTCAGCCCATAATTGTTGAAACCACCTGCCAAGATTATATAAATAGCTTCCATAAGTGAAGATTACCAGTGGTTTAAAAGGATTTTTAAACAAAATTTGAGAGGTAGAAGATATTATATTTTTTTTTGGTTCAAAATTTAAAAGTCCTATTGAATCCTTTGCTCCTTTTAATAATTTTTCTATCTTTATGCCTTCAAATAAAAGAGGAAATAAACCAACAGGGGAAAAAACAGAAAACCTTCCAGATAAATCTTCTGGCATAAAAAGAATATTTATATTATTTTCCTTTGCCCATTTGCTTAAAATATTTTCTTTATCGGATGTAACTACGACAACCTTTTTTATCCAGCTATCTTTGTAAACTCCTTTTAGATCATCTAAAAGAGTAGAAAAGAGAAGGTTTGTTTCAAGGGTCTTTCCACTCTTAGATATAACACAGACACCACAATTTCCTTTCCTTAAAATCTTTTTTGCCTTTTTTATTTTCTTTGAATCAATATTGTCTAAAAAGTAAAGGTTTCTTATTTTATCTCGACAAAAATCCACAATTGCTTCTGTCCCAAGAATAGAACCGCCAATGCCAATTACAATTAAATTTTTAAACTCTCCTTTTAATTTTTCAAATAATTTTTTTGATTCTTCAAAGCCCTCCTCTTCTTTGATAACTCTTAAATAAGGTGCATTCATTTCATAAATATTTTTCAATAAATTTCTTTCAAGTTCTAAATTTTCAATTTTAACTTTCCTGGGGGTTGGATAAATTTTTATTCTTACCATTTAAGTCCTGCCTTTTTATAATCCTCTAAAAATCTTTTAATCCCTACATCTGTTAAGGGATGTTTAAAAATTTGTTTTAAAGTTGAAAAAGGCATTGTTGAAATATGGGCACCTTGAAGTGCTGCAATCCTAACATGTTCAGGATTTCTTATAGAAGCAACAATAACTTCTGTTTCAAAATTATAATTTTGAAAAATTTGAAGGATTTCAGAAACAATTTCCATCCCGGGATTTCCAACATCATCAAGTCGCCCAACAAAAGGAGAAACATAACTTGCCCCTGCCTTTGCTGCAATTAAAGCTTGCAGTGGTGAAAAAATTAAAGTAACATTTACTTTAATCCCTTCATCACTTAAAAACTTGCAACTCTTTATCCCTTCTTCTGTCATTGGTATCTTAATCACAATATTTTTTGAAATTGAAGACAACTCTTTTGCTTCTCTTGCCATTCCTTCAAAGTCCTCTGCCAAAACTTCTGCACTTATAGGACCTCTTACAATTTCAGCAATTTCTTTAATCCTTTCCCTATAATTTTTGCAACCCTCTTTTGCAATTAAAGTTGGGTTTGTTGTAACTCCATCCACCATATTCCATTCCAAACCTTTTTTTATCTCTTCCAATGAAGCAGTGTCTAAAAATATCTTCATTCTTCTTCCTCCTCTTTTGGTAATTTTATAACATCTGTTATTTTATCTTCTGCTCCTAAATCCACAAGGCGAACACCTTGACTTGACCTATGATATTTAGAAATTTGTGAAACCTTTAACCTAATTATCTTTCCAAATTCAGTTACAATTATTATTTCATCTTCTTCTGAAACTTCCAAAATCCCTAAAACAGGTCCGTTTTTTTCTGTTATTTTCACATTTATAATTCCATAGCCACCCCTCTTTTGTACCCTATATTCATTAAGGGCAGTCCTCTTTCCATATCCCTTCACACAAACAGTTAAAATATCTTTATTTTCTTCAATAACTTCCATCCCAACAACCCTGTCATCTTTTCTTAATCTAATCCCTGTAACACCAATTGCAACCCTTTGCATCTCCCTAACATCCTTTTCTTCAAAACAAATTGAATAGCCCGCTTCCGTAGCAATAAAAATTTTAGAGCCCTTCTTCAAAAGGCGAACTTCAACCAAATCATCCCCTTCTTCAATCTTAATTGCTTGAATTCCTGTCTTTCTTATATTTGAATAATTTTTAAGGGAAGTCCTTTTTACCTTTCCCAATTTTGTTGCAAAAAGAAGTGACAAATCTTCTTCAAAGTTTCTAATATCTAAAATTCTCACAACCTTTTCACCTTCTTGAAGGTTTAAAAGATTTACTATATGGTTTCCTTTCCCAGTAGCCCCAACCTCTGGAATTTCATATGCCTTAAGCCAGTAAACCTTTCCAAAATTTGTGAAAAATAATATAAAATCATGGGTTGATGCCACATATGCTTGAGATAAAAAGTCCTCCTGCCCAGTGGACATTCCAATCCTTCCCTTCCCCCCTCTGTGTTGAATTTTATAAGTTGTAAGAGCTGTCCTTTTAATATAACCTTTATGGGAAATTGTTATCACCATATCTTCTTCTGCAATAGTATCTTCTAAGTTTATCTCCTCCATTTTTTCCTGAATAATTGTCCTTCTATCATCTCCATATTTTTCTTTAATTTCTTTGAGTTCTTTTTCAATTATATCTTTAATCCTTTCCTCAGAAGATAAAATATCTTTTAAATCTTCTATTAACTTCAAAACATTTTTATATTCTTCAAGGATTTTTTCCCTTTCAAGCCCTGTAAGTTTTTGAAGTTTTAAATCCAAAATTGCATTTGCTTGAATCTCTGTCAAAGAAAAATTTTCCTGTAATTTTTTTCTTGCTTCTTCAACTGTCTTTGAAGCCCTTATAAGGGAAATAACTTTATCAAGATTATCTAAGGCAATTTTAAAACCCTCTAAGATATGTGCCTTTTCTTCTGCTTTTTTTAAATCAAAAGAACACCTTCTATAAATAATCTCTTTTCTAAAATTTAAAAACAATTCAATGAGCTTTCCAATTGGAAGGATCTGTGGTTGCTTTCCTACAAGGGTCAGCAATTGAATTCCAAAGGAAGTTTGCAAAGAAGTGTGCTTGTATAAATAATTTAAAATAACCTGTGCATTTACACCTTTTTTTAGTTCCAAAACAATCCTGATCCCTTCCCTTGAAGATTCATCCCTAATATCACTTATCCCTTCTAATTTTTCATTTTGTATAAGGTCTGCAATGGAAGAGACAAGATTTGCCTTGTTTATTTGATAGGGAATTTCAGTTATTACAAGGTTTTCCCTATCCTTTCCTTTTTGCGTTTCAACAATTGCCTTTGATTGAATTTTTATAGTTCCTTTACCTGTCTCATATGCTTCCCTTATCCCTTCCTTTCCATTTATAATCCCACCAGTTGGAAAATCAGGTCCAGGCATAATTTCAAGAATTTTATCAATTGTATAATCTGGGTTTCTTAATATATAAATGCAAGTATCAATAAGTTCCCTTAAATTATGGGGAGGGATATTTGTTGACATTCCGACTGCAATACCAGAAGAACCATTTGCTAAAAGATTTGGAAAACGAGCTGGTAAACTTAAGGGTTCTTTTAATGAACCATCATAATTTAAGGTCCAATCAACAGTATCTTTATCAATATCTTCTTTTAAAAGCTCTTCTGCCAGAGAGGTAAGCCTTGCTTCTGTGTATCTCATTGCTGCTGGTGAATCCCCATCAAGGGAACCAAAATTTCCCTGTCCATCAATTAAGGGATACCTCATTGAGAATTCCTGAGCCATCCTGACCAATGTATCATAAAGGGCAGCATCTCCATGGGGATGGTATTTACCCATACAATCACCAACTATCCTTGCTGATTTTTTGTAAGGTTTATGGCTTAAAATCCCACTCTCAAACATACTATAAATCAATCTTCTATGGACTGGCTTTAATCCATCCCTTACATCAGGCAAAGCTCTTCCAACTATTACAGACATTGCATAGTCAATATAAGACTTTTGAATCTCTTCTTCTAATAATATTGGCTGGATTGTTTTTATTTTAGACATCTAAGTTTTTCACTCTTAATGCATTTTCCATAATAAATGCCTTTCTTGGTTCTACTTGATCACCCATAAGAACTGAAAAAATCCTATCTGCTTCAACTGCATCTTCTATTGTAACTTTTAAAAGCAATCTCCTTTCTGGATCCATTGTGGTTTCCCATAATTGCTCTGGATTCATTTCCCCTAATCCTTTATACCTTTGAATTGAATAACCCTTTTTTGTTTTCTCCAAAATTGATGTGGTAAGTTCTTCCAAAGTTAAAAAGTACTCCTCCCCTACCTTAAATCCCATTGTAAGAAATCCCTTCAATTTCCTGTATAAATTCAAAGCCCTTGAATATTCTGCTGATTCAATTATCTCTTGTTTTAATATATAAGTATTTCCAAGAGAACCATTTTCTTTTATAAAAATTGAAAAACCATTTTCTGGATCTGGGATAAGAGAAACTTCTTCAAAGTGTTCATTTAATGCTTTAATTAAGGGCTTTAACAATTCTGGGTTTAAAAAATAAGAATCTTCTTGAAAACCAAACTCTAATAAAAGATTTATTAATTTTAAACTTATATTATGGCTTTGAAGAAAATTTAAAGAATTTTTATAATTTAAGAAATCCTGTACAAGGGAGTATAATTCATCCCCCTTATAGATAGTGCCATTCACAGATTTTACTTCAATATTTTCTTTTATCTTTCTTAAAAAGAATCCTTCCATATCCCTTTCATTTAAAAAATATAAAACTTGATTTCCCTTTTCAACTCTAAACAAAGGTGGTTGAGCAATGTAAAGGTTACCCTTTTCAATTATAGGAAACATATATCTATAAAAAAAAGTTAAAAGAAGGGTTCTAATATGGCTTCCATCCACATCTGCATCTGTCATAATTATTATTTTTTTATATCTCAATTTTGTCAAATCCATATTTTCTTTATCAAATCCAATTCCTAAGGCAGAAATAATATTTTTTATTTCTTCATTTGAAATTATTTTATCTTCCCTTGCTTTTTCCACATTTAAAATCTTTCCCCTCAAGGGAAGGACTGCTTGAAACCTTCTATCCCTTGCTTGTTTTGCTGAACCACCAGCAGAATCACCTTCTACAATAAAAAGTTCTGCAAAATCCGAAGACCTTTCCTGACAATCTGCTAACTTCCCTGGCAGGTGGCTTGAATCAAGAGCTCCTTTTTTTCTTACAATCTCTTTTGCCTTCCTTGCTGCTTCCCTTGCCCTTGCTGCTTCAATCATTTTATCTATGATTTTTCTTGCAACTGATGGATTTTCTTCTAAAAACCCCTTAAATTTTTCCATTATAACACTTTCAATCCAACCCTTTACATGGGAAGAGACAAGCTTTTCTTTAGTCTGAGAAGAAAATTTTGGATCTGGGATCCTTAAATTTATAATTGCAATAAGCCCTTCCCTTACATCTTCACCAGCCAAATTTTCCTTTAAATCCTTTTGCATATTATGTTCTTCAATATAAGAATTGATAGCTCTGGTAAGGGCTGATTTAAAACCAACCACATGGGTTCCACCATCTTTATTATTAATTGTATTTGTAAAAGCAAGGATTTGTTCATTATAAGAATCAGTCCACTGCATTGCAATTTCCAAAAATTCTTCTGCTCCATCATTTTTCCTTAAATCTTGAATACATATTGGTTTTGAATGAAGTGGCGTCTTGTTTTCTGATAAAAACTCTACAAAAGATGAAACCCCACCTTTATAAAAAAATTTTACCTTTTTATCATTTTTTTCATCAATTAAATTTATTTCTAGCCCACTATTTAAAAAGGCAATTTCTCTTAAACGTTTTGAAAGCATTTCAAAGTGAAACTCAATGTTTGAAAAAATCTTGTCATCAGGATAAAACCTTATCTTTGTCCCAGTTTTTTTTGTTTCTCCTATGTTTTTTAAAGGTGAAAGAGGTTTTCCCCTTGAATAACTCTGGATCCAGATAAAACCTTCCCTTTTTATTTCAAGCTTCAAATCTTTTGAAAGTGCATTTACAACTGAAACACCAACACCATGTAAACCACCAGATGCTTTATAAGCATTGTGATCAAATTTTCCACCAGAATGAAGTTCAGTCATAATTATTTCAACTGTTTCCCTTTTTTCTACTGGATGAATCCCAACTGGGATACCTCTTCCATTGTCTTCAACAGTCACTGAATTATCATCATGGATTATAATTTTTATCTTATCACAAAAGCCTGCCTGTGCTTCATCTACTGCATTATCTACAAGCTCAAAAACCATTTGGTGGAGACCTGTCCCATCTTCCGTATCCCCAATGTACATCCCAGGTCTTTTCCTTACACCATCCAAGCCTTTTAATAATTTTATACTTTCCTTCGTATATTCTGAGGACATACTTTCTCCTTAAAGGTTAAAAGACTATATCGTCATAGGCATTAAAATATAAATATGTTCAATATCCTCTTCTTCTGGAATAAAAGTTGCTTTTGATTTTATATCTTTAAAATATACATTAATCTTTGTTTCAGAAACAGTGCTTAAAAAATCAAGCAAATATTTTGCATTAAAGGTTATTTGAAATTGTTCACCAGAATAATCAATCTCCAATTCTTCTATTGCCTCTCCAATATCAGGATGACTTCCATCTAAAACTAATTTCCCTTTATTTAAAAGAAACCTTACTCCATAATATTTTCCTGAACTTATTACTGAAACCCTTCTTACAGCATCGTAAAATCTCCCTTTTTCAATTGAAAAAAATTTATCTCCTCTATCCATTAAATAACTCTTATAATCTGGAAACTTATGTTTCAATTTCCTTGCCACTATTTGTCTATCGTTAAAAATAAAAGCAGTGAATTGATCAAAATTACAAATAAGAACTTTTTCTTCTCCCTCCAGACGAGAGATTTCCGCACATGCCTTTCTTGGAACTATTGATTCTTCAAAGACATAACCTTCTTTAACCTTGCAATTTATCACTACTTTTGATAATCTATGGCCATCAGTTGAAGCAAATTCCATTTTTCCATCTTCAACCTTAAAACAAACCCCACCTAATTGATATTTATATTCTTCCATAGCTACAGCAGGTACTGTTCTAATCAATGCCTCTTGAAGAAGCTTGTAATCGACTTCTACACCATTTTTTTCTTCTACATAAGCAACCTTAGGATAATCATCTTCTGGCAAAACAGAGAGATCATAATCAACATTTTGGGAAGAAATATGCAATTTTCCTTTTTCACTTAAAAAAAACTTGACATCTCCTTCTGGCAGAAGTGAAAAAATCTCTGAAAGTTTTTGAGCTAAAACAGTGGCACTTCCTTTCTTTTTAATTTCAACGGGAACTCTTGAGTGATAAGTAACATCTAAGTCCGTTGCAACTATTTTTAAATAATTATCATCAGCTTTTAAAAGCACATTCACCAATATTGGAATTGTTGTTTTCTTTTCTACAATAGCTTGAGCTATAGATAATTCCTTTCTTAAAACATCTCTTGAAACAATAAAATGCATTTAACCTCCTAATGAAGCATTATTTTTATTTTAATCAACTTATAATTATAACATAAAATAAAAAAAATTTCCTGTGAAAATGTGGAAAATTTATCAGGATTTCTTTTTTTTAAGATAAATGGATTGATTCTTTAATTTGTGGAAATTTATTGGAATTGTTCTAATAATTCATCTAAGGATTTTTTTAATTCAAGAGATTTTTCTCTCATTTCCTCAATTTTTTCCACAGAATATATTACTGTTGAATGGTGCTTATTTCCAAATAACTTTCCAATTTCTGGATAAGATAAATCAGTTATTTTTTTTAAAATCCACATACAAACCTGTCTTGGAAAAGCATATACCTTAGCATTTGATTTACTTTTTAAATCCTGAACCTTTATTCCATAATAATGTGCAACTGTTTTAAGAATTTCCTTTGGTGTTGTAAGACCATTTGCTATTTCTTTTAAATCAGAAAGAGCTTTTTGACACAAACTTAATGTAATTGGCTGATTTGTAAAAGAAGCAAAAGCCTCAACTCTTAAAAAGCTTCCTTCCAAGTCCCTGATGTTAGATCTCACATTTCTTGCAATAAAAAGTGCAACATCTTCAGGTAAATAGGTATTGTGCAGTTCTGCTTTTTTTTTCAAAATTGCAACTTTCATTTCAAGTGAAGGGGGTTGTATATCAGCCAAAAGCCCTCCTTCAAATCTGGATCTGAGGCGCTCTTGCAAACCTTCTATATCTTTTGGAAGGTGGTCTGAAGCAAGGACTAATTGTTTATTTGTTTCATATAAACTATTAAATAAATGAAAAAGTTCATCCTGTGTTGTCTTTTTTCCAGTTAAAAATTGCAAATCATCTATAAGTAAAATATCTGCCTTTCTATAGCGGTTTCTAAAATCAATTAATTTTTGATTTTTTAAAGAATTTACAAGGTCTGTGTAAAATGTCTCAACAGAAACATAAATTACCTTTAATTTATTTTTTGAAACACAATGGTTTCCAATTGCTTGCATTAGGTGTGTTTTTCCAAGCCCAGTTGAACCATAAATAAATAATGGGTTATATGCCTTTGCTGGTGAATTTGCAATTGCTTTTGCAGCAGCATGGGCAAATTGATTACTTTCACCAACAACAAAATTTTGAAAAGTATAATTTGGATTTAAAAAACTTTGCCATTTTATTTTTGTATCTGATTTATCTTCCAAAGAAGAAATATTAACTTCACAACTTTGTCCATAAACTTTTTTTGCTTGGTTTAGAATCAAACTAAAAAAGCTTTCATTTAAAACTTCTTTGAAGGTCTCATTTGGAACTGTAATTGAAAGTTTATTTTCTTCAAAAGAGTGAAATTGCATAGGAGAAAACCAGTGAACAAAATCCTGGTCTCCTACATTTTTTCTGATTTCTTCCAAAAGCAAATTCCATTTTTCCATATTTTATAGTATTTTAATTTTTTTATTTTTTTTTGTCAAGGGGCAAAATTCCTAAAAAAAATTAAAAATTTTTAAAAATGAGATAAATGATGTATGATTATTTATATGAAAAGTTATATTTTGATGTTTTGGATTTCAATTAAATATGTGTTTAATTTAAAGAACTAAAAGGGGGG
Source organism: Acidobacteriota bacterium (assembly GCA_037441225.1). Taxonomy (GTDB): domain Bacteria; phylum Acidobacteriota; class Thermoanaerobaculia; order UBA2201; family UBA2201; genus JBBFMJ01. Next base: position 21,324 of record JBBISU010000040.1, read on the forward strand.
ATTGAAAAATGAAAAAAGTTAAGTCAATTTTTTATGAGTTAGAAAAATGTTTTTTTATATTTTTTATTTTAACTTTTTCTCTGAATTCATTTTCAGAACAAATGTCTTCAGAAACTAAAAGAAGGCATAAAAGGCCCTTTGATATAAGATCTTTAATTTCAATTTCAACTCAATTGACAACCATTAAAGCAGGAGAACAGAAACAATTTACAGCAATGGGACCTACTCTGATGGCACAGTTGAAAATATAACAAATTCTGTATATTGGACATCTTCGGATTTAAATGTTGGCATAATTTCTAATTCTGGATTATTTACAGCGCTCTTTGCAGGAAAAACAGATGTAAATGCATCAAAAGACGGAAATACAAGCAATATAATTACAATAGTTGTCAATGAAATATGGACTTTAAAGGGCTATACAGTTGGCAAAAATGGAGAAAATCAAGGGGATGAATTTGGTTTTGGAATGGCAGAAGTAATTTTATTGGAAAATGAAAAATATAGAATGTATTATGGTGCATCACTAAAAAGTGGTTTGACAGAAATAAGATACGCTGAATCTTCAGATTGAAAAAACTTCACTGTTAAGGGAGCTGTCTTGAAAGGCGCAAACAATCCAGATGACCCAGAAGCCCTCATTTCAGGTCCGAGCATTTTAAAATTGCCAGATGGAAGATTAAGAATGTATTACCAATCTTCTCCATAGTCAAGCAGTACAAATGAAATGCCAAAAATTCATATAAGAAGTGCCATATCGGCTGATGGGATTAATTTTACAAGAGAAGGAGTTAGAATAAACATAAATTCTTATGATTCAAGTTCTAAATTGAGGTTGGCTGGGCACGGGACATATTTTATTTCATCTGATGGGATATATATTGGAATATTTTCAGGAGAATTCACAACAGATACCTTAGGACCATCTGACTTAAAAATAGCAACATCAAGTGATGGCTTAAATTTCAATAATTTTGCCACTCTTTATGAGGATTGGCATGACCCTATTGTGATTAAAATGACAAGTGGTATCTATAGGATCTATGCCACCTATCTTTTGGAGAAACAAGGAACAGCCTTTTCCTTAGATGGGAAGAGTTGGCCTTCTCAAATGATAAATATAACATTTGTAGACCAAAGTGGAATTATTTTAACAGAAGGCAATTCAGGAGTTGGAGACATTGGTGGTGTTTTGACATCTTCAAGCAATATATTCTTATACACAAATTATGGCAACCCTTCTTCAGATATAATTTATTTTGAGAGATGATTTATTAAGAAAATAAAAGGAAGCTCAAATACAGAATAAATTTTAAAATAATTGCTATTGACTTGAAAATACATCTATTGTTATTATAGGTTTATGAAAATGCAAAAAAGTTCAAATAAAGTAAGAAGATTAATTATAAATACTCTTGTCTGTATTTTATTTTCTTTTTTTTCTTATGGTAGTTCCTTTCTCCAAAAAGAAATCCCAGGATCGGATTTTTTTAAAAAGAGTAAAAGTTTTAGCGAATGCAAAAGTATCAAAAAGCGTTATACAAGACCAAAGCCAGTTCATACAGAAATAAGCGCAGATGATAGAAAAGAAATTGTTGTTTTGAAATTTGTCCAGCCATCTCGCATACGATTGCGCCAAGGAGAGTTATTGACCTTGATAAAAAATTAAACTTAATACCTCTGAAGCAATTATTTGAAAATTACCCTAAATTAAAAGTTAAGAGATTATTTTCTCGGTCTGAAGAAGAGCTTGAAAAGGAAAAAATCATTGGAGAGGCAAATATATGTGAGGAGCTGGGAGATTTAAATTTGTATTATTTGATTGATTTAAGTGAGGTTGTGGATGCAAATTTAGAAAATTTAATTGATGCTTTGAATCTTTTGGATATAGTGGAACTGGCATATCCCCTTGGAACACCAGAACCAGCAGTTCTTCCTGATGAAGTATTAAATTTATTAAATAGGGAAGTTTTATCACACTCATTTATTCCTTCACAATCTAAATTTTATACAGGTAATTATTTTTCTATGCAGACCTATCTTTTTTCTGCACCTTTAGGAATAGACGCAGAATGGGCATGGGGTCTTATGGGTGGAACAGGCAATGATGTAAAATATATTGATATAGAAAACGATTGGAAATTAAGCCATCTTGACCTTGGAAATGAATTCATCCGTTTGCCATCTGATTATACTGAGCCCGAGCCAACTTGTGATGGCAATGGAAACTGTGATTTTGGAGCAAATCAAAACCATGGCACTGCTGTTTTAGGTGTAATTTCAAGTATTTCTGATGGTATTGGGACAACTGGGATAGCAGTGGATGCTGGTTATGGAGTTTGCCGACAGGTTGATTATGGGACTATAGCAGATTGTATAAATGAATCATCTTCTTACCTTAATCCAGGAGATATAATAATAATTGAAGCCCATGATAAAGGACCTGCTTGTGGAGAACCTTGTCCCTGTAATTGTGGGCAATTTGAATATGTACCAATGGAATATTGGCAGGAAAATTTTGATGCAATAAAGGCGGCAGTAGCAATGGGAAGGATTGTTGTGGAAGCAGGCGGAAATGGTTCTATGAATCTTGATCACAGCTGTTATTATGGATTGTTTAATCGTAATGTTCGGGATTCTGGTGCAATACTTGTAGGTGCTGGGGACTCTTTTCCACCACATAATGTATCTTGTTTTAGTAATTATGGAAGTAGAATTGATCTTTATGGATATGGCGATGGTGTTGTTACGCTTGGATATGGAGACCTTAACCCTGGATTGCCTATCCAATGTGGTCAAAATAATATAAACTGTGACAATTTTTATAATCAACTTTATACTGCCACATTTAGTGGGACTTCTTCAGCATCTCCGATAGTTGCTGGTGCTGCTGCCATTATGCAAGGTGTTTCAAAAGCTCACAATCGCACTTTATCACCTTTGGAAATGCGTGATTTCTTGCAAATAAATGGCACAGAACGGGGAAGTCCATTGGATCATAATATAGGCAAAATGCCAAATTTAAGGGGTTCTCTTAGACCAGACCTAACTCCAGACCTTAAATTTGGCTGGTATGATATTATAGTACCTCCTTCAGCAAATGACGCTAACTGCAATAATGTCACACTCCCTTCAACTCTACCTGGTTTTGTGCCAGGAACATATTTGAATGCTTTAGGCATCAACTCTGGCGTTTATAAAACAAGCAGTTTTTGGAATTTATATTCAGTTGATGGTATTCAGGTTGGCTCAACTTTTCATTCAAATGTATTTCCTTTGGAAGAGATCTGTGAAAACAATTTAACTTTTTCAGGTTTTCCTCTTACTGTGAAAGGAGGGAGACATACCTTGCTTGTTAATTTGGATTTTGCAAACGCAGTTGATGAATGGTATGAAAATAACAACTGGTACGCCCGTCAATATGTCTGGAGCCCTTATGAGCTTACTAACCATTCACAAGTAGTAAGCAGTGCCCCACCTGATAGGGATACAACTCTATGTTTATTACAATTGTGATGGCTATGAATTTCAATTGCCTGGGGGTTCTTTAAGTTGGTGGGGAGGTGTTGCAATACTTCCAACCAACATTTCACATAATTATGACTTACGGCTTTTCAATGATTATGTTGGAAGTACACAAGGTTTTGGAATTTACCTAAAAAAATCAGAATTGGGTGCTGGATTATCTGATTTTGTCCTTGCCAATGGAAATGTAATAGGTGGAACTGCAAAAAGGTGGGTTGGTGTTTTGCAGGGCTCTGATATACCAGATGCAAGTGATGTTGTAATTGAATACGATGCAGGACCATCTGTTTATGCAATAGGAACTCATGGGCCTTATAGCATTGGATATAACCAGATTATTGATGTAATAGAGTTATACTTCACTCCTGGTTCAGTTGGGCTTTACCATGATTTCAAATTGGATAACAATGGTTCTGCAGACCTTGGATTTAGCATTTATGATCCAACTTTGGATTATGCTTCCAAACTTGATTATATTCCTGGAGGCTATGCTGACTTTTATGGAGCAGGAGAAGATGAAACATTCACTATACAGATAACGCAATCTGGATATTATGCACTTGCAATATGGAAATATAGTTCAAACGATTTAAGTTTGGAGAGCAATTATACAATTACAATTGAATTGAGCAAGCCAAATTTTATTCCTTTTGCACCATCAGGATGGAGTTATCCAATAATACCTCGAAATAACAATGATTGTATTAGTACAAATTGCATTCTTTCACCTATTTTACAAGGCGATGCACCTCAAACCTGGTTAAATTACTATGGAAAAAATAACAGTCCAGTCCAAGCATCTGTAAGTTCTTTTCGAATTAAATATTTTTTGGATGACGAAATGCTCTGGTTTTTGGACCAATCAGGACCAATCCCTGCAAATGGTTCTTTTTATGATGTAAATACTGGTGCTTTTACAATAAAAGGTGGGAGGCACACGCTTGGAGTATATGTAGATGAATTAAACAATGTATCAGAATCAAATGAAACTGACAACACTTATTACAAACAGTTTGTTTTCAGCCCTTTCACATTAACTAGTGGAGTGGCAAATCAGAGAACGCATCCACCAAAAAGATTTACAACTGGTGCAAGTTATTTTAATTGTGATGGTTATCAGTACAGCACAGGGTGGTGGGGAGTAGTGAGTATTGTTCCAACCTCTTCAATTGATAATTATGATTTGCAACTACACAATGATTACACTGGAAGCGAGGGAGGATTTGAGACATTTTTAAAGCAGTCAAATTATGAGCCAGGAATTTCTGATTTTGTTATGACAAATGCAAACAATCCATCCGTTCCTTATG
>JBBISU010000041.1:0-25862 GCA_037441225.1 Acidobacteriota bacterium
AAAGGTTGCGGCTACATAAACAAAATATTTCTTAATGTAGCCGCAGGTTCTTTAGAGGCTGTCTGGTAATTAAAATTTTTAAAATTGTTATACAATATATTGTATTATCTTTTTTAATTATACCATATATATTGTGTACGACAAGTCAATATACCAGATTGTCGGATAGCCTCTCTTCAGCCTGCGATAAAAAAAAAGGAGCATTTGGCATTTGACATTTAGCATTTAGGGTTAAAAACATATTCCCGAATCCTAATATGCGGGATTCAAGATGCATTCATCTGTAGGGGTCTTATCTTGCACGACCCGAAAACAAAATATTTAGCAAAATTTCCCCTAAAATCTAAAAATGTTGTATAATAATTATAGAAGGAGGTCTTATGGTTTTTAAAGGTGTTAGTAAGGTTACAAATTTAAGGACTATTGAAGAAGCAGAAAAAATAATTGATAAGGTTTTTAAGGGTTTAGGTCTTAAGCCAGAAGAAGCAAAAATTAATAGCAAAGATATTCATGGTTGGGCAGTTAAGAGAGGAAATGCAATTGTCTATATTTTTTTAAATGAAAATAAATATATAAATACATTAAGAATTGTCTCTCCAATTTTATATGTACCTAAAAAAAGAAAAGTTGAATTTCTAAAAAAATGCCTTGAATATAATTATTATTTTATAAATTGTGCTCTTGCTTTAAATGAAGATTTAATATTTTTAGTTGAAGAAAGGCCTTTGACTGGGCTTGACCCAGAAGAAGTTGAATATATTGTAAATAATTTATCAAGGATTGCTGATAGGATGTATAATGAACTGGCGCTTGTCTTTGATACAAAAATTTATGCTTTGGAGTGAGTTTAATAATTTAGATTAAAACAATCATTTTGTGATAAAATAATTTTTTAAAAATATTGGAGGTAATATGGGACAAAGTTTTGTTCAAAAGGTTTTTGCAAAATATGCAGGAAAAGAAAGAGTTGAAGTTGGGGAGATTGTAACAGTTGAACCAGATTTTATTTTATCCCATGACAACTCTTCTGCAATTTCAAAGACCTTTAAAAAAATGGGCGCTGAAAAGGTTAAATATCCTGATCGCCTTGTAATTGTTTTAGACCATTGCACACCACCTGCTGATTCAAAATATGCAACAAACCACAAGGAAGTGAGGGAATTTGTAGTAGAGCAGGGGATTTCAAATTTTTATGATATAAACAAGGGTATATGCCATCAGGTATTTATTGAAGAAGGGTTTGCAGCACCAGGGAGGTTAATTTTGGGCTCTGATTCTCATACAACTTCTTATGGTGCCCTTGGTTGTTTTTCAGCAGGAATTGGAAGGACAGAAGCAGCATCTATTTGGGCAACAGGTCAGTTATGGCTTATGGTACCTAAAACATTGAGGATAAAACTTGAAGGAAAGCTCCCAGAAAATGTCTTTGCAAAGGATGTTATTTTATTTCTTTTAGGGAAAATGGGTGCAGATGGTGCTTTATATAAATCAGTTGAATTTTGTGGAAAGGTAGTTGATGAAATGGATATTGAAGACAGAATTGTTTTATGCAATATGGCAGCTGAGGCAGGTGCAAAAAATGGATATTGCTTGCCCGATGAAAAGACCTTTGATTATTTAAAGGGAAGGGTAAAAGAAACCTTTGAAGCAGTTTATCCAGACAATGATGATGGTGCAGAAGAAATTTCTTTTGATTTATCTTCTTTAAAGCCCCAAATTGCTTGTCCTCATAGCGTTGATAATGTAAAGGAAGTTTCAGAAGTAAAAGGGACAAAGATTAATCAAGTTGTTATTGGGACTTGCACAAATGGGAGGTTAAAAGATTTAAAGATTGTTGCAAAGGTTTTGGAAGGGAAAAAAGTTTCAAAAAATGTTCGCTTTCTTGTCTTTCCTGCTTCAATGGATGTTTATAAAAAGGCTTTAAAAGGAGGAATTATAGATATAATAGTTGAAGCAGGTGGAATTATTATGAATCCAAATTGTGGTCCCTGTCTTGGTGCCCATGAAGGTGCCCTTGCACCTGGAGAGGTATGCCTTTCTACATCAAACAGGAATTTTAAAGGAAGGATGGGCTCAAATGAGTCCTTCATATATCTTTCAAGCCCTTATGTGGCTGCAATTTCAGGAATAAAAGGAGAGATTGATTATGAAATTTAAAGGAAATGTTTTTAAATATGGCGATAATGTAAATACAGATGTTATTTTCCCGGGAAAATATACTTATACAATTACGGACAGAAAAGAAATGGCAAAACATTCAATGGAAGATTTAGACCCTGATTTTGTGAAAAAAGTAAAAGTTGGAGATATAATTGTGGCAGGGAAAAACTTTGGCTGTGGTTCTTCAAGAGAGCAAGCAGTTATATGTTTAAAAGAGTCAGGGATTTCTGTTATAATTGCAAAATCCTTTGCAAGGATTTATTTTAGAAATTGCATAAATGAAGGACTCCCTGCTCTTATTTGTTCAGAAATTTATGATAATGTAGAATCAGGAGATGAAATTGAAGTGGATTTAAAAGAAGGAAAAATTATAACACAAAAGAATACCTTTTCTTTTCCTCCCTTCCCAAAAAAGGTTCAAGAAATTTTATCAGCAGGAGGACTAGTACCTTATGTTCAATATAAAATTAAGAAATAATTTCTTTTTACTAATATTACTTTTCCCGATTTTTTTATTTTCAAAAGAAAATTACTTACTTTTAACCCTTGATACAGTCAGGACAGACCATTTTTCCTTATATGGTTATGAAAAAAATACAACTCCTTTTTTAAATTCAATTAAAGATAAAGCAATAATCTTTAAAAATGCTTATTCCTTAGTTCCTTTAACTTTTCCATCTCATATAACAATTTTAACTGGTAAGAGACCCTTTGAAACGGGCATTTTTTTAAATGGGCAAAAATTGGAAGAAGAAAATTACCTTCCAAAGTTTTTTAAAAAGAAAGGATATAAAACAGCTGGCTTTGTTTCTTCTGCTATTTTGAATTCTATGTTTGGAACCTCTGAAGGTTTTGATTTTTTCAATGATGTGGCTCCAGAAAGAGGGGAAGTTATAAAAGAAAGAAGTTGCAAGGCAACAAATGAAGAGGTTTTTAAATTCTTAAAAGAAAACAGTGTGCCATTTTTCTTATGGGTTCATTATTTTGAACCCCATTCACCTTACACTCCACCACCTCCTTATAATAAAGAGTTTGAAAACCCTTATGATGGAGAGATAAGGGCAATGGATGATTGCATAAAGGACTTATTTGAGAAAATTCCAAAGGATACAACCATAATTATTGCAGGTGACCACGGGGAGATGCTTGGCGAACATAACGAAGATGAACATGGAGTTCTTTTATATGAGCCAGCAATAAAAGTTCCTTTAATAATTTTAAAGAAAGGTATTAAAGGAAAGATAAGAAATGACTATGTCTCTTTAAAGGATATTTATCCAACTTTTTTAAGTTTTTTTGAAAAGGATAAAAAGTCATTGCTTAAAGAAGAAAAGGAAGAGCCAATTTTATCTGCCACTTTATATGGAAGGGAAACCTCTGGTTTTTATCCTGCTTATTCGACAATTTATAATGGTTATAAATTGATAAATTATGGAAACAGGGATTATCTTTTGTTTAATTTAAAGGAAGATCCTTTTGAAAAAAATAATATTTTTTCGCAAGAAGATCCAATGGTCAGGGAACTAAAAAAAATGCAGGACTTAAATCCCTTTCCAGATACATTAAAAATTGCATTAAGAGATGAAGAAAAAAAGGTTTTGACATCCCTTGGTTATTCACTTCCTAAAAAGACGGAAAAACTAATTCACCCTGAAATTGGATTGCTTTTACAAAAGGACTTTAAAGTAGCAGAAAAACTTTTCAATGAAAAGAAATACAAGGAAGCAGAAAAAATTCTTTCATCAATTTTGCAAAGAGAACCAAATTTTATAGATGCAAAGAAATTACTTGGAAAAATTTATTTAAGAAGTGGACAAATGGATAGAGCTATGGATGCCTTTTCTGCGATTTCTTTTTCTGGAAGAGAAGAAAATCCAAGGGATCTGGCAAGAAAAAGATATAATGAAGGGAAGATTCAAGAAGCAATTAAAATAATGGAAGAAGAAGTTTTGTTAAATCCAAACCCTGAAAACACTGGAGATCTTGCTTTTTATTATTATAAATCAAAAAAATATGATAAATTACAAAAATTATATGAAAATATGAAAAACAATAATATTAAAAGCACAGGAGTTCTTTCTTATTTGGGTTTTTATTTCTTGGAAGAAGATAAAATCAAAGGAGCAGAAGAACTTTTTGATGAAGCATTAAAAATAAATCCAAAATGCCCTGAAAGTATAAAAGGAAAAGGAATTGTTTTGTATTTAAGCAGCAACTATGAGGATGCCTTAAAATACATTGAAAATTACATTGGCATAAATTTAAGGGATTGGGAAGGATATTATTATAAGGGGCTTATCTTAAAGAAACTTAAAAGGTTTGAAGAAGCAAAGAATTTTTTTGAAAAATCAAAAGAAAATTGCAAAGAAGAAGAATCAATTAAAATTATTGAGGGAGAAATTAAAAATTTATAAATTGGTTATGCGTATGCGGTAAGCGTTGATGGTTTTTTTCTTTAAAATTTATATTATTGCAAAATTCTAAAATATAAAAGTTCCGAAAATAAAAATTTTACAATTTAATTTTGCGTGTTTTTATGTAGAGATTGGGCTTGTCCCAACCAAAAAAATATTTAGCGGGCGTCGCCTAAAGGGCTACCTCTACAAACTACTGCTCTACTGTTCTTTTTTCATCGCAGGCTAAGGAACTCGTGCCTACAATTTTTATAATTTAATTTTTGGTAGGGGCGACCCTTGTGGTCGCCCGAGGATACGAATAATATGATCAAAGTCCGTTTTCCGTTAACCGTGTCCGTACTTTAATTGTTATTTTTATGCTTGAGGTGAATAATAAAGGGATGCTTGATTTATAATTCCAACTTTTCCTAAATTTTTTGGAAGGGTTATTCCATCCCATCTCTTATACTGCATTAGTTTTAAATCTTCATCAGACAAAGAAGTATGTAAGTTTATGTCAAACCTTTTTGCTTTTAGCAAGATTGTCAAAGCTGTATGGCCATAAACTTTAAAATCCTTATGTAATTTTTTTGTAATTCCTTCAATTGAACCAATTTTTAAAAAATCAATGCAATCCTTTGAACCAAAGCCCTCTTTTGCTTCAATGAAAGCAAAAATTTTCCCGCCTTCTTTCAATAAACCAATTGAATGTTCTAATGCTTTATGCCCTTGGATAAAATTTGTATCAAAAGGAAAACCACCTGCTGAAATTATTAAAGTATCAAATTTATCTTTTACCTTTAATTGAAAATTTTCTTTAACAAAATTTACAGAGTCATAAAAGTCCTTTGAGCAAAAAATAATTTTTTTATTTATGATTACAAAGTTAAATAGTATAAAAGGAATTGGGATTAGTTTTAAAGCATCCATCATATCCAGATGGACAGGATTTTTTTCAAGGGAAGCTAAAACTGCGTAAGGGTTTTTTCCTTTTGATGGATCTTTTTCAAGAACCCAGCGATGATTTTGCTGGATTGTTTTATAAGAAGAAACGCCTGGTATAAAAATTTTCCTTCCACCTGAAAAGCCAGCATAATAATGGGGCCTTACAACAGTGAAGGCAACTAATTGATCTTGTTCAAATAATTTTTTTTGTAATTCTACTTCCGTTCCTCTTTCTGTCTTACCTATAAACTTATAATTTTCAGAAATTTTTGCAGAATTTATTATTGTTTCAAATTGCTCAAAATCTTCACCTAAATAATTTTTTAATTCTTCTTTTTCTGGATCCCTGTGTGTACCAGTCCCTATAAAAATTGTAAAATTTTTATCTAAAAATTGAGAGATGAAATTTTTTAAAATTTCCTTTGCTGGCAAGGGCCTTGTTGTATCGGGCAAAAGGATTCCTATTTTTTTGCCCTCTATTTTTATACTTTCAAAAATTTTTTTTAAATCAATTTCTTTTTTTTCAATATTTTGATTTTCTAAGATTTCAAAATCTTTCTTAATCTTTAATTCTTTTTTTTCCTTTCCATAACCAAATATTATTTTTTTCATCTTTTATGAAAAAAATTCTTTTGCTTTATCAAAAATTGATTTTTCTTTGCTTAACTCTTCATGAAGTTTTTCCAAGAGTTTTTTTTGTTCTTTTGTTAACTTTTTAGGAATAAAAACATTGATGTGAACAAAAAAATCACCCCTTTGGGTACTTCTGATATTTGTTATGCCTTTTCCTTTGAGTCGTATAACCTCACCTGGCTGAACACCTTGTGGTACAGAAATTTTTTCTTTTCCTTCAAGGGTTTCAATTTCTAAGTCCCCTCCCAAAGCAGCCAGTGTCATTGGAATTGAAACTTCAATATGAATATCATTTCCTTTTCTCTTAAAATATTCATCTTCTTTGACATTTACAACAACATATAAATCTCCTGCTGGTCCTCCTCCTATTCCTCCCTCTCCTTCACCAGACAATCGAATAGCAGTTCCATTTTGAATGCCTGCTGGTATGTTTATTTCTATTTCTTTAACCCTTTCAATCCTTCCCCTCCCATGGCATTTTGAACAGACATCCCTATAAAATTTCCCTTCCCCACCACAATCTGGACAGGTCCTTGAAATCGTCAAAAATCCCTGTCTGTAAACAATAGAACCCCTTCCATTGCAGGTTTTACAAACCTCTGGTTTTGAACCAGGTGGGCTTCCTTTTCCACCACAAAAATTACAGGTCTCAAGTTTATGGATCTCTATTTTTTTTAAAACTCCTTTTACTGATTCCATAAAAGAAATTTCTAAATCATACCTCAAATCCCTACCTTTTTGTGAATATTCCCTTCCCCTCTTTCTTTTTGTTCCAAAAAAATCACCAAAGCCAAAAAAGTCACCTAATATATCTTCAAAGGGGGAAAATATGGATGGATCAAAGGTTGAAAAGTCTTCCATTGTAAAGGACTCATCCCCATACTTATCATACCTTGCTCTTTTTTCTGGGTCTGATAAAACAGCATATGCCTCTGCTGCTTCTTTAAATTTTTCTTCTGCTTCCTTGTTTCCTGGATTTCTGTCTGGATGATATTTTAGGGCTGCCTGTCTGTATGCCTTTTTTATTTCATCCTGTGTTGCATCCCTTGAGACACCAAGGATTTTATAGTAATCCTTACGAGCCATCAACAGATCCTCCCGTTATACCAGAAGCTGGTTTATATAACATAACAGAAGTAAGCATTTGAGATACTACTCTTAAAGAGGTAATACATTCCTGTAATGTTGTCCTTGAATTGGAAGTTGTTTTTGTTTTTACATCCTTTAAAATTTCTTCAACCTTTTGCCTTTCTTCTATATTTAGGAGTCCTTTAAATTCCTGAAAAACCTTTGTATTGGTATATAAAAGTGCTTCAACTTTATTTTGGAGTTCCTTTATTTCTCTCCTTAAGGAATCTTCCTTTGCATACTCTTCACTCTTTTTGATGATTTTTTCTATTTCCTCTTTCGTAAGCCCTGAGGCAGGATTGATTTGGATTGATTGCTCTTTTCCTGTTGCTAAATCCTTTGCTGAGACCTGAACTATTCCATTGGCATCTATTGCAAAGGTTACCTCAATTTGTGGTACTCCCCTTGGGGCTGCGGGAATTCCAATAAGTTGAAACCTTCCCAAGGATTTATTATCCTTTGCCATTTCCCTTTCACCTTGTAAGACATGGATTTCAACAACTGTCTGGTTATCAGCAACAGTTGTAAATATTTGTGACCTCTTTGTAGGGATAGTAGCATTTCTTTCTATAATTCTTGTGAAAATTCCTCCCCTTGTTTCAATTCCTAAACTTAAAGGTGTTACATCCAACAAAACAATATCTTTTACTTCTCCTTCAAGCACACCTCCTTGAATTGCAGCTCCTATTGCTACAACTTCATCAGGGTTTATTTCCCTTGAAGGAATTTTTCCAAAGATTTTTGATACAAATTCTTGAACTTTTGGGGTCCTTGTTTGTCCACCAACCAAAAGAACCACATCGATTTGTTCTGGCTTTAATTTTGCTTCATCCAAGGCATCCCTTATTGGTGCCTCTGTTTTTTGTATAATGTCAATAACAAGGTCTTCAAATAACTGTCTTGTCATTTTTCTTGCCAAATGAATTGGCATGCCACCATCCATTGCCAAAAAGGGTAAATTTATTTCAACTTCTTCTTGATAAGATAACTCACATTTTGCTTTTTCTGCTGCTTCTTTTAATCTTTGGAGTGCCATTAAATCCTTTTCAATATCAATTTTTGTTTCTTTATAAAACTCTTCCAAAAGATATTGAACAATCCTGTTATCAAAATCCTCTCCACCCAAAAAAGTATCACCTGATGTTGATTTAACTTCAAATACACCTGAGCCAACTTGTAATATTGAAATATCAAAGGTCCCCCCACCTAAATCATAAACGGCAATTTTATGCATATCCATTTTGTCTAAACCATAAGCAAGAGAAGCAGCTGTTGGCTCATTTATAATCCTTAAAACTTCAAGCCCTGCAATCCTTCCAGCATCCTTTGTTGCTTGTCTCTGGCTATCATTAAAATAGGCAGGAACTGTTATTATTGCTTGTGTTATTTCTTCACCCAAAGAGAGCTCACAAAAATTTTTAATTTCCTTTAAGATAAAAGAAGAAATTTCTTCGGGACTAAATAGGTGGTTTTGAATTTTTATTCTTATATCATCATTTTCAGCAGGGATAATCTCATAAGATAAATATTTTTTTGTCCTTTGAATTTCTTCAGAAGAATATTTTCTTCCAATCAATCTTTTAACACCCACAATTGTATTTTGAGGATTTGTAATCATTTGTCTTTTTGCTATATGTCCTACCAACCTTTCTCCATCTGGAGTAAAAGCAACAATTGATGGAGTTGTCCTTGATCCTTCTCTATTTGGAATAACTTTTGGTTCCCCCAAATCAACAATTGCTGCACATGAATTTGTTGTACCTAAATCAATTCCCAGTATTTTCGGCATCCGAACCTCCTTCTTCTGGTAAAACAATATGAACCAAAGTAGGTCTTATAAGGCGATCATATAAAAAATAGCCCCTTTGAAAAACCTTTAAAATAGTTGGCTTATCAACACCTTTTGATTTTTCACTTGAAATTGCTTCTTGAAAATAAGGATCAAAGGGGTCTCCTTCTTTTGAGGTTTCTTCTTTAACACCATACTTTAACAATAGAGTTTCTATTTGCTTTATAATTAACTTTAAGCCCTCTTGAATTGCTTCCATATTTTTTTCTTCTCCAAGAGCTCTTTTTAAATTATCAAGGATTGGCAGGAATTCTTTTAAAAAATCCTGCAAACTATAAAGGCGATTTTCTTCCCTCTCTCTTAAAAATCTTTTTTTCATATTTTCCATTTCAGCTAAAGCTCTCAAGTATTTTTCATTAATTTCCTGAATTTCATTTTTAATTTTTGCAAAATCTTCTTCTTTTTTTTCTTCTTTTTCAAATTCTTTTTTTATGTCTTCCAATGTTTCACCTGTATCTTCTATTAAAACGACATCTTTTTCTTCATCTGGCATAATTTTCCTCCTTAGATAAAATACTTTTTGATAAAAGTTTTGCAACTTCTTGTACAACAGGAATCACTAAGTGATAAGGCATTGTTTTTGGACCAATAATGCCCACAGCTCCAAGTGTTTGGTCTTGTAAACCATACTTTGATGCAACAAGGGCACAATCAAATTTTTGGGTAAAGTTTGATTCTTCTCCAATGAAAACATAAGGTGCTTCGTATTGGATGCATTTGTTTAATATTTCAATTATTTTATTGCTTTCCTTAAAGGTACTTTTTAATTTTACCAAGAGATTAGCTGCATTTTCCCTCGTCAAATCTGCTTCTATATAAAAGGATTCTAAGGAATCTAATTCTTCAATAATTTTTTGTGATAATTTGAAACTTTTTGGCAAAAATTCCCCTTCAAGCCCTTCAATTTTTGGTTCTTTTTCAAGGATTGCCTTTATTTGAAAAAGTGTTTTGCCTGAATATTTTGTTGTAAGATACCTTGAAATTATTGAGAGTTCTCTCCTTGTCCATAATGTATCTACATTGATCAATTTGTTTAAAATTGTTCCTGATCTTGCAATAAGAATTGCCAAAATCCTTTTTTCGTCAACAGGTATAAAATCTAAACTTTTCAAAGGAATATGCCCAAAATGCGGAGCAATGAATATTCCAATTTGGTGGGTTAAAGTTGCCATAATCTTTGGGATTGTTTCAACAATTTGAGAATAATCAGAAGAAGAAAAGGCCTGATTTATCTGGTTTAAAAACTTTGGACTCTTTATTCCTTCTATTAGCAATTCTTGGATATAAAATCTAAAACCCTTATCAGTAGGTATCCTTCCAGCAGAAATATGGGGCTGATATAAATAACCCTTTTCTTCCAAATCAAGCATAACATTTCTTATCGTTGCTGGTGAAAGGGAGAATTTACCTATCTTTGAAAGATAACGGGAGGATATGGGCTCAGAACAAGCGATATAGTGAGTCACTACTTCTTTTAAAATATCCCTTTCCCTTTGCGTTAAGACTTGGTTCATATCTTATATTATATCACACTTGCATTTATAATAAGCATAAAATGGTGATGGAATTTTTAATATAAAAAGAATATAATTTATGTATGCAAAAATTTAAGGAGCTTAATGAGTTGTTGGAAGAAAGGATTGCCATTTTAGATGGAGCAATGGGAACAGAAATTGCAAAGTTGGATTTTGGGAAAATTTTAAATGAAGAGTTAAATTTGAAGAAAAGAGAAGAAATAAAAAAAATACATTTAAATTATCTTAAAGCAGGGGCAGATATTATTGAAACAAATACTTTTTCTGCAAGTAAAATTTCTTTAAAAGAATATAGGCTTGAAAATAAATGTTTTGAGATAAATAAAAAAGCAGTTGAAATTGCAAAAGAAGCAATTTCAGAATTTAAAGAAAAAAGATTTATTGCTGGCTCTATTGGTCCTACAAATAAAATTTTGAGTTTTTCAAAGGATTTAAGTTTTGGAGAAATGGAAAATTCTTATTATGAACAAATATTAGGGCTTTTAGAAGGTGGTGTTGATTTCCTTTTAATTGAAACAATAACTGATCCTTTAAATGCAAAGAGTTGTATTTTTGGTATGAGAAAAGCTTTTAAAGAGGTAGGAAAAGAAGTTCCTTTTATTTTGTCATTATCAATTGATAAAGAGGGTCGCCTTTTAAATGGCCAGAGAATTGAAAGTTTTGTTTTAACATTTCTTCCTTTTAAGCCCTTTGGCTTTGGTTTAAATTGCTCTTTTGGACCTGAAAATTTTGAAAAATTTATAAAAATACTTTCAAAAATTACAGAAAAACCCATATTTTTTTATCCAAATGCAGGAATGCCAGAGAAGGACGGAAGTTATAATTATTCCCCAAAAGTTTTTTCAAAAATTTTAAAAAATATTGCAAAAAAGGGATTGGTTAATGTTTTGGGTGGCTGTTGTGGAACAGACCCTGAATTTATTAAAATTTTAAAAGAAGAAGCAAATGGTTTAAAGCCAAAAAAAAGAAAAGTTAAAGATAAAATTTATTTTACGGGGCTTGAGATTTTTGAAGTAAGTAAAGAAGTAAAACCTGTCTTTGCAGGTGAAAGGTGCAATATAAAAGGTTCTAAGGAATTTAAAGAAGCAATATTGAAAAATGATTTTGAAAAGGCAGTTGAAATTGCAAAAGAACAAGTGGAAGGTGGCTCTGAGATAGTAGATATCTTTTTTCAGGAGCCAGAAAGGGATGAACTCAAGGACTGGGAAAAATTTTTATCTTTCCTTCTGCCTTCCTTTAAGAAATCATTAATGGTTGATTCACAGGATTTAAAAGTAATTGAATTGGCTTTGAAAAAAATTCCTGGAAAAGGAATTGTAAATTCTGTCAATCTGGAAGATAAAAAAAGATTTGAGGAGATTTCAAGGATTACAAAGGATTTTGGTGCTTACCTTGTTTTTCAAACAATTGAAGATAAAATTGAAAGGGATTCCTTTAAAAAAATTGAAGTTGCAAAAAGGGGCTATGATATTTTAATAGAAAAAATAAAATTTGAAGAAAAGGATATAATCTTTGATCCTGTTATACTTCCTGCAACTGTCTTTGATTTTAAAGTAAATCACATTTTTGAAACATTGAAAACAATAAAAAATTTAAAGAAGATATTTCCAAAGAATTTAACAATTCTTGGGATTTCAAATATAAGTTTTGGTTTTCCAAATTTGGCAAGGGAGGTATTAAATTCTGTATTTTTATATTATGCAACAAAATATGGCTTAGATATTGCTATTTTAAATCCAAAGAAAATTAAAAGGTTTTTTTTAATCGATGAAAAAGAAAGGAAAATGGCAGAAGATTTAATATTTAAATTAAACAAAGATAATTTGAAAAGATTTTTTGACTATTTTAAAGGGCTAAAAGAAGAAAAAAAAGAATTTAAATTGGAAGATCCAAAAAAAATAATAGAAAATTGCATTTTAAAAGGAGAGAGGAAAGGATTAAAAGAAGCATTATTTTTTTTGCTGGAAAAGAAAGAAGAGCCAATGGATATAATTGAAAATATTTTAATCCCTTCAATGGAAAAATTAGGTGAAAAATTTTCAAAAGGGGAAGTTATACTTCCAGAGGTTTTGGAATCTGCTTCTTCAATGAAATATGCCATAGATTTTTTAAAGCCCCAATTGAAGAGTGATTTTAAGTTTAAAGGAAGGATATTGATAGCAACAGTTAAAGGTGATGTCCATGACATAGGAAAAAATTTGTTTTCAACCATTGCTAAAAGCAATGGCTATGAGGTAATTGATTTGGGTGTAAAAGTTTCAAAGGAAGAGATATTTGAAAAGGTTAAGGAATTGAAGCCAAATTTTGTTGGTTTATCAGGGCTTTTGTCAAGGAGTTGTTTTGAAATGGTTGAAGTAGCAAAAGAGTTATCAAAGTTAAAAGAAGTACCAATTTTGATTTTAGGGGGTGCTGCTTTAACAAAATCCTTTACTGAAAATAAAATAAAGCCCTCCTTTAAAGGAAATGTTTTTTATGCTTCCAGTGCAATGGAGGGCTTAAATATTTTAAATAATTTTTTTAAAAAAAATGGTTAGTTTAAAAGAAAATTTTTTCAAGTTTGATTTTAATGAAATTTTGCCTTTTTTAAATTTTAAAAGGTTAGAAAAAAAGTATTTTGGAATTGATAAAGATAAAAAAATTAAATTTAAAGAAAAATTTGATTTTTTCATAAAAGAAATTAAAGAAAAAAATTTAATTTTTGTTTCAGGGATTTATAGATTTTTGAAGGCAAAGCCAAAAGGAGATTCTATAATTTTAAAATTTAAAGGAAAAGAATATGAACTCCTTTTTCCAAGACAAAAAGGAGGAGAAAAACTTTGTTTATCTGATTTTTTAAAAGATGAGGACTTTATTGCTTTTTTTGTTTTGACATCCGGAATTTCAATTAAAGAAAAAACTAAAAAGTTAAGAAAAGAAGGTAATTTTTTATTTGCTCATTTTATTGAAATCTTATCAATAGAAGCAGCAGAAGCAGGGGCTGAAATTTTAAATGAAAAATTAGGTGGAAAAAGATTTAGTTTTGGCTATTCAATTTGCCCAGAAATTTCTTATCAAAAAATATTGTTTGAAATTTTAAAGCCAGAAAGAATAGGAGTTACTTTAACAGAAAGTTTTATGATGGAGCCAGAGGCATCTGTTTCTGGTTTTATAATAAATAATCCAAAGTCAAAATATTTTAATTTGGAGGAAAAATAATGGCAAAAAAGAGAGAAATATTTTTAGAATTTTTAAGAGAAAAACCAGTTTTGGCAGATGGTGCAATTGGAACTTATCTTTATCAAAGGGGCTTTGGGAGATGCCCTTCTGTGGAATTAGAAAATATTTTAAATCCAGAAGCAGTATATGAAATCCATAGGGAATACATTAGATCAGGGGCAAAAATCATTACAACAAATACATTTTCTGCAAATAAGATAAATTTTCAAAGGAAAAAGATTTTATACAATTTAAAAGATGTAAATTTAAAAGGAGTTCAAATTGCAAAAAAGGCAGGAAAAGGATTGCCTGTTTTTATTGGTGCTTCTTTGGGACCCTTATCAGTTATGCTAAAACCTTATGGAGATGTAAGTGAAGAAGAAGCAAGGGAGGTCTGCCGTGAGCAGGTTAGATATTTATGTGAAGAGATGCCAGATTTGTTTATAGTTGAAAGTCAAAAATCAACATTGGAGGCAATATTTTTTATTGAGGCAATAAGAGAAATTGCACCAGATGTTCCAATTCTTGCTTCCCTTACAATTGGAAAAGAAGGGAGAACTTTTTTTGGAGATGATTATTTAGAGGGTTTAAAAAAACTTGAAAAAGCAGGGGCAGATGTGGTTGGTTTAAATTGCTCAATTGGTCCTTCAGACACATTGTATTTTGTTGAAAAAATTGTAAAGGAAGTAAAATTACCAATATCTGTTATGCCAAATGGGGGCTATCCAGCAGAAGTTGATAAAAAGATAGTATTTTTATCGGAACCAAATTATTTCGCTTCCTTTGCTTTAAAATATGTAAAATTAGGTGCCTCAATTGTAGGGGGTTGTTGTGGAACCAATCCTGAAACAATAAAGAAAATAAAAGAAAAAATAGAAGATTATAAAAATGGAGAAATAGAAGAAAGGGAAATTTATTATTTTGAGGAAGCAGAAGAAAAGAAATTTGAAAAAAAAGAATTAGAAGAAAGGGCTGGATTTTTAAAAAAATTAGGTAAAGAATTTATTATAACTTGTGAAATAGAGCCACCAAAAGGACCTGATATTAAAAATTTAATAAATGAAATAAAGGGCTTCAAAGGTTTAGGAGTTGATGCTTTAAATATTGCTGATAATCCAATGGCAAGGGTAAGGGTTTCCTCTCTTGCTTTAGCACATTATATCCAAAGTGAAACAAATTTAGATGTTATCCTCCATATGACTTGCAGGGACAGAAACCTTCTGGCACTTCAATCGGACTTGTTAGGGGCAGCTCTTTTGGGTGTATCTGCAATACTTGTTTTGGGCGGTGACCCAACTGCCTTAGGTGATTACCCAGAAGCAAGTTCTGTATATGATGTAAATGTAGTTGGATTGATAAAAATAATTTCTTCTTTAAATAGAGGACTTGATTTTTCTGATAATATTATAAACCCTCCTACAAATTTTTCAATTGGAATTGCAATAAATATTGATGAAGAAAATTTTGAAAAAGAAATTGCAAAAATTAAAGAAAGGATTGAGGCAGGAGCAGAGTTTGGTCTAACACAACCAATTTTTGAAGAGAGATCCTTTGAATTTATTGAAAAGATTTCAAAGTCAGGAATATATGTATTTCCTGGTATTATTCCCTTAAAATCTTTAAACCAAGCTCTTTATTTGAAAAACGAAGTGCCCGGGATCAATGTTCCTGATGAAATTATTAAAGGTTTAGAAAAATATAAAGATAAAGAAGCACAAAAACAAAAGGGAATTGAAATTGCATTGAATTTATTAAATAAAGTTAAAGAAAATTTTTCAGGTGCTTATCTTACAGCAGGAGGAAAAAATATATCAATCTTAAAGGATTTACTCTTTATGGCAAAGTAGAGATTTTTTTATTTATTTTAGGGCATCTGAAAATAATCTTTTAATAAGCATTGTTCCATAGCTTCCTTTTGGCAAAAAGAATTCAATTTTTAATGCAAATTTATTATATACTTCATCCTTTATAAAAGAATAATTTTTTATTTCAGGAAAGACAATTAATCTTCTCAAAGTTGATTTAAAGTATGCCTTTTTTACTTTTTTTAAATTAAAGTCCGACTTTTTGAGTTCCCTTTCTTTTAAAATTTTTTCATAAATATTTTTTATCAAATCATCAGGATATTTTATGTTATGTGAAATTGTTGGAATATTTAAATCTTTTAAATATTCAAAAGAATTTATGTTTTTATAAAATATATATTCCCAGTACAAACCCAAGTATTTTAAAAATTCTTTTCCATAAATTTTTACTAATCTTTCTGCAACATTGTTCCAAAGAAAAGATTGAAAGGCAGAAAAAAAGATAGAAAGTTCTTCTTTTGGTATTAAATTTATTGCTTTCAAAAAAGGGTTTGGCTCCTTATTTTTTAAAATTTTAAAAGCAATTTTTTCAAATATTGTTTTTGAATTTTTAAAGCATAAATCCCAATTTTTCCAGTTTTCTAAAAAAAACCTTTTTCTTTCTCTTTCTTCCTTTCTATCCCCAAAATAAATAGAAGTTAAATAAATTTTTAAAGCCCCATTGTAATGTTTTTTTAATATCTTTTCTGCAATAAAACCCTCTTTTGAAAAACTACCAAACCTCTGGTCATCAAAATAGTTTACAAAGCCATGGTTTTTAACTTCTTCAATTTCCTCTAAAATTTCATATTTTTTTTCTATGTCCCTTACAGTTATTTTAAAATCATTTCCTTCTAAGAGGTCAGGACCTATATTTCTTTCAGATTCGCCTAAATATATTAATGAAAAATTTTTCCCTTCAATATCATCAATTTTTTGACCTTCAATTGATATATATTGCCTTGTTAAGCCATATCTGTCTTTTTTACCTGCATAAGAAAAATATTTATAAGGGATATTGAAAAATTTAGAAATCTTTAAAAGAGCGTCAACAGTGTTATAACCTTTTTTTTCTAAGAGATAAATTTTAAACTTTCCGCCTTTTTTAAAAGGCAAATTTATCCTTTCTTCAACAATAAAATCTTCTCCTTTTACCTTTATTTTCATTAAATTTCAAAGAGCCAGGAGCACCAGCCAGAATGATTTTTTTCATCAGGTGGGCAAAAGAGACACTTTGTTTTTATCCTTTCATCAATTGTTTTTGCAAAGGTTGAGTATTCAATAATTCCAACTTCTTTGCAAGGAAAAGGTTTTAATTTCTTTCTTTCCCTTGCCTCTTGTACCCTGCAATTTTTCATAGTATAAATTAATCTATTTTCTTTTAATTCAATTTCATCTTCATTTAAAATTGTATAAAGTCGTGCTTTTAATGCCTTTGCAAGCCCAGTGAGCCCTGAATTTTTTGGAAGATTTAACCTTTCCATAATCCTTTTTGCTTCTATAGGTGAAAAATATTCCCAGGCATTTTTATCCAGTTCAATAGCAAATTCAATCCCAAATTTCTTTTCAACTTCTTGAAACCATAAGCCGTCATGGGCAAGCCAGAGTTTTGAAGCATCGTTTAACCAAAAAAATAGCTCTTCCTTTGAAAAATCATCTATTTTAATCATAAAATTATTTTAAAATAAAAGATGATTTAATTCAAATTAGATATAAATATGAACATTTTTTCAATATATTTTTAATAATTTTTAAGGATATTAAAAGTCAATAGTTTCTAATAATTCCAGAGTATACAAATGATTTTAGCAAATCCTTGGAAGTTGTTCCCCAGAAAGAAGAGATAAAATTCTCCTTGCTCCTTTGTAGGGTTGCAAAATGACATTTCCGTCCTTTTTTTCTTCTACATAGCCAATGCAAATGGCATCTTTTCCTTCTTCAAAATTTTTCATAATTTCAATTGCTTTCTGACATTCCTTCTCTGGCACGAAACAAACAAACTTCCCTTCATTTGCTACATATAAAGGATCAAAGCCCAAAATTTCACAAAAACCCAAAACTTCTTCTTTTATTGGAATTTTATTTTCTTCAATTAAAAAATTAAATTTAGAACTTTTTGCCAGTTCAATCAAGCAAGTGGCAAGCCCCCCCCTTGTTAAATCCCTCATACAATGAATTTCAATCTTTTCTTCTATAAGTTTTAAAATTATCTTTGAAAGGTTTGCGCAGTCAGATAATATGTTTCCTTCAATTGAAAAACCTTCCCTCTTTGATAAGACAGCCATCCCATGCCTTCCAATATCTCCATTTAAAATTATGCAATCCTTTGGTTTTATATCTTTTGCACTTGGTGGTGGTTCAATTGATAAGAGCCCTATTCCAGAAGTTGAAATAAATATTCCATCCCCCTTTCCTTTTTCTACAACCTTTGTATCTCCTGTAACAAGTAAAATATTTGCTTCCTTAGCTGCTGCTTTCATTGAATTTACAATTTTTTCCAAATCCTCCATTTTAAAGCCCTCTTCAATTATGAATGAAGCAGAAATATATAAGGGTTTTGCACCTGAAACAGCCAAATCATTTACAGTTCCAAAGATTGAAAGTTTACCTATATCTCCACCTGGAAAAAAGTAAGGGTTTACAACATATCCATCAGTTGTGAAAGCAATTTTAATATCTTTTAAATTTAAGATGGCACTATCCGATAGGGGCTCTAAAAATTCATTTTTAAATTTTGGAAAAAATAAATTTTTTATTAGTTCCTGTGTGAGTTTTCCACCTCCACCATGTGCCAAAATTATGTTTGGATATTCTTTCTTTGGAGCAGGGCAGGATAAGTTTATATTATTCTTTTTTTTCATATGCTTTATATAAATAAAATGCCTGGCAGGCTCCTTCTGATGAAACCATAGTAGCCCCCAAAGGATTTTCTGGTGTACAAGGGTTTAAAAATAGGCGACATTCATCTGGCTTCTTTATCCCTTGCAAAACAAGCCCTGCTATACATTTTGTTTTTTCTTCTGACTTAAAATTTTTTAAATTAAATTTTTTTTCAGCATCAAAGAAAGAAAATTCTTCTTTTATCCCAAAACCACTTTCTTTTATAACTCCTATCCCTCTCCACTTTCTATCTACAATGTCATAAACTTTTTTAATTATCTTTTTTGCTTCCAAGTTCCCTTCCTTTTTAACTGATCTTTTATAAGCATTTTCAACTTCTGCTTTTCCTTCTTCTAAGAGTTTTAAACAAATTAAAATTCCATAAAGTAAATCAAAAGGTTCAAAGCCCGTTACAACAATTGGAACTTTATATTCTTTTGATATTGGTATATATTCTTCATAACCCATAACTGTACATACATGACCTGCTGCTAAAAAACCATTTATTTTAACAAAAGGAGAAGAAAGTAAAACCTTTATAGCAGGTGGAACCCTTACCATTGAAGAGAGCACAGAAAAGTTTTTAATATTTTCTTGTCTTGCTTTTAAAATTGCCAAAGCATTTCCAGGAGCAGTTGTCTCAAAACCAATTGCAAAAAATACAACTTCCTTTTTTGGATTTTCCTTTGCAATTTTAATACAATCCATAGGAGATAAAACCTGCCTTACATCCCCCCCTTCTGCTTTTTTTTGAAACAAATCATCCTTTATACCTGGAACCCTCAACATATCTCCATAACTGCAAAAAATTATATCCTTTTGGGAAGCAAGATAAAGTGCCTTTTCAATAAATTCCACATCTGTTACACAGACAGGACAACCAGGACCATGTAAAAGATTTATATTTTTTGGAAGCATTTCTTCTATTCCAAATTTTAAAAAATTATGGGTTTGTCCTCCACAAACCTCCATTATGTTCCAATTACTTTTAACTATTGCTTTAATTTCTTTTAGAACCTTTTGAACTAATTTTTCTTCCCTGAATTCACTTATATATTTCATTTTCCAAATCTTCAATTTCTTTAAAATATTTTAATGTTTCCATTGCCTCTTCTTCTGAGATAATACTTATTGCCATACCTGTATGAACAAGACACCAATCACCAACCTTTGCTTCTGGAACAAAAGCTAAGTTTACATCCTTTAAAATTCCAGCAAAGGACACCTTTCCCATTTTTTCAAATTCTCCTTTATCGTCTATTTCTTTAATCTGTCCTGGTATTGCAAGGCACATAAATTCTCCTAAAAATAATTTATTATAATATAACAAAATAAATGTTTTTTCAAATTCCCCGAGGTATTTTTTAAATTTTATGGGAAAAATATAATATAATTTAACTTCTATGAAACCACTGGGAATCCTTTATATTGCAGAGTTTATAAATTGTAGCAAAAAATATTTAAATAATAAAAATATTTTGGAAAAAATATTGAAAGAAGCAATTCAAAATCTGGAATAAATCTAATAAAAATAGATGGATATCAGTTTAATCCAATTGGAGCAACTGTTGTGGCAATAATTGGCGAATCCAATGTCTCGATCCATACATATCCAGAGGCTTCCCATACTTCAATAGATATTTTTACCTTAAGTTCCACTTCCCAAAAAATTGATAAACTTTTGCAAAATTTAAGGGAAAAATATGGAATTATTTATGATTTAACAATGTATCCTGAAGCTCTTTCCAAAACAGAAAGGATTAAATTCTTAAAAACTGTTTTTTTTTAGAATAAATAAAAATTTGAAGCAAGAAGGGTTGGTTACTTTTCAATGTGCTGCTGAATCAGATAAAATAAGCCAGCAAATTTTGAATAGATTCTTGCCTAAATATTTTAAAAATATTTCTTTTAAAAAGATTTTTATTCCTTCTTTTTGTGAAAGATGGATATTTGCCTCAGCAGAACCAAAAAAAGTTTAGAGGTAGTTTAGTGCAACAACTTGACCAAAGGAAATTCCTCCATCATTTGGTGGAATCCTTTGATTAAAATAAACAAAAAAACCTTCCCCTTCAAGAATTTCTTTTGCTTTTTCAAGCAAAAATAAATTTTGAAAACAGCCACCTGACAAAACAACCTTTTCCATCTTTGAAATTTTTGCAATTTCTTTTATAATTTCTGCCATTGTCAAGTGAAATTTATATGAAATTATCCCAATGGGTTTTTTGTTTATAATATCCTGTATAATTGATAAAATAATATTCTCCCAACTTATAACATATACAGAGCCACCATTTTCTTCTCTTTTAAAGAAAAATTCATATGATTTCTCATCCTTTTTTTCTCTTATTGAAAATTCCAATTCCATTGCTGCCTGCCCTTCATAACTAATCTTATGCCTTATTCCTGAAAGTGAAGAGATACCATCAAATAATCTTCCTGCACTTGTAGTTAGGGGACAATTTATATTTTTTTTAAGCATATTTAATAATAAATTCAATTCTTCTTCTTTAAAACTTCTCAAAGGAGGCAGATCCATATATTTGAAAACACCATCCCCTAAAACACTATATAGTAATGAAAGAGCAATCCTTTTTGGTTCTTTGATTGCTGCCTCACCCCCAATTAAATGGAAAGGTAAAAAGTGAGCAAATCTTTTTATTTTAAAATTTTCATCTAAAATAAAAAATTCTCCTCCCCATATATTTTTATCTTCTCCTAATCCTGTTCCGTCCCAGATTGCTCCAAGAAAAGGTGGTTTTATTCCATTGTCTTCCATACAGGAAAATAAATGGGATATATGGTGTTGTAAAGGCAAAAGTTTTAACTTTTGTGAATTTGCAAAATTTGTTGAAGGAAAATCGGGGTGTAAATCATGAGAGCCAATTTTTAGTTTAATTTTAAATAAATCTCTAAAATCCTTAAATATTTTTTTATAAACTTCAAAAGAACTCTCTGTTTCCAAATCACCAATGTGTTGGGAAACAAATATATTCTTGCCTTTTTGAAAAGATAAATTTGCTTTTAAAAAGCCACCAAAACCAACAGAATTGTTTTTTTTCTCTGTTATAAATGGAAAAGGCACATATCCCCTTGCTCTTCTTAAAACAACTTCTTTCCCACCCATAACCCTTACAATTGAATCGTCTATATGCCTTTCAATTTTTCTATTATGAACTAAAAAGCTATCACATAAATCTTTTAATCTTTTAAGGGCAATTTTTTCATCCTTTATAATTGGTTCTTCTGATAAATTACCACTTGTTGCAACTATGGGAAAATTTAAATCTTTTAATAAAATGTGGTGTAAGGGTGTATATGGAAGCATTACTCCAAGATATTTGTTATGTGGTGCAACAAGTGGAGAGATACAAAAGTCCTTTTTTGATTTAATTAAAATAATTGGTGCTTGTGGGCTTTTTAATATTTCTTCTTCCTTTTCTGATAAAAAACAATCTTCTTTTATTTTTTCAACTGATGGATACATTAAAGCAAAAGGTTTTTCCTGCCTTCCCTTTCTTTCCCTTAAAAGAGCAACTGCTTTATCATTTTTTGCATCGCAAACAATATGGAAACCACCAAGCCCTTTTATTCCAACTATCTTTCCTTTTTTAATTAAATTTTCTGTTTCTTGTAATGCTTCTTCTCCTTCGAAAATTAGTTCTCCAGTTTTTGAATAAAAAAATAATCTTGGCCCACATTCAGGGCAGGCATTTGGCTGGGCATGGAACCTTCTATCTGAAGGATTATCATATTCTTCTTGACACTTTTTGCACATTTTAAATTCTTTCATAGTAGTGTTTTTTCTATCATAAGGCAGTTTTTGAATTATTGAAAACCTTGGACCACATAAAGTGCAATTTGTAAAAGGATATCTGTACCTTCTGTTTTTTTCATCAAAAATATCTTCAAGACAAAATTTACAGGTAGCAAGGTCAGGCAAAATATATGTCTGGATGTCTCCTTTTTCTTTGCTTTTAATTATTTCAAAGGAATTGTAACCTTTTATTTCAACTTCCCAATACTCAAATCTAAAAATATAAGAAATAGCTGGTTTTTCCTTTTTTAATCTTTCAATAAATATTTTTAAATTTTCTTCTTCACCTTCAACTTCAATATTTAACCCGTCAATTGTATTTTGAACAAAACCCTTTAAATTCAAACTATTTGCAAGGTTATAAACAAAGGGCCTCATCCCAACCCCTTGAATTATTCCATTTATATAAATCTTCAATCTCTTCATCATTTTAATATAGCATTTTATAAAAATATGGGCAAACATAAAATCAATAAAAACTTTGGTTTAAATTTGCAGAATTCCATAACACATTGGACTTTTGCATTTTAGGTGATAGAAGATTAAAGGGGAAAGGGTGAGAAAAAGAATGTATTTTAAAAGGGGGCATATTATTTAGAAAGAAATGTAGTTTTATGTATTATATCAGAGCAAGGAATCTGTCATACAAGAGTTAAACTCATTTATTCCCTCAAATTCTTCTTTGACTTACCAGTAAAATAGCAGTGATGCTTGTAATTTTATTATCTTGGTCCAAGATTTTTCTTTTTATATTTTATCAGGGGCATTGTACCCGGCGGTTGGGGGATAAAAGAAGTTGGTGAGAGGGCAATTTTGGGAAATCTTTGATTTCCCTTTATATCCGCTGTTATATGACCCGAAGGGCAAGGTTGCGAAGCAACCGCAGATTTCCGAACTCCGCCCAAACAATTTTTCGCCATATTTTACTCCTATCTTTTATGTTTTCTAGTTTCAATATAGATTTTGTAATCTTCTTCACTGGTAAATATTTTCCATTTTTCAAATTTGCCGATTTTAACATGCCTAACAAAACACTTTTTACCAGTTGTTACTTCTGCCCCTTTCAAAAAATGAATCGCTTCGGATTCTGTTTTCATTGGATAAGGCCAGTGAAGTAAACATTGTTTTCTTCCACAGGTGCAACAGTTATATGATTTATGATTGCAAGTAGAAAACCATTCATTCCACCCATAGCATTCAGGAAAGAGATTTTCTTCTGTAAATTTTTGTTTCTCTGCTTTAATCTTACCTGTTTTGCAAAAACAGCCTTCCTTGTTTTCCTTATAGTGGAATACTTTTTGCCTTCCATCAGGGAATATACGCGTATATCCATCAATTAATTTTTTATTTTTTTCATTCTCTGCCGGATTTAATTCCTGCCACTTTGGATTTCTACCATAGTAATGATAAGTTTTCGTTTTATCATCAACTTCATACAACGCTCTATCAATTTTAAGTATCTTGCTCATATCTTATCCTTAACTTATTTAACAACTATATTTTTTATAGCCGGCGTAAGAGCTGACGCCATTCCGGAATATCTTGAGGTTTTAATTTCCGGTTGCCAAGAGCCTCAAATTGTTCCTTAGTTAAATAGTGAATTACAGGATGATAAGGCCCCATTTTCCCCGGTTTATTTTCTCCCACCAGAGAGGAATCATAATTTTCAGCTGACCAAGCGGTGGTTTCCCATGGCAGATTGATTTCACTTGGCGCATATTGAGGCAGGTACCATTCCGGCATAATGCTCATCCAGCGAATTGTGAGAGTTTGCCTTGAACGTGGACCCCAATTAGCCCAGGTAACTCCGTTGGCAGCAATGGCATTTTTTGGTCTCTCTTCAGGTAAAGAATAAACGATAATATATTCATTGTTTTCATTTAAGGTTATTTCTTCATCAAATAAACTGCCATGGTTAACTGCTGTGTTATAAGCATCATTTTCTCCGTGAGTGTATTGAGAAATTGACCAGTAACGGGCCTCCGCCTTTTCCATTACTGGAATGCCATTAATAGTTTTAGGTGTGGTTGGCATTTTACCCGAAATGACATAAACCTTACCCGGTCCTAACTGGAAAGGGCGGGTCAGATAAGAAATATAGTTGCAAATTGTTGCGCTACTTTCATAATCGCCGGGGTGCGAATTTTCATACCCACGATTAAATATCAGCGAGAGAAACTGACGAATTTTGTTCTTGGTAGAGTCGGTTGGCTTATAGCCGTAAGGTTTAGAGTGAGAATAGCCATTTTCTTCTGCCCTGATCAAAGCAAGATCAAATATTTTAAACCATCCCAATTGCGGACCCATAAGAGGATATGGCTCTTTGGGCGCTTCATAGCCCGCTGGCACTTGGGTATTCTGCCTTTCTTTGGCGAGAGAAAAATCTGCTTGGAGCCAAAATTTTTCTCCTGAAGGCAACTGCAGGACGGCCTTGGGAAAATTGACTCCGCCTAAAACGCCAGTGCCTTTATCTGGCACATAAATCCTCATCCAAAGAATAGAAGGGGTAAAAACATTATAACCCCAGGCTCCAGCAAACCCAAAGGGTCCACCTGTGCGGACATTACCCGGTGCCCGAAACTGCGGAGATTGCATTGCTTTAGGATTTAAAGCTACAGCGTTTCCAATTTCAAGATTAAAGGTCAAGTGGTAGTGTCGGTTAATGGCATTCCGATTAGCGCCTATCCGGAAAGGATTAACGGATCCAGGATCAGGCTCAATATCTACATCCACAATCGGTACTTCTGGAGAACAACCGATCTGGCCGGATGCAGGATGCTCCGGATCTAATGGTTGAAGAATTTCAAAATCCATGAACCGCGCATGAGGAAAATCACCCTCTATTAATAATTTGCTGCCTACAGGAGCAACAAAGATAAGTTTTAAATAGGTTACATGAGGGTCGGTGCCTAACATATATAACTTTTTATATTCAGGATCTATCGCATGAGCAGGAATAACTAACCATTGTTCACTGGGATCTATCTCGTCTGGCTTTTTAAGCGTCCAGTTTTGGTTTTTTCATCGTCTATGTATGGAGGAAGCAATCCCTTTGGCAGTTTGGCTGATGCATTGCCTGCCAGCCAGTTTTTAATATAATCTTCCAAATTCTTGGATAATGTTCGGGCTTGCTTATTAATTAAATTGACAAAGCGCTGGCATTGTTTCTTATTTTCAACTGCCAGTTTTAGTTTTTCCTGGCCGGTTAGATTCGGTAGATTGATGTGAGACCAATAAGTATTCGGGTAAATATCCAAGCCTTCATTTGCAGTAGGAGCAGATGATTTTTGTTGTTGACGTCTCAAATGAGAAAAATTCTGAGCATAATTGACACCAACAACAATCATAACTACTAAACAAACTATTCAAAGCAAAAATAAATATTTTTTGGTCATATTTTTATTCCTCCTAATTTTCAATTGGATTCAACTTTAAACATTTCCTCATTTTAAAGGCGGGGTTCGGAATTTCATATAACGGCTG
>JBBISU010000042.1:0-25278 GCA_037441225.1 Acidobacteriota bacterium
ATAGCCACTTGCTCCAGCGACAGCATTCCAACTCAAAGATACAAAATTGCAATTTTTGGTGCGCCAGACCAAATTTCTCCTGGACACCCCATCCAGGTATCGCAGTTTGTGTTGCAAGTTTCTCCTTCACCCATAAACTCATACTCAGTATTGTTTGCTTCTGATTGACTTGAAATGCAATGGTTATTTGTTAAAAGATGTCCTTCACATCCAACAAGCCATCCAGTGCAGGCAATATAAGGACCTATATGCAATCTTATAACAGCTTTTGCCCTGTCATAATATGTCCCACTATAACACTTTGCATTTTTCCAATCTGTTGAGCCACAAATTGCTTCTGGTTGGGCATAATATTCTTCATTTGTATAACCTCTGCCATAGGAATCAATTACAAAACCAAATCCACCTTGCTTCCCAGGCGCATAAAGTTCAATAATTGCCAAATCTCCTTTTATATGTGTAGCATAAAAGGTACCCATATTAAACTTTCCTTTTCCAGAATATTTATAAAATTGCTTTGAGTCATTAGATCTAATGACTACATAATCCTCATGGCCTAAGAGCAAACTTCGCAAAATGAACCTTAATATAAATTGCGCCTGGGTAATATATAAAATCTTGAAATATTAGTATTTGCTTTTTTATTTAGGTTAATTTATTTTTTTCATTTTTTGAAACTTCTATTTTATCCTCTTTCTCCTTTAAAGTATATTTTAATTTTTTCAATCCCACCCCTTTTTTTAAAAAATAATGTTTTCAATTACAAATTGGCGGCACCTTTACAATCGTAGGCGGACAGACGAGAAACAAAATTGCGCGGCTCAATGCAGATGGGACAGTTGATACAACATTCTATCTGGATGCAAATTACTATAATAATTCCATAGCCATCCAGTCAGACGGAAAGATCGTAGTAGGCGGTGGATTTACAACCATAGGCTGTCAGACGAAGAACCACATTGCCCGTATCTCTGGTGATGAGGCGGCTATACAGAATCTGACTGTAGCATCAGATGGGTCAACTGTAAACTGGATGAGAAGCCAATCCTCTCCGGAGGTCCACAATGTCTACTTTGAAGAATCCCCGGACATGATTACATGGACAGATCTGGGTCAGGCAGTTCGGATAACAGGGGGCTGGCAGATGACAGGGCTTTCACTGCCCTTCAATTAGAACAGGTAAACCATGGCGAGGGGAATGGTCTATGGAGGATATTTTAACGGTAGCACCTCGATCATTGAATCCGTGAGGCAGTATTACAATCCAACCCATACACTCACAGTAAACAAGGCAGGAACAGGAAGCAAAACGGTAACATCAAGCCCTGTTGGAATTAACTGCAGAATTTCCTGCAGTGCGGATTTCCCAACAAGCACCCTTGTTACACTTACTGCAATAGAAGACAGCACCTTTGTTTTTGCCGGCTTCAGCTGCGATTGCAATTCACAGGGAGAGGTTCTGATGGACGGAAACAAAAACTGCGTTGCAACATTTAATTTAAGACCTCCTTCTGAAGTGGGTGGCTCTTCTAATCCTATTACAATCTCAAAAGGAAGCGGAACTTCTGTTGTTATAAACTACACTCCTGCAAATTGCTCCTTAGATCATTCTGTCTATTGGGGTCAGGGAGCGATAGCGGGGGCACTTGACTGGACGAATAATGTATGCAGTATCGGAAAATCGGGAAGTGCAACAATTGACCCGGGCGATCCTCCTCCATCAAGCTTTTATTATTTTGTTTCAGTAGGGAACAATGGAATAGAAGAAGGTTCTTATGGAAAGGAATCATCAAATACATAAAGACAAGTCAATTCAGCAATTGAGTGCTTCACGCAGGAGTTGACAAATGCCTGTGAATAAAAATACTTTTTTTAAATTTTAATTTTAGAATTAAGCAAGCAATACCTTTTTAGGTTCCATTTTTTGGGATTCTTGAAAAACATTTAAATCTTTATTTAAATTTTAAAATAAAAATTATAATAAATGTTATGATTTGAATAAATGAAAAAAGAAATTATTCTTCCCTTTGCAAATCCAGAATTTTATGTGAGAAAAAAAAGAGATCAGTTGCATTCTCCACATCCAGGCACAGCAGTAAAAATTGGGGAAGAGTTGTACGAAATAGTGCACCATTATGTTAAAGAAGGAAAGCATTTTTATGTTCTGGAAGAATGGGATGATTCTTTTACTATTAGAACAATTGTTGAATGGAATGAGGAAAAAGAAAAAAATTTTATAGAAAGTTTTATAAAAGAAAAGAAGAAAGAAAAAGCAGAAAAAATTGCCTGGTCTCTTCAAATATTTTTAGGTTTCCTTCCAGAAAATTATCAAAATAAGTTGGAAGAAAAAATTGGACTTGTGCCACATAAGGCAACATTCTGGTCTTCTCTTTTTGAATTTTTGTTTTGTTTTTCTTTATTGGTTTTGAATATTATTGTTTCTATTTCTGGTCTTCAAACAGGGATATTTATTTTAAAAATTCCAAAATTTTTGTTTTTTATTTGTATAATTGGTTGTATAGAAGGTTTGCTGAGATTATTTTATAACATTGCTTCAAGTGAACCAGTTGGGAGTTTATTTTTTTCATTTTTAAATTTAAAATTAAAAAAAGAAAAGAGTGTTTTTCAAGAGGATTATTTTAAAGAAATTTTGGATGGATTGATTGTTGAAACACCTTATGAAAAAAAACACTGGGAAGAGTGGGGAGGAATAAAGTTTAATGGTGAAAATTATTTTATAGGCAGTAAAATAAAGAAATAAAATATTTTTATTTATAATTTTTCAAAAAGGACATTTGATTGTCCAGAGACAAATCTTGAAAAAGAAAAAAAATATAACAGCAAATCTGATTCATCTTTTGTTTTTTCTATTCTCTGGGGATTTCTTCCAAAGGAATATCAAGAAGAAATTGAAAGATATGGAAGGTCTGAACCAAAAAAATATACTAAAATTAGTTTCTTTGTCAGCCTCTTTATTTTCTTCAGTTATTTTTGCTTCAAGAGTTGCAAAAATATTATTTTTAAAATTTTATCTATTTGATTTCTTTTTATCAATCTTTGCTATTCTTTTATTTACTGAATCATTGAATAGATTGGTTAAATTTTTTGGAAGAAAAGTGATCTCTGGAAGTTTTTTAAGTTTTTTTATAAAACCCTTTTATTATATTTTATTTAAATAAAAATATTTTGGAATTTTAACAAAAAAATGAAGACATTCGTATAAAAATTTAGATGGAAAATATCAAAGGAGAAGAAATATGTTAAAACAAATTGCTTCCCTGGTTTTTATATTTATATGTACTACAATTGCCTGGATTATATTAGGTGGTGCAATGGGTTTTAGAACCTATCAAAAAGATTCAATACTGAAGGGAATGGTTGGGCAATTGTGGGGAAGTGTCCAAAAGCAACAAGCACCAGAAGTATTTTATGAAATTAAAAAAGAAAGAGAACTAAAAAAAGTTAAAGAAAATGAGACAATTATAGAAAAAATTGAAGATAAAAGTAATTTTCCTTTGCTGATTGATAAGAGTGATATTTTTGTAAAACTTAAACTGGAACATAGAAAAAAAGGGCTTCTTTGGTATTCGACATATAAAGTTTCATATTTAGCAAAATACTGGATTTCGAACAAATTTAATGAAAACAAAGAAATATGTTTTAATTTTAAATTTCCAACAGCCCAAGGGATATACGATGATTTTAATTTTCTTATAAATGGGGAAAAAATTTCTGAAATTCAAGCAAGTTCAGGAAATATTTTGAAAAAAATAAGTTTTAATCCTGGTGAGAGGAAAGAAATTGAGATTTCTTATATATCTCAAGGGATGGATGAGTGGTGGTACATTTTTGGAGAAAATGTTTCACAAATAAAAGATTTTAAACTGACAATGGAGACAAATTTCGATAAAATAAATTTTTTAGAAAATAGTATTTCACCTACACAAAAAGAAAAAATAAAAGGAGGATGGGATCTTATCTGGCAGTATAAAAATTTAATTTCGGGTATTCAAATTGGAATGGAAATGCCAAAGAAAATAAATCCGGGTCCCTTTGTCAGCAAGATTAGTTTTTTTGCACCTGTATCCTTATTCTTTTTCTTTTTTTTAATGTTTATAATTACAACTCTGAAAAAAATAAAAATCCACCCAATGAATTATTTCTTTATTTCTTGTGCCTTTTTTAGTTTTCATTTACTTATGGCATATTTGGTAGATCATATTGATGTCCATTTAGCATTTTTAATATCTTCAATAGTTTCAATATTTCTTGTAGTATCTTATATGAAGATTGTTGTTGGGCCTTCCTTTGCTTTTTTTGAGGTAGGTTTATCACAATTTGTTTATCTGGTACTCTTTTCTTATGCCTTTTTTCTTGAAGGGTACACTGGTTTGACAATTACCATTTTAAGCATTTTAACTTTATTTTTGGTGATGCAATTTACTGCAAAAATTGATTGGGGAAAAGAATTTTCAAATAAAAATTGATGAGATTTTCTTTCCTAAATTGATAAACAAAATTTGATATTTACCCGTAAATTTAATATAATAACGCTTTATGATTTACAAGAACTATATTGGTGAAATGATTTTCTGGGGAATAGTTGCCTCTATTTTTGGCTTGGTGATAAATTTGTTTCATCCAAATAAAATAGATTACATAAGAAAACCACCTCCTCCAAAGATTGAAGATTCCTCTATTCCAGATTTTATGGAAATAGATGTAGATACTGCTAAAACAATGTGGGAGATGGGGGAGTATCTTTTTGTTGATTCCCGAACAGAAGTTCAATATAAAAAAGGACATATAAAGGGTGCAATAAATTTATCCTGGGAGGAATTTGAGAAGCATTATCCAAAGGTAAAGGATAAACTTAAAACAAAACCAGCTCTTGTTATCTATTGTGCTGGTGAAGAATGTGACCTTTCCCACTCCTTAGCAAAAAAATTATACAAAGAAGGTTTTCATGAAATTTATGTATTTTTTGGTGGATGGGAGGCATGGGTTTCAGAAAACCTTCCTGTAGAGGTATCTCAGTGAAATTTAAAAATATATTATTGAATTTAATTAGAATCGGTCTTGGAATTATTTTTATATATGCAGCAGTTCCAAAAATTTTAAGACCTGATGAATTTGCCGATGCCATAAATAATTACAGAATCCTTCCAGTTTTTTTAGTAAACTTAATGGCAATTTGTTTACCTTATGTAGAATTACTCATAGGGGTTTTTTTAATTTTTGGATTTAGGTTAAAAGCAGTTTCTTTTGGTTCTTTGGTTTTAATGATGATTTTCATAATTGCAATCCTGTCTGCTTGGATAAGGGGAATTAATGTAAATTGCGGTTGCTTTGGAAAAGGTGAAGAAATTATATCTTATAAAGAAATTATAAGAGATATCATTTTTTTATTAATGGCTCTTATAACTTTTTTAAAGACACCTAAATGGCGTACTTTATAACCTTTGAGGGAGTGGAAGGGGCAGGAAAATCAACACAAATAAAAAAACTTTCAAATTATTTTAAAAAAAACAATATAGATTTTATTTCTTTAAGAGAACCAGGTGGAACTTTTTTAGGTGAAAAAATCAGGAAAATTCTTTTAAAAGAAAAGGATTTAAAAATTGATTCAATTACTGAGACACTTTTAATGATGGTTTCCAGAAGAGAACTTTTAATTCAAAAGATAATCCCAGCTTTAGAAAAAGAAAAAATTGTTTTATGCGATAGGTTCATTGATTCAACAATTGCATATCAAGGTTATGGAAGGGGCGTTGATATAAAATGGATAAAGGAAATTTTTAATTTGGTTTGTTTTAATTTTTATCCCCTTTTAACTTTTCTTTTTGATTTAGATATAGAAGAAGGTTTTAAAAGATTAAAAGGAAAGGTAAAGGATAGGTTTGAAGGTGAAGATATTTCTTTTCATAAAAAAGTGAGATGTGGCTTTCTTGAGATTGCAAGAGAAGAAAAAGAAAGAATAATTTTAATAAATGCAAGAGAAAAAAGGGAAGAAATTTTTCAAAAAGTATTAAGATGTTTGAAAGAAAGATCTTTGATACATTAAAAGAAAAGGCAAGGCAAAAAAAACTTCCCCCTTCAATTATTTTGATAACACAAGATCCAGAGGGTGGAATAGAAGAAGCAAGAGAAATTGCAAGACAACATTTCTGTGAAAAAAATGGTGAAGAAAATTGCAACTGCCTTATGTGCTACCACTTAAAAAACCTAAACCACCCAGATTATTTTGAGATAAAAGCAGCCAAAACCCAAATTTTGATTGATCAAATAAGACAGTTGAGGGAAGAGGCACAAAAATCACCTTTTGAAGCCAATTCCCGTTTTTTTGTTTTAATAAAAGCACATCAATTAAATGTGCCTGCATCAAATGCTTTTTTAAAAATCTTAGAAGAACCAATGGATTTTACTCATATTATACTCTTGACTTCTCAGCCAAATCTTCTTCTCCCAACTATAAGAAGTAGATGTTTTTCTTTTCCTGTTCCATTTAAAGAATTATCAATTGAAATTCCCGAAGATTTAAGAAATTCCTTTGAAGAGTTTTCTTTAAATCCTGATATATTAAACCTATATATTTTTATAGAAACCCTTTCAAAGGAGCCAATCCATCTAATACCTTATTATTTATTAAGCTTAAACTTTCCTTCAACCCCTTCTTTTTTTATAGATTCTGCCTATGAGTATATGGGAATAATAGTAAAATATCCACAAACCTTTAATACAAAACAACTATTGGAAGCAATTTTTTTGCCAAAATGGTATAATAATTTTTATACTAAGTCAAATCTTTAAATACCTTTTAACTAAGTTAACTAATTGTTCTTTTTCAAAGGGTTTTGCTATGATTTCATCACAACCGGATTGATACATTATTTCCAAATCCTTTTGAGATATATGTTTTGTAACAATAGCAATTGGCGTATTTTTTTGAGTAGGATCTTGTTTTATCAATCTTGTACATTCTGCTCCTGACATCTCTGGCATTTCAAGATCCAATATAACCAAGGAAGGTTTGTGCTTCCAGGTCTTCTTTATTGCATCTGCACCATCTTTTGCAAAAGTTATTTCAACAGGAAGGTCTTTTAAATACTCCTTATATATTTTCAATAAACTTTGAGAATCATCAGCAATAACTATTTTGTGCACTTTACTCCATTACAACTAAGACAACCCTTCTATTTTTTTCTCTACTTTCTTTATCCGTATTTGGAACTAATGGCTTTGTTTCACCATAAGAAATTACTTCCATTCTGTGCAAGGGAATTCCATGCTCTTTATTCAAATAAAATTTGACTTCTTCTGCTCTTTTTAAGCCTAATTTATAGTTATAATCTTCTGAACCTAAATCATCTGTATGTCCCTGGATCTCAATGTAAACATTTTTGTTTTGATTTTTCAAAACTTGTGCGAAAGCATCAAGGGCTGCTTGTGCTTCTAAGGACAACTCATATTTGTTTAAACCAAAGTGAACTTTGTCATCACTTAAAATGACTTCATATAAAAATTTACCTTCTGCCAGCTTCTTTGCTTCCAGTGCCCTTTCCATTGCTTCTCTTGATGTATCAGACAATTTTGCAATTTCTGCTTCAATTTCAGCATCTTTTTGGTGAAGTGTTTGAATTTCTTCTTGTGCCTGTTCTAAGTCCTTTTGGACATTTTCAATCCTTTGAGAGGTATCCTTATTTGCTTTTTCTAACTCTTCATTTACATATTTTTTTGTTGCACAAGCCATTAAAAAAACAACAACAAAAAATAACAAAAAATATTTCTTCATATAAACCCCCTTTTATTTTTTTGGCATCTTGCCATAATATCCTTTCCTTGTTTCAACCTTAAAACCTTTTTTGGTTGAAATCAATACAGTATGATATTTTACCATACTTTTTGGGTCAGGTGCAAATCCAATTAAATATTCTTTTGAAAAACTTTCAAAACATTTTTCAACTTCTTTTAAAATATCTTCATCATTTAGTATTATATGTAAGCTTCCATTTGTATATTTTGAAAGAATTTTTAAAAAATCAATTTCAAGGGGCTCTAATTCTGTTTGTTTTACAGCAAAAATATGGCAGGGATAAGATGTCTTTATCAATGAATTTACAACCTTTTCGGGCTTTTCTTTTGAAAAATTGTCATGTGTATCAGTTATTAAAATAATCCTCTTATCTTTATTTTTTGCTTTTTTAAAATAAACAGAAGAATAATATAAAGAATCATAAAGAGCGGTTTTTCCCCAGGGCTTTATTTCACTTAAAAAATCAATTAAATTTCCTTTTTCCTCAAAACTTTTTATTAATCTGTAAGAATCACTTTGAAATATAAATAATCCAACTTCATCCTTTTCTTTTAAATTTTTTTCAATTTCTTTTAATATAATTTTTGCCTTTTTCCATAAATCACCTAACCCCATACTTCCAGAGGAATCCAGCATAATTAAAATAGATTGGGGTTCAGTAGATAAAAGGGAGAAATGTTCAATTTTTACAGGGTTTAAATCAATGTATAATTCAAAATCATTTTTTTTCAATCCAATTACAGGATTTTTATCTTTATTATAAACCTTAACATTAAATAAAACATAATTTACTTCTATTGTCTCGGAAAATTGAAAAAGCAAAAATAATATGAAGAGCATTTAATAATTTTACCAAATTTGCAAATTTAGTAAAACTTTTAAAAAAAATATTATTTATTTTTTTATTGTTTTTCCTTTTTCTGTTAAAGTAAAATAACCTCTTTTTAAATGTTTCAATGTATCTCGCCACTCTTTTCCTACAAGCCCCGAACTATTTGAACCTTTTTTCATTGCTTGGATTGCTGAATCAACAGAAGTTATTTTAAAATTAGCCTTTGGAAAAAGGTGAGCAATAGCAAATACTATATCTCTCCTTGTAAAACTCTTTTTCCCTTCTGAATATAATTTATTTGCTGCTTTCAAAATTGCTTCTGCCCGAGAGAGAACTTTCTTTATTTTTTTTGCTTTAATAAAAGAAACCTCTCCCTTTTTTAGATTAACAGATTTAACCAAATAACCCTTTGAAAGCCAAACCCTGCTATGCCTGCAAGGTGCTTTTGGTGTTCTGTTATTTGCCCACCAGGTATGGAATTTTTTTGCAGAGAATGGAAGTTTTCCAACCTTCTTCTCAATTTCTTTAAAAGTAAGAGTAATTTCATTTTTATCCTTATTCTTTTCCAATATTTCTCCTATTCCATTGTATCTGGATTCAAATTTCTTTTTTATTCTTGGCATTTAAACCTCCTAAATATTCTTTTATCATTAAAGTTTAATTCTTTTTTATATATTTGTCAAGCCTTATTTTAAGTATATGCTAAAATTTTATTTCCAATCTCCATTTAGCACAAATCCTGCCCAATAAAAAGGATGAAAATAATTCTTTGATTTTATCATTTCTGTTTGTGAAACTCTCAATGCTTCTGCCTTTCCTTTTCCTGCCTTTAAATTAGAATAAAAGTTTCTCATTAAAATTGCTGTACTTTCATCAAAGACGCTCCAAAGGGTAGATAAAATTGTCTTTGCTCCTGCATATTGAAATGCCCTTGTAAGTCCTATAAGCCCTTCACCTCCCATCTCTTCTCCCAATCCTGTCTCACAAGCTGACAATGCTACTAAATCTGCTTTTATCCTTATATCCTCAAAAACCTCCCATGCTTGAAGTAACCCATTTTCTTTTCCTTCTTCTAATTTTTCAGGTATAGTTAAAGCTAAGCCCGAATTCAAAGGAAATCTTTCATCAAGTATTCCATGACAAGCAAAGTGCAAATACTTTATCTCTTTTCCAATTGCCTTTGCATTTTCTTCAATTGCTTTTTCTTCAGTATAAACCTTTGCATAGGGCTTATAAAGTTTTTCTATTTCTTCTACTTCTTCCTTTGTTTTAGGAAGAGGTGATAATTCTCTTTTTACAACTGCCAATACAAAAGGATCATAACTTTTTTTATCTCCCTTTGGATATAATGGATTTCCAAAGGCAATTATGCTATCTATTATATTGCTTTCAATATTTCTTATCTCTGAAAGAACTGTTCCAGAACTTACATTTATTATTGCTTTTTCTTCAACCAAATATTTATCCTTTGATATTTTAATTACAGAAAAGGGCAAGTAATGTAGAGGTCCATCAGGACAAATTATTAAAACTTTAGCTTTTTTGATCTCTCTTTTTGCAGGTTTTAAAAGAATACGATAAAGATTTTCTGCTTTTTTTTCTAACAACTTTTTATCACTTAAAGGATCTCTTAAAAGATATCGCAAAAAATTTATTTCTTGAATAATTTTCTTCTTATCAATACTAATTTCATAAACTTCAAATTTGTAAGAAGTTTTTAATTTTAAAATTGAAAAAAGGTATATTTTTTTTTCAGAAATTAGGTATGATAAAAAAAGTTCCTTATTATCCAGTAATGATAAAATACTTTTTAAATTTAGCGGTTTAGGATATTTTAAAGAAGCAAGTTTTGGGGAAGATATCTTTATTTGCTCTTCTATTTCCTTTTGTTTTTTTCTCAACTCTTCCATATTGTTCAATAATCCTTCAATTGCCTCTGGATCTCTTTCGGGGCTAAGAGTCAAGATTTCTTCTTGTAGTTTATTATATTCAAAAATAATTCTTTTTTGCTCTAATAAAAGTTCTTCAGGGGCATCTTTTTTAAAGTCAAAGTCCCTTTCTGCTATCATTTCAAGGAGAATTCTTGAACGGTATCTTTCAGTTAAATTTAAAGCTTCTTCTTTATTTTTAAATCCTAATTCAAGCTCAATTAAATCGCGGTAGTAATTGGCATACTTTGCAGAAAATCTTTCCTTCAATTCTTTTCTACCTCCCAATTTTTCCATTTGTTTTTCTATTGAATCAACTGCTTTTCTTAGATAAATTAATGCTTTATCAGGTTGCTTCTTTTTTTTCATTAAAATTCCTAAATTATGAAGTACTTCAGATTCTAATTTACTTCCAGCAGCAAGCAATTCTATAATTTTTAAAGCTTTTTCATAGTATTCTTCAGCAGATGTTAAATCGCCTTTATCACAAGCAACATCTCCTAAATTAATTAAACTATGTGCAACATTAATATTTTCAGGTGCAGTATTCTCATAAATTT
The DNA here is from genome assembly GCA_037441225.1 of Acidobacteriota bacterium. GTDB lineage: Bacteria > Acidobacteriota > Thermoanaerobaculia > UBA2201 > UBA2201 > JBBFMJ01. Next base: position 11,134 of record JBBISU010000042.1, read on the forward strand.
TTAAAGCATTTTTGTAATAATCCTCAGCGGTCTTAAAATCTCTTATATCCCGAGCAACAATTCCTAAATTACTAAAACTATATGCAACATCAAGGCTTTTAGGGGCAATTTTTTCTTGAATTTTTAAAGCTTTTTTAAAATATTCTTCAGCAATTTTCAAGTCACCTTTATCATAGGCAACTTCCCCTAAATTATTAAAGCTTGAAGCAACTTCAAGGCTTTCAGGTGCAATTTTTTCTCTAATGGTTAATGCCCTTTTGTGATATTTTTCTGCTGATACTAAATCTCCTCTATCATATGCAACAAGTCCCAAATTATTTAAACTTGAAGCAACATCAAGGCTATCAGGTGCAAGCTTTTCTCTAATTTTTAAAGATCTTTTATAATATTCTTCAGCAAGTACAAAGTTACCTCTTTCATGAGAAACAACACCTAAATTGTTTAAACTTTTTGCAACATCAATACTATCAGGTGCAAGCTTTTCTCTAATTTTTAATGCTTTTTTAAAATATTCTTCTGCAAAAGATAAATTTCCTAAACTCCAAAAAATTGCACCCAAATTGTTAAAACTTTCCGCAACATCAAGGCTATCAGGTGCAAGTTCTTCTCTAATTTTTAAAGCCCTTTTAAAATATTCTTCTGCTGATTTTAGGTCTCCTTTATCAAAAGCAACAGTGCCTAAGTTTGTTAAAATTTGTGCAGTATAAAGATTTTCTGGTGTTATTTTTTCGTATATGTTTAATGCTTTTTTATAATAATCTTCTGCAGTTTTTAAATCGCCTTTTCTTCTCGCCACAATTCCCAAATTATTAAGGCTTACTGCAACATCAATGCTTTCTGACATAATATTTTCTCTAATTTCCAAAGCTTTCTTATAATATTCTTCAGCAGATATCAAATCCCCTTTATCATAAAATACATTTCCAAGATTATTAAAGCTTGTAGCAACATCCAGGCTATTAGGGTTAAGATTTTCCCTAATATTTAATGCTTTTTTATGATATTCCTCAGCCAATATTAAATTACCTCTATTCCAAGCAAGAAGCCCCAAATTATTTAAGCTTGAAGCAACCTCAAGGCTATCAGGTGCAAACTTTTCTCTAATTTTTAATGCCCTTTGATAATAATCCTCAGCAATGTTAAAATCACCTTTTTCATGGGCAATAATACCTAATACATTCAAACTTTTTCCAACTTCAAGGCTCTCAATTGGAATATTCTCAGCAATTTTTAAAGACCTTTTAAGATATTCTTCTGCAGAACTCAAATTCCCTAATTTCCAATCCACAATTCCTAAATTATTAAATATTAAAACAAGGAAAAGTTTTTCTCCAAATTTCTTTTTGACAATCTCTCCTGCCTTTTCATAGGATTCTTTTGCTTCTTTAAAATAGTTTAATTCTTCATAAACTTCTCCCATTTCTATTAAGATTTCAATTTTTGCAACAGAATTGTTTATTTTTTCAGCCCTGCTCAATGCTTCTTCAATAAATTTTATTCTTTCTTTATAATTATTATACTCTTTTAAAATTTCACTAAGCTTTAAATATATCCAACAGCACTTTTCCATATCACCTTTTTTTTCATAACTAATTGCTATTTCTTTTAAAATCATCATCCCTTTTCCAAGATCTTTATTTTTAATTAAATCAATTGCTTTTTTATATTTATCTAAATCATAAAAATTTGGACAAACTTTAATTCCAATTTTTGCTCCTGATAGTTTAAAAGAAATTTTTTTTCTATTTCTTATTCCTTTTATTGTAAATTCTCCGCGAGGAAACTCTTCCACTTTGAAATAATAAAAATCAAAGATTGATTTAAATTCACCTTTCCCTTCCTTTGTAATGCTTTCCCAGGAAATTAAAAGATCTCCTTCTTTTATCCCAGCCCTTTCTCCTGCTCCATTTTTTTTAACTTCTTCTACTACTATTCCAGTATCTTTACAAAAAGTAAATAGACAAAAAAATAAAGAGAGGAATAAGAATATTAAATTTTTCATTTTAAACCTCCTTGTTTTTTTGAAAATCAAAAATTGGGCTGTATATTTTTAAAGGTTTAGAATATCCTCTTATTTGAACATCTCTTATTTCTTTAAATTGAAAATACTGAGAAACTTCCTTTGCTGTTTCTTCTGAAATTAAAACCCTTGTGCCATAAATCTTATTTGCTTCCTCAAGCCTTGAAGCCAAATTAGCAGCATCTCCAATTGCAGTAAAGGATTTTCTTTTCTCCCCTCCTATGTTTCCAATTAAAACTTCCCCTGTTGCTATCCCTATTCTTGTCTTTAATGTTGGCAAATTTTTTTCAATCCATTCTTTATTCATATTTTCTAAGAATTCAAGCATTTCTTTTGCTGAAAAAAGGGCATTTAAAGAATGTTTTTCATCTTCTTTTGGAAAGCCAAAGACCATCATAATAGCATCCCCTATAAATTTGTCAACCATCCCTCCTCTTGCCATACCAATCCTTGTCAAATTTTCAAAATAATAATTGAGATGTTTTACAAGCAAATTTGGCTCCATTTTTTCTGTTATTGAAGTAAAATCCTCGATATCTGTATATAAAATTGTAACTTTTTTCTTTACCCCTTCAAAATTAACTGCTTCAGGGTTTTTTAGAAGCCATTTCACAACATCTGAATCTACATAAGAAGAAAATAAATTTTGGATTTCTTTTTTTCTTTTTCTTTCTTCCAGATATTTTAAAAATATACCACCCCAAAAAGATGATGAAATTATAAAAACTGGGATAATAAAAGGAGTTGAAGTGCCTTTAAAAAAATAAAAAAAACTAAAAAAAATCCATAAAATTATAAAAAAAATCCAAAGAATTATTCCAATTAAAGGATTTCCAAAGTAAATAATGGTTTCCATTAAAATAATTGAAATAAAAATAAAGGGAAGTATATTTTTTAAAGGTATTTCTTTCAAAAAATTTCCTCTTAATATATTTCCTATTATGTTGGCATGTATTTCAATGCCAGGAACATTAGATTTTGAAGGGTCATGAAAAACTGTTGGATAGAGGTCATGGGATGCAGCAAATGTAGCCCCCACTAAACATATTTTTCCTCTAAATTTTGAGGTATCGACTTCACCTTTGATAATATCTGAAAAAGAAATTGAAGAATAAGTATTTTCACCACCTTTAAAATTTATAAGCATTGGTTTTTCTGTTTTAAACTTTTCAGGGAGAAAACCTGCATAATTTTTAACAATTTCTGCTGCAAAGGAATTAGTGTTACCTCTTGATAAGCAAACCTTTCTGATAATTCCATCCCTTTCTTCTGGCAAGTTTATATAACCTAAACCAAGAGATGAATTCTTTATTACCTCTATTGGAAATTTTGGCTTATCCTTTTCATCTAACTGTATTGCCCAAATTACATTATTTGCTTTTTTCATCTCTTCTGCCAAAATTAAATCCTGATTTGGTGGATTACACTCCCTTGAAGGTTCTGAATAAAGAAGATCAAAGGCAATTATTGAGGCACCTGCTTGTGTAAGTTTTTTCACAAGTTCTGCATAATAAATAGGAGGGAAAGGGTATTTTATTTTTAATTCATCAAAGGTCTTTTCATCTATTTTTATAATTAAAATTTCTTCTTCTGGCTTTGTTTCTCCTCTTACTTTAAATCTCAAATCCTGTGAGCGCAGATCAATAATCTCCCCCAATGGAGTTTTGCAAAAAAGAAATGTAAAAATTGCTATAAAAATTGAAAAAAATAAATGGAGTAAATAAGTTAAGAACTTTTTCCCACTCCTGCTTTTTAAAAATTCCAATTTTTAAATATTTAAAAAAGTTCTAAATCTTTTTCACTTATCCCTAACTCTTTGCAAAGCTCTTTTCTTATCTCTAATAATTCTAAATTTTCTTTATCTTCTTGAACTATTTTTTGAATTGTAAAAAGAGCATCAGAATCCATCCCATATTGTCTATATATTTGGTAAAGAAGAAATAAAATTGATATTTTGTTGTTATCTTTTAAAACTTCCTTTGCTTTATATAAATCTGTCTCTAATTTCTTAACCTCTTCTGCTTCTTTTGGAGAAAGCGTTGAAAAACTTCCAATTCCAAGAGAATTAATTGCTTCCTTTTCTTTTAAGTCTTTTACTTCCCACCAATAAGTTTTATTAGGTAAAATCTTTTCATCAGGAATATTTAAATAATTTTTATCAGAAGTTGCCTCATATATTGAACCATCTGAATCCATTAAAACAACAAAAAAGCTTTCAACATTCTTAACAGGTAACCATCTCAATACAACAGATTTAGGATAAACTTTTGTCTTATTTGGCATTAAAGCCATTTTTGTCTCTACACCTCTCAATCCAGCAAAATGTTTTAGCATTGGATTTTTCCCTTCTTTTTTTGTAATGGATTTTGAAAAATTTTCAGCAATGGTCTTAAGGGAGGGTTTTGTGCCTTCTTTTTCTTTTTTTATTACAAAAGTTCCCTTTCCTTCTAATACTTTGAGGCTGCCATCACTTAAAAGAAATGATGCCTTTGAATTTTCTTCCAGCAAAACTGTATCTCCCTCATAAAGAATATCGCCAAGTTTGATGTCAATAAAATCATTTGCTCCAGCAGTTTTATATTTAACTTTTCCTTTTAAAAATACTGAGTAAGCCCAAAAAGATTCTGTACAATAAAGAATAGTTGAAGTTAATAAAAGAAAAAAAACGAAAAATAAAGATTTAATTTTCATTTTTACCTCCTCACTTTATTATAACATAAAAAATTGAAATTTTACATTCATTGAATTGGTTTTAAAAAAAAGGTAAAATTAAAGAAAGGAGGTTTTTTATGGGAACATTTAAGATTATTGATTCTGTTTATTATGTTGGAGTTCAGGACTGGGACAGGGAACTTTTTGATGAAATAATTCCACTTCCTCAAGGAACTTCATATAATTCTTATGTAATTAAAGGAGAAAAGATTGCTCTAATTGATGCTGTGGATCCATCAAAAAAAGAAATTTTTTTAAATAATTTAAAGGGTTTAAAACTTGAAAAAATTGATTATTTAATTTCAAACCATGCAGAACAAGACCATTCAGGGGCAATTCCTGATGTCCTTTCTCTTTATCCAATGGCAAAGGTAGTAACAAATGAAAAATGCAAAAATTTTTTAAAGGATTTGCTTTTAGTGCCAGAGGAAAAATTTATTGTTATAAAAGATCAGGAAACAATTTCCTTAGGAAATAAAACATTAAAATTTTTTTTAACCCCTTGGGTGCATTGGCCTGAAACGATGGTAACTTATCTTATTGAAGATAAAATTTTATTTCCTTGTGATTTTCTTGCAAGCCACATTGCCACAGGTGAAATTTTTTCTTCAGGTGATGAAATTATAAAAGTTAGTGCAAAGAGATATTATTCTGAAATAATGATGCCTTATAGAGTTTCAATTTTAAAACATTTAAAACTTTTAAAAACAATGGATATTGGTTTAATTGCTCCAAGCCATGGAGTAATTTATAAAAATCCAGATTTTATAATAAAGGCATATGAAGAATGGGTATCGGAAAAGGTAAAAAATGAGGTTGTAATTTTATATGTTACAATGCACCATTCTATCCTGGAAGCTATAAAAACATTGGAAAGTTTTCTTGTTGACTTTCAAATTCCTTATAAAGTTTTTAATGCTACAAAATGTGATATTGGTGAACTTGCAATGGCACTTGTAGAAGCAGCAACCCTTATAGTTGGAACACCTGTTTTTTTAGCAAATCCCCATCCAAATATATCTTTTCTTCTTTCTTTTATAAATGCTTTAAGGCCTAAGACGAGATACTTTGGTTTAATATCTTCTTATTCCTGGGGGCAAAGGATTGAAGAACAAGTAAAAAATATTTTGGCAAATTGTAAATTAGAATATTTCCCAATAGTTTTAGCAAAGGGTCTTCCAAAGGAAGAAGAAAAAGTTAAAATAAAAGAGTTAGTTGAAAACATTTTAAAGAAACACACAGAAGATGAAATGGTTATAAAATGAAACATCTTGCAATTGATGTAGGAAATACAAACACTTGTTTTGGAATAATTATTGAAGGTAAACTATCTTCTATTTTTCGTTTTTCAACCCATAAATATGAAACAGTTGATGAATGGCAAATTTTAATTGAAAATATTTTAAAAAATTATAAAGGGAAATTTTCTGCTTCCCTTGGGAGTGTTGTACCTTCAAAGGATGATTTAATAATTAAAGCATTAAATAATCTAAATATAAAAGATGTTTTAAAAGTAAAACCAGGGGTTAAGACAGGTGTTCCAATACTTTATGAATACCCATCAGAAGTTGGAGTTGATAGGATTGTAAATGCAGTTGCTTTAAAGGAAAAATATGGTTTTCCTGGGATTGTTGTGGATTTTGGAACTGCTATAACATTTGATGTTGTCTCTGAAAAAGGAGAATATTTAGGTGGGCTTATATGCCCCGGGATTTCAATGTCTTTAGAAAATCTTTTTAAAAAGACCTCCCTTTTGCCTTTGGTTGAGTTTAAAAAACCACCTTCAATTATTGGAAAAAATACAATTCATAGCATTCAAAGTGGAATTTATTATGGCTTTATTGGATTGATTGAGGGGATTCTTCAACGGCTGATAAAAGAAAAAGGTCCTTTCCCATATATTGTAGCAACAGGTGGTTATTCAGAGATTATTTCAAAAGATATACCTTTGATTACAAATGTTGAGACAGAACTGACCTTATGGGGTTTATATTTTATATATTTAAAAAATGTATGACGAAAAAAAGTTTAAAAAATATTTAAGAGAAATTGAAGATAAATTCATTGAAAAGAGGGGAACCCCTTTTATTTTATCTTCTGAAGATGTTCAAATTATTTTATTTTGGTTTAAAAGGGAGATTCCTTTAAAGATTATAAAAAAAGGAATTGAAGAGGTTTTTGAAAAATTAAAGGAAAAAAACCCTGAAAAAAAAGTTAATACAATAAAATATTGTACTCAAAAAATAGAGGAACTTTTCAAAGAAGAAAAAATGAGGGTAGGAAGGAGCTGGCATAGTGAAGGGATACAAATTGATATAACTTCATCTCTTGATAAAAATATAGAGGTTTTAAAAGAATTTTTCAAGGAAAAAGAAGAATTTAAAAAGCAAGAAAAAAATTTTATAAAGAAAATTGAAGAGTTAAAAAAATTAGATAATTTAGATGAAATTGAAGATAATTTGAAAAAAATTGAAGAAAAGATAATTGAAAATTATTATAATAAAATTGAAAAGGACGAAAAAGAAAAATTAAAGAAGAAAATAGAAGAAAATTTAAGTGAGGAGGTAAAAGCACTACCAACAATTGCAAAAAATTCTTTGATTAAAATGGTTATTTTTGAGAATATAAAAAAGGAAAAAAATATTCCAACCCTTTCCCTTCTTTTATGAAGGAAATTTTTTTATTTTTTATTGTATTTTTGATTTTTCCAGTTGAAAATTCCCTTCCTTTTTACTTTTATTTTTCATTTATTTTATTTTTTTTTATAAAACCAAAATTTAGAAATCTTTTATTCTTTTTTTTAATTGCTTTAGTTTGTAAAAGTTCTATTATAAGTTATATACCTCAAAAAGAGTTTGATAAATTTGAAGGAAAGGTTATAAGTTTTCCTTATGAAAGTGAGTATGGTATTTCATTAATTGTAAAATGGAAAAATTATGGAATTGCTCCAATAAATTTACAAAACTTTGAAGGGAAATTGCCACCAATAGGGAGTAAAATTGAGGTAAGAGCTGAAAGGATTTTATTTGAAAAATCTCAAAAGCCCTTTTCAAATAAATATAAATTTTATTTAAAAATAAAGGATTTGAGCCAGATTGAAATAAAAAAAACAAGTATATTTAATAAAATTATTTATTTTCCAGCAAATTTAAATCAAAAACTTTATGAAAAAACAAAAAAAATTTTTGCTTCCTATCCAAATTTTAAACCCTTTGCAAATTCTTTAATCTTTGCCCGCTTTAGTCAGGAGATGGAAGATTTTTTTGAAGTATTTCAAATGGCAGGAGTTGTTCATATTTTAAGTATTTCTGGTTTGCACATTGGAATATTTGCCCTTTATTTTTTAATTTTTTTACGATTACTTAAAGTGCCTCCCCAAATTATTTATATTTTAACAATTCTTTTTCTTTTATTTTTTTCTTCTTTTTGTGGTTTTAGAGCACCAGTTTTGAGGGCAGCTCTTATGCTTTCCCTTTATTTCTTTTTTCTTTTAATCCATAAACCAATTGGTTTTGAAAAGACATTATACTTATCTATTCCTTTAAATGGTTTAATTTCACCAAATAATATCTTAACAGCTGGCTTTTTTTTATCTTATCTTTCAACTTATATTTTAATAAAAACAACGCCTTTATTTAAAAATAAATTAAAATCAATTTTATTTTCTTCAATTTATGTTCAATTATTCATCCAGCCCTTTTTAATTTATAGTTTTGGAATATTAAATTGGCAGGCAATTATTTTAAATCCAATTCTCATTCCCTTTTTATCAGTTTTCCTTTTCTTTTCACCAATTTTAATTTTATTCCCTTTCCCATTTATTTTAAAAATTTTTGATGGTTTCTCATTTCTTTTTTTTGAATTAATCCAGGGGACAAAAAATTTTCTCTGGTGGGGAACTTTTATTCCTTTCATTCCTTTAATTTTTGTTATCTTTTATTATTTAATTTCAATTTATGTTATGGAAAAAAGGAGAGAAAAGATTGGTAAAATTTTATTTTTTTTGTTAATTTTTATATTATTTTTAAACTTCTTAAATTTTAAAGAAAAAGATGAGATTGTTTTTTTTAATGTTGGGCAGGGCTTGTCAATTTTGATAAAGGACAATTTTGAAAATATTTTAATTGATACTGGAAAGAGGTCTTATTTTGGATGGCTCCTTCCTTCTCTTTTAAAGGAAAATGTTCAATATTTAAACCTTTTGGTACTGACACATCCAGATGAAGACCATGACAGATGGGCATCCAAAATAATTGATACAATTCCTGTTGGTGGCATTGCTTTTCCTGAAAAATTTTCAAAGGAATATGAAAAATTGACAGAACTGGCAAAGAAAAAAAGAGTAAAAGTTTTTTTGCTCAAAAAAGGAAAATCTTTTAAAACAAAAAAATTAAATTTTGAAGTTTTAAGTCCAGAGGAAAAATATTATAAAAATGAAAATGAAGCATCCTGTATTCTTCAAATTAGTTCAAAAGATAAGGGTTTTTTAATTATTTCAGATGCCTCCTCAGATACTGGGGAAGAGATTTTAAAATACTTAAATGAAAAAACATATTATTTTTCAGTGGGGCATCATGGTGGAAGGGGCTCTGTTTCTCATAAATTTTTGGATTGTTTAAAACCAAAGGTTGGAATAATATCAGTTGGGAAAAGAAATCCTTATAATCACCCTTCAAAAGAAACAATTGAAATTTTAAAGGAAAATAAAATTTTAATTTTAAGAACAGATCAAAGAGGTGATATTAAAATAAATTTTTAATACAAAAGCTTTTTCATTATAAATATTTAATATAATGGGGCAATATTCCCCTTTTTAATAATAATAATTAATTTAATAAGAGAAAATATATCTCATTTGGGGATATTATGTATCAACATCATTTGACACATATAAATTATTGTAGTAAAATTTTAAGTCAAAAAACTAAAATAAATTATTAGGAGGTATCATATGTCAAGTTTTGTTTCAGATCTTATGGCAGAAGTAAAAGCCAAAAATCCTGCAGAATCAGAATTCCATCAAGCAGTCCAGGAAGTAGCAGAATCTCTTGAATTAGTTTTTGAAAAGTATCCTAAGTACAGAAAATTTAAGATTTTGGAAAGAATTATTGAACCAGAAAGAGTTATTATGTTTAGAGTGCCTTGGCTTGATGACAAAGGAGAAGTTCAAGTAAATAGAGGCTTTAGGATTGAAATGAACAGTGCAATTGGTCCTTATAAAGGAGGACTGCGTTTCCATCCCTCTGTCAACCTTGGGATTTTAAAATTTTTGGCTTTTGAACAAGTTTTTAAAAATGCTCTTACTACTCTTCCAATGGGTGGTGGAAAAGGAGGCTCTGATTTTGACCCAAAAGGAAAAAGCGACAATGAAGTTATGAAATTTTGTCAAAGTTTTATGAATGAGCTATTTAGGCATATAGGGCCCGATACTGATGTTCCTGCTGGAGATATTGGAGTAGGTACAAGGGAGATTGGGTTTCTATTTGGGCAGTACAAGAGATTGAAAAATGAATTTACTGGAGTTTTGACAGGAAAAGGGCTAAACTGGGGTGGATCTCTAATAAGGCCAGAAGCAACTGGTTATGGTGTTGTATATTTTGCTCAAGAAATGCTTGCAACAAAAGGAGAAACATTAGAAGGGAAAATTTGTTTAGTTTCTGGTAGTGGTAATGTAGCACAATATACCGTTGAAAAAATAAATCAACTCGGCGGAAAAGCAATAACCCTCTCTGATTCTAATGGCTACATACTTGATGAAGAAGGCATTGATAACAAAAAATTGGCATTTGTAATGGATTTAAAAAATAATAGGCGTGGAAGAATAAAAGAATATGCAGAAAAATATAAAAAAGCAAAATATTTTCCATTTACACCTGATATGGATTATAATCCTCTCTGGGATCATAAAGCACATTGTGCATTTCCAAGTGCAACACAAAATGAAATAAACGAAAAAGATGCAAGAAATCTTATAAAGAATGGGGTTTATGTAGTTGCAGAAGGAGCAAATATGCCGTCAACCCCAGAAGCAATTGAAATTTTCCTAAATGAAAAAATTCTTTATGGACCAGGAAAAGCTGCTAATGCAGGAGGAGTGGCAACTTCTGGTTTAGAGATGTCTCAAAATAGTTTGAGGATGCAATGGACAAGAGAAGAAGTAGATGCAAAACTTCATAGTATAATGAAAGCAATCCATAAAACCTGCCTGGAAACAGCAGAACAATTTGGAACCCCAGGAAATTATGTAAATGGTGCAAACATTGCTGGCTTTTTAAAAGTTGCAGATGCAATGATTGATCAAGGATTAGTGTAAAACATTTTATTTTTTGAGTAAGGGGCTTTTAAGCCCCTTACTCATATCATAATAATTTTCAGAGAAATTTGATTTTTCTTTAATAAATTGCTATAATTTTCTAAATATAAATTTATGTTAAGAAATAAACCAAAAAATCATAAGAGGATGGATAAAATAACATTAAAGCCTCAAAGAGATAAAAAATCAGCAAGGCAGTGGCTTGAAAAGATTTATTGTTTTCAAAATCTTTCATTTAAAATTTTAGAATTGGGCAACAAAAAAATGATGCGAAGAGAATTTTTAGAAAATGTGATAAAACTTCTCTTGGATTTTTCTAACTGTGAGATTATTGAGATATGGCTATTAGAGAACGGAATATGTTCTAAATATATATAACTCATTTAACATTAAAAATATTTTTTCAGAAGATATATATCCCTTAGAACTCATTGATGAAAATGAAGAATCTGACATCGATTGGATATATAATATTAAAAATATTTGTATTAAAATGTTTAAAGGAGCAATTAAACTCAAACCCATAGGCAGTATTACTAAAGAAATTAAATTTAATATCAAAAACAAATCTTGGATTTTAAATCCTTTTCTAATTGATGAAAATGATATTGGGATAATTACTTTAATTAAAGAGAAAAAAGATTATTTTAAAATTGATGACTTTCAATTTTACGAGGGTTTATCCAATATTTTAGGAATTGCAATTGCCAACCACCGTGCAAAACATGCATTAAGTGAAAGAGTTAAAGAACTTACTTGCTTATATAGTGTATCCAAGATTGCAGAAAATGAAAATCAATCTTTTTCTGAACTAATGCAAAACATTGTAAATGTATTGCCACCTGCCTGGCAGTATCCTAAAATAACTTCAGCAGTGATATCAATAGATGACATGAATTTTTATACAAAAGATTTTAAAGAAGGAGTTTCAGAACAAAAGGCAGATATTATAATTGATGGTTTGAAGAGAGGTTTTATAAAAGTAAGTTATAGTGAAGAAAAAACAAAAAGTGATGAGGGTCCCTTTCTTAAAGAAGAAAGGAATTTGATAGATGCTCTTGCAAGGCAAATAGCACTGATTATTGAGCGCAAGCAAGTAGATGAAGAAAAAGAAAAGTTACAAGAGCAGTTGCGTCACGCAGATAGGCTGGCAACTATAGGACAATTGGCAGCAGGAGTTGCCCATGAATTAAATGAGCCCCTTGCAAATATTTAGGATTTGCCCAACTTATTGAAAAAAATGAAAAACTTTCTCTCCAAGGGAAAAACGATATTTTAAAAATTATTGAAGGTTCACTTCAAGCAAGAGAAATTGTAAAAAAGCTTTTGATATTTTCCCGTCAAGTAAGTCCTGTTAAAACGAATATAAGTTTAAATAGTATTGTAGAAAATGCACTATCACTTTTAGAGTCAAGATGTACAAAGCAAGGAATTGTTATTATTCGTTCATTGTCTCAAAATATCCCTGAAATTGTTGCAGATCCCTCACAAATAAATCAAGTTCTTGTGAATTTGATTGTAAATGCTTTACAAGCAATGCCAAATGGAGGGAAGTTAAAAATAGCAACAAGTTTAGTTGATAATTTTGCGTCAGTTGTAGTTGAAGACACAGGAATTGGAATGAGCCAAGAAATAATGAAAAAAATATTTCTACCATTTTTTACAACAAAAGGAGTAGGACAGGGGACTGGTTTAGGTTTATCTGTTGTGCATGGAATAGTTACTTCTCATGGAGGAAAAATAAATGTCAAAAGTGAAGCGGGAAAGGGTTCCAGATTTGAAGTATTAATTCCATTATCTCAATCGAACAAAAAACAAGGAGGAAATATCAGTGATTAAATCAGATAAAGAAAAAATTCTTATAGTAGATGATTCTATAACTACCACAGAAGTCCTTCAAAGAAATCTTTCTTCTAAGGGTTATAAAGTTTTTGCTGTTCCTGGAGTCAAAGAAGCAATCAAATTTTTGGAAAGCACACAAGTAGATTTAGTTATAACTGATTTAAAAATGCCTGGAATTAGTGGATTAGAACTTATAAGATATGTGAGAGAAAATTTAAAAAATACAGAAGTTATGATGATTACAGGCTATGCAACAGTGGAAAGCGCAGTTCAAGCAGTAAAAATGGGGGCAACTGAATATCTTCCAAAACCCTTCACTGAGGAAGAACTTCTCACAGCAGTTAGCAGGAGCCTTGAAAAATTGAGAATTCGGCAATCCCAAGAAGTATCTTATATTGAATTTGAAAAAGCTCCTTTTGGTTTGATTTCTGAATCTGAGGTTATGGAAAAAATTTTTAAAACTATAAAAAAAGCATCTCAAACTACTGCAACAGTTTTAATTATGGGGGAAAGTGGAACAGGAAAAGAATTAGTCGCAAGGGCAATCCATTATAGTAGCCCAAAAGCATCTGCTCCCTTTGTTCCAATAAACTGCGGTGGTATTCCAGAGACACTCCTGGAAAGTGAGCTTTTTGGCCATATAAAAGGTGCCTTTACTGGCGCATCGGAATCAAGGGCTGGATTTTTTCAAACAGCAGATGGAGGAACAATTTTTTTGGATGAGATAAGTGAGATGAGTTTAGCAATGCAAGTAAAACTTCTTCGTGTTCTTCAAGATAAAGAAGTTTATATGGTAGGTGCAACAAAACCCAGAATTGTTGATGTAAGAGTAATTGCTGCAACTAACAAGGATCTTTTTGCAATGGTCAACAAGGGGCTTTTTAGGGAAGATCTTTATTTCCGCTTAAATGTAATTTCAATAGAAATTCCTCCCCTTCGTAATCGTGGAAATGATATTTTACTTCTTACAAACTATTTTGCTACTAAATTTGCTCAAGAGTTGGAAAAACCAGTTCCTAAGTTTTCAGATAAAGCATTACAAGTTCTTAACCCATGTTGCTCAATTTTATTGATTAATAGTTTTTAATAATAAAGATTTTGGAAAAAATTTCATTAAAAATTGGTTTTTCAATCAAATTTTTACAAAGATTTGCACTTTTTTTATCTAATAAACTTTAATTAGGCAAAGTAGTCCCAGAATATATAAATTGGACTTGACAAAGGTATTTTTAGGTGTTAAACTATTTTTATGTTTATT
>JBBISU010000043.1:0-16772 GCA_037441225.1 Acidobacteriota bacterium
ACATTGTCGGACAGCCTCTAAAGAACCTGCGGCTACTTTTTTTGATTATTATTTTACAGGTCGTGCAAGTGCGACCTTCACACTGCTGCTCTTTTTTAATTGCTAAAATAATTCAGCAAAAAAAACGGACAACGAAAAAAGGACATGGACAATTGCTCTGCTACTCTTCAGCTCTATTATTGGCGTGGACAAGCTCCGTCCATACAATACTACTCTATTTATCTGACTAATCTTCCTCTGGTGGATTATATGCTCTAAAACCTGTCAAATATTCACTTACTACAAGGGTATGTATATCATTTGTTCCTTCATAAGTATAAACAGATTCCAAATTTAACATATGTCTTATAACAGGATGCTCATCTACAATTCCCTGAGCACCTAATATTTCCCTTGAAATCTTTGCACATTCCCTTGCAATGTTTACATTATTCCTTTTTGCTAAAGATACTTGATAATGCTTAAGAAGCCCTTTTTCTTTAAGCTTTGATAGATGCAACATTAAAGAAAATGCCTTTGAAATTTCAGTTACCATAAAACACAATTTTTCTTGAATTATTTGATGTGTAGCAATGGGTTTGTTTTTAAATTGTTTCCTTTCTTTTGAATAATTTAAAGCATACTCTGATGTTGCAAGGGCAGAGCCAATTGCGCCCCAGGCAATGCCAAACCTTGCTTCGTTCAAACAAGACAATGGATGCTTTAAAGAATTTGTCTCCGGCAGGATGTGGTCATCATCAATTAAAACACCTTCAAAAAATAATTCTGCTGTATCCGATGCCCTTAAAGAAAACTTCCCCTTTATTTCTCTTGCTTCAAAGCCAGACATCCCTTTTTCAACTAATACTCCTTTTATATTTTCTTTCTCATCCTTTGCCCAGATGACACCTAAATTTCCAATTGTTCCATTTGTTATCCATAGCTTTGAACCATTTAAATAATACTTTCCATTTTTTTTAATCAATCTTGTCCTCATACCAGCAGGATTTGAACCAAAGTCAGGTTCTGTTAAACCATAAAAACCAATCAATTCACCTTTTGCAAGCTTTGGAATATAAAAATCCTTTTGCTCTTTTGAGCCCCATTTTAAAATTGGAAACATTACAAGGGAGTTTTGAACAGATACAAAGGATCTCAAGCCAGAATCCCCTCTTTCAAGTTCAAGCATTAAAAGCCCATATTCTGTTGGAGAAAGCTCTGCCAAATTGTATTCAGAAAAAGGTGCTCCTAAAAAGCCAAGTTCTGCAAGTTTTGGAATTATGGAAATTGGGAATTTTCCTTCTCTGTGATATTCATTTATAATAGGCAAAAATTCCTTTTCAACAAAGCTTCTTGCCAACTCCTTTATTTGTTTTTCTTCTTCACTTAAAAAAAATTTAAAATCAATAAAATTTTCCATCTTCATAGTTTTTCCTCAATTGACTCTTCTATCCAATTTAAATAATCCTCCAAGCCCTTTTTTATATCAACCATCAAAATTTCAGGAACCTTGTAAGGATGAATCTCTTTCAATCTTCTTGCTATTTTTTCATAATTTTTTTCTTTTGTTTTGAAAATGCATAAAAATTCTTCATCTTCCTGAATTTTTCCTTCCCATTTGTAAATTGAAAGATATGCTGGAATTATTGTAGAACAGGCAATCAAATTTTCTTCAACTAAGACCTTTGAAACTTCCTTTGCTTTTTCTTTTGATGGAAAGGTTGAAAATATTATAGAATATTTTTCTTTCATACAACCTCCAGCATTTTATCTATTGCAACTTTTGCTTTTATTCTTATATTTTCTTCCACATTTATTTCTGGTTTTAAATTCTTTAATGAATTTAATACTTTTTTTAGTGTAATTCTTTTCATATTTGGACAAATTATCTTATTTGAGACAGGATAAAATTCTTTTGAAGGATTTTCCTTTTTAAGTCGATGGATTATTCCATTTTCAGTTCCAATTATAAATCTTTTACTTTCAAGCTCCTTTGCCTTTTTTAACATCCCACCTGTTGATAAAACATAATCAGCAATTTCAACAACATCTGGTAAGCATTCTGGGTGTACCATAACAATTGCATCTCTGTATTTTTCTTTAAGTCTTAAAATATCTTCTTTTTTTATCCAGATATGGGTTGGACAAAAACCCTGCCAGATTATCATTTTCTTCTTTGTATTCTTTGATACAAAACTTCCCAAATTCATATCTGGAATAAAGATTATCTCCTCTGCATCAATTCTTTCTACAACTTTTAAAGCATTTGAAGAAGTACAACATATATCAGAGTTTGCCTTTATTTCAGCAGAAGTATTTATATAACATATAACCTTTGCCCTTGGGTTTTCTTCCTTTAATTTATTTAAATCTTCTAATTTAATCATATTAGCAAGGGGGCAACCTGCCTTTAAATCAGGTAAAATTACCTTTTTTTCAGGGTTTAAAATCTTTGCTACCTCAGCCATAAAATGGACACCACAAAAGATTATAACCTTTGCATTTGTTTTGGCTGCACACCTTGATAATTCCAAAGAATCGCCAACAAAATCAGCAATATCCTGAACTTCTCCCCTTTGATAATTATGGGCTAATATAACTGCCCCTTTTTCTTCTTTTAATTTTTTAATTTCCTTTAAAATATCATTCATAGACAAAATCTATTATACCACCACCTAAAAGGATATCTCCATCATAAAAAACAGCTGATTGCCCAGGGGTAATTGAAAGTTGTGGTTCTTCAAATTCAACAATTGCCTCTTTGACTTTTGCCTTAACCTTTGCTTTTTCAGGTATATGTTTGTATCTTATTTTTGCAAAACAATCAAATTCTTTTGAGTTTTCAACTGATACCCAATTTAAATCCTTTACAGAAAACTTTTTTTGATAGCAATCTTTCTTTGTTCCAACAAAAATTGTGTTTTCCCTTTGATCAATTTTTACAACATATAAAGGTTCTTTATAAGAAATTCCCAATCCCCTCCTCTGTCCAATTGTATAATGAGAAATTCCTTTATGTTCACCTAATATATTCCCTTTCAAATCTTTAATAAATCCTTTTTTTGTTTCAGGAATTAAAAAACCTAAATCCCCTTCAAAAAAATCCTGGCTTTCTGGTTTATTTAGAACTGGAAATTTTAACTTTTTTACTTCTTTTTTAACTTCTTCTTTTTTCCAATTTCCCAGAGGGAATAATATATTTTTAATTTGTTCTTTTTTAATTTTCCACAAAAAATATGACTGGTCCTTTTTTTCATCAATCCCTTTTTTTAGAAAATAACTTTCCCCATTTTTTTCTATCCTTGCATAATGGCCTGTTGCAAAAAAGTCAAAATTTATTCCAGATTCTTTTGCAAATTTTAAAAGAAGTCCAAATTTAATTTTTCTATTACAAAGGACACAAGGATTTGGAGTCCTACCAGTTTTGTATTCTTTTTTTACATAATCCAAAACTTCTTTTTTGTATTCCTTTGACAAATCAAAGACATAAAAAGGAACCTTTAAAATTTTACAAACCTTTTCTGCATCTCTTATCTCTTTTTCTTCATTTGGACCAAAACATCCACTCCTTTTTTTAGAAGTTAATAATTCACTTCCATCCCATATCTTCATTGAGACACCAATCACTTCATAACCCTGCTCTTTTAAAAGATAAAGGGCAAAGGATGAATCAATACCACCAGAAAGACCAACGAGAACCCTTTTCATCTAATTTATTATAACAAATTATTTTTTAAAGAAATTTTTATCTTCTTCCTTAAAATCAAATAATTTTAATTCTTTTTTCTCCTCACCCTTCTTTGAACCATAAGGACCAAACCTGCCAGTAAATTCTCCTTTTTCTTTTCTCTCTTTAAAGGTTTTTGAAACTGTATGCTTTGCTATCTCCTCTAATATAGATTTTTCTTCTTTGCAACTTTCCAATCTTTTTTTTGCAAATTTGATGTATTTTTCAGAAATTTCTATACCTATATAGTCATTGCCTAAGATTTTAGCTGAAACAAGAGTTGTTCCACTTCCACAGTAAGGGTCAATTACCAATCCTTTCTTCTCATCCAATATTGAATATATTATTCTTGTTGGCAGTTCTATTGGAAAAGGAGCAGGATGAGGATTTTTTGTTTCAGGCGGGAATCGCCATATTGATGTTAATAGGGCATGTTTTGGCTTTAATTCTTCGCCTATTAAATTTTTTCCCTTTGGTTTATAAAGCCAATATATTCTTTCTTCAATTTGCCAAAATCTCCAACCCCTTATATTTCCAGCAATCATTCTATCCCAAATTATCTCCTGCCTAATAAGCCATTTTGTTTTCCTAAGCCAATCCATTGGATGAAACATTTTCCCTTTTTCCCATCTTAATTTATGATTATAAAAAAAAGAGCCACCAGGTTTTGTAACCCTAAAAATTTCATTTAAAACAGAAATCTGACCTTCTTGGTATTTTTCTTCAGGCAACTTATCGGACACAACAGAATACTTTACATTTTCAACAAGCCAACCTTTTTTATTTTCCCCTTTATTATATGGTGGTGAAGTTACGCCAATATCTACAATCTCATCTGGCATACTTTTTAATATAGTTAATGTATCTCCCTGAATTATTTTATTTAAAAATTCTGCCTCGTTCATTTTGTATTCCTCCATAAATATTCAAAGAACCCTTTTACAATATAATTTCTATATTTTGACAATTCAGATTTATTCACTAAATAAACAATTTTAAGGTGTGGACTTTCTATATAATCTTTATAATCAAAATCAGCGCTTCTTAAAAATTGCCCTTTTAAACTTTTGCTACCTTTCATTTTACTTTCCCATTTTTTTATTTTATCTTCTAAATTTATTACAAAAGTATGAAAATTAAAAGGAAATTCAATAATGTAGATAAGCTTACCATCAATAAATCCGCTCACAAGCATATTTAAATCTTTTTCTTTTTTATCTTTTTCTAATCTTTTTGGTGTAAATCAGTAAAATTTCCACCTCCATTTAATCTTGCTGTTTTTTCCTTTCTCCTCTTTTAAATTTTTCAAACTCCTCAGAATCAATATTTTTAGGTTTTGCTTCACATTTTATTGTTCTGTCAGAAATAAAAGAGTCATGCTTAAAGCCATTATAGCCGATTTTTCCTTCTTTATGAGTATATCCAGATAGTGTAACTGTTATAAATTCCCTTATCGTAGATGAATTTTTATCATTTATATACATTGTGATCAAATCAATTAACACTGCAATCAATGTATTTTTTGATTTTCCAACAAGATAATTATTTAATTCTTTATGAGAAGCAGTAGAGTAAAGTTTTAAAACATATGCTAATTCTTTATTCATTTTAAACCTTTTATAAATTTAATTTCATAAAATTCTTTTTACTTTTATTGTCGACTCTAAAAATTTTCATACAATAATTATACCATTCTTTTCTAAAATTTGAAATTATCTTAAAATTTTAATTATGTTAAAATAAAGTTGTATGATGATTTTTATTATTTTACTGCTTCTTTCTAATTTTTTATATTCATTCACAAGAGATGACTTAAATAACCCTTCTTTGATATTGTTTAAAAACTTAAACTTTGACCCTTTGAAAAAAATTCCAAAAGATGAAGATTTTGGCTTAAGCAGTTGGAAAGAGTTTTCTCAAAAGGGGCTTTTTATAATTCAATTTAAAAAAACACCAGAAAAAGAAGATAAAGAAAATTTAAAAAAATATGGAGTTGAGATAATTTATTACATTCCAAATAATGCTTATCTTGTTTATTTAAATCTAAAAGATTTGGAAAATATTAAAAAAATAAAAAATTTAAGGGCTCTTTTTCCCCTTCCAAAATGGGCAAAGATTGATTCTGAAATATTAAGAAATGAAAAAATTGAAAAATTGGAAGTAATTTCAATAAAAAATAAAGATATTTCAGGGATTACAAATTTTCTTTTAAAAAAATTTAAGGATATTGAATTCATTACAATGGATTTTCATCATAAAAAAGGAAGATTTGTTTTAAAATTTGATAGAAAAAATTTAAATCAACTGTTGGACATAATTTCTGGTTTTGAAGATATATTTTCAATTATTCCTTGGTATGAAAAAGTTGTTTTAAACGATGATTCAATTTGGGTTGGCCAAAGTTATGACACTACAAATAAAAGAAACTATAATTTATCTGCAACAATTTGGAACCAGGGAATAACAGGAACAAATCAGATAATTGCTGTCTGTGATACTGGACTGGATTCTGATATGTGCTATTTTAGATACAATTCAGATCCTCAGAGTAAGACAACTTATCAAAGCCCCACTCCACCAGATACAGGGACACTGGATATGACAAAGAAAGTTATTGCTTACTATCTTTTGCCTTCTGCAGAAGCTTATGACACAAATTATTATGGCTACCATGGAACACATGTCTCTGGAACTGTCTTAGGTGACAATTTTTTAAACCTTTCAACTCCAACTTACGCTGGCCATGATTTAGGGGATGGTATGGCACCTAACTCAAAACTAATTTTACAAGATGCAGGAAATAGTTTAGGTCAATTGGTTTCCCTTGTAGGTGATTTATCAGACATTTTTAAACAGGCATACAATGCAGGGGCAAGAATCCATAATAATTCTTGGAGCTCACCTTCTAATACTTACGATTCCACTGCCCTTGATATGGATGAATTTTCTTATAAAAATGAAGATTTTTTATTTGTTGTAGCAATGGGAAATTGGGGACAAAGCCCTTCTGATGGTTCAATTGGAACCCCTGCAACAGCAAAAAATGTTATCTCCGTTGGAGCTACTACAAATGGTTCTGATTCATCAGAAGCAAAAAATTTAATGCCTTATTCAAGGGGTCCTGTCTTTGATGGAAGATTAAAGCCAGATTTAACTGCACCAGGACAGGCAGTAAACTCTGCTGCTGGAACTTTATCAAATGAAGATAACAATTGTTCTTCAAAGATAAAATATGGAACTTCAATGGCAACACCAACTATTTCAGGACTTACTGCTCTTGCAAGGCAGTATTTTATAGATGGTTTTTATCCATCAGGTGAAAAAAATCTATCAAATTCAATTATCCCTTCTTCTGCTTTACTTAAAGCTATAATTATAAATGGTGCAATGCCAATGGAAGGGATTGATTTATTAAACAATCAGCCAATAACAAATATACCTTCTTTTGATCAAGGATGGGGAAGGATAAATCTTGACAATGTTTTATATTTTAATGGTGATTCAAGGATTTTAAGGGTCTTTGATTTAAGGAATGAAAATGGTTTAAAAACAGGCGATTTTACTGAATATGAAATTTATGTTTCTTCTACTTCAGAAGATTTAAAAATTCATCTTGTCTGGACAGATCCAGAATCAACAACAATTGCAGGTGCAAACCTTGTAAATAACCTTGATTTAGAGGTTTTATCTCCTTCAAATGTTTTATATAAAGGAAATAATTTTAATGAAGGCTCATCAGTTCCTGGTGGGGAAGCTGATAATTTAAACAATGTGGAAGGGGTTATAATACAAAATCCAGAAGTTGGGTATTGGAAAATAAAAGTAAAAGGGACATCTGTTCCAGGGATTGATGATGAATACTATAGTGATAAACAAGGATATGCATTAGTTGCAACCTATTCAAGTTGCTCATCTAACTTAGAAAGCCCTCAAAATTTAATTGCACAAGATAATCAAACAACTGGAATTGATTTAGAATGGACTGCTGTCCCTTGGGCAAGGTATTATTTGATTTATAGAGCAAAGGGATTAAATCCTTCACCTTTTGATTTTACCCTTGTTGGAATTTCTAATTCAAACTTTTATACTGATGCAAAGGTTCAAGGTGGTTATACTTATACATATAAAGTTAAAGCAAGTGATAGCTGTTCTGAAGGTGGCTTTTCAAATACTTCTTCTGCCATTTACACAGGCAATTGTACTTATCTTCCCTCCTTTGATGGCTTGAAAGAAGCAAAAAACAATTTAGATACTCCAATCTGTGATATAAAACTCTTATGGGATTATGGTTTCTCAAATTGCCCTTTGGGTCCCTCAATAAAATATAATATTTATAGATCCACAGACCCTTATTTTATCCCCTCTGCCCAGAATCTAATTTATACAACAAACCAGAATTTTTTCATTGATTACGATGTGTTGCCTTTTACAACTAATTATTACATTGTCAGGGCTGAAGATTCAACAAATTCAAATAATGGTCCCCATAATGGAAATGAAGAGAAAAATAATGTATTATTAAAAGCAACTGCCTGGAAAGAAGGTTTTCAGGATGGAATTTGGACAGATGATGGTGGAGATACAAATGCAAAGTTATTTTTAGAAGGGGAATGGAAAGTTACAAACCAGCAAAACCATACAACAGGTGGAAATTTTAGTTATCACAACTCAAAAGACCTATACAATTACAAAAGCAATCAATGTATATCTATTTTAACACCACCGATCCACCTTCAAGAGAGCCAAAGCTCTTCTTTGTCTTATTGGATAAATTATAATATTGAATATCAATACGATGGGGTTGTAGTAGAAATATCAAATGACAATGGGCAAAACTGGACACCAATTACTCCAGAAGAAGGTTATCCTTCTTCTTTTTCACAAACAGGAGACCCTCCAGCAAATGCTTGTGGCTTTCAATCCACACAAGGTGCCTTTACAGGACCAAACGGAAACAGTTCTTTGACTGGCTGGATAAAATATACACATAATTTATCTTCCTTCTCAGGACAGACAGTCCTTATAAGATGGAGATTTTCTTCTGATGGAGGGGCAGAGTTTGAGGGCTTTTATTTAGATGATATAGAAATCACTTATTCAAGCATTAATCTATCTTGCTCTGAAAGTGATGCTTTACCAATTCCAGATGGTTCAAATGGTACAAACCCTATATATGCTATTAAATTAAATACTGAGGGAAATTTAATCAAAATTGATTATGATGACATATGTATGCCTTATAAAGTAAATATTTTATATGGAAGTTTAAGCAATTTATCAAGTTATAATTTATCAGGGGCTTCTTGCAATATTTCAAATCCATATATATGGCAAATAAATGATGAAAATATATGGTTTATCCTTGTCTCTTCAAATGGCTATGGGACAGAAAGTTTGTGGGGTTCTTCTTCTTTTGGCGAAAGGAATGGTTCAAAACCTTCAAATTATTGTGGAAATACAACAAAGGACTTAACAGGTACCTGCCCATAAATTTTGAAAAAATAAAAAAACAATTTTTATCTTTTTAACTTAATATTTATTTAGAATAAAATTAAAGGGAATAAAGGGAAGATATTTAATATAGGAATAAAATAAATTTCTAATTATTTTTAAATATAATAATTCAAAATATAAATCTTTAAAAAATCTTTTTTTATAAAGATTTTCTAAATTTTTCTTTTCATTTTTTAAATTTTTAATAATAAAATCAGCTACAATATTTGCACTTTTTAATGCAAGATAGATGCCATCACCTGATAAGGGATTTACAAAACCAGCAGCATCTCCTATAAGGAAGGTATTGTTAAAAAAAGGATAGGATAAAAAATTTCCAAAAGGCAAAAGATGTTTTTTAATTTTTAATTCCTTTAAATCCTCTTTTTTTAAATCTAAATATTCAAATAAAAAGTCAAAACATTTTGGAAAATTATTTTTATTTTTTCTTATAAGCCCTCCTGCACCTGCTAAAATTTTTTCTTTATTTGGAAAAATCCAGGCATAACCATAATCTATCAATTTGAAAAACACAATGATATCTTTTATATCACTTTTTAAAATTTCTCTATCAATGAATGCTTCATAGCCAATTGCCAGATTAAATTTCCATTTTTTTGGATTATAATATTTTTCTGGAAAATTTCTTCTAATTATACTATTCACACCATCAGTACCTATGATATATTTTCCTTTAAAAAATTTTCCCGAAGAAGTTTTGACTTCATTTTTCCATAAATCAACTGATAAAACTTTTTCCCCTTCTAATATTTCTGCTCCTTCTTCTTTTGCTTTTTGAAGTAAATAATTATCAAAGGCAGGCCTTTCCACAAAATTAAAACCATTTCTTGAAAAATATTCTCCAGTAAATTTTTTCCCACAATATATTTTATATTTATTTGTTTCAAAATTTATTATATTTTTTTCTCTCAAAAGTTTCAAATCTTCATTATAAATTTCTTGAAAAATTTTAACTGCTTTATTTGAAAGCAAGCCACCACAAAGCTTTTCTCTTGGAAATTTAAATTTATCAATTATTAAGACATCAATAGAATTTTTACTTAATATATATCCAGTTGTGGAACCAGAAGGTCCTCCTCCAACAATAATTACATCATATTCAAACTTCATCTATAAGCCAAGTTTAAATAAATCTCCTGCTTTGTATATATCCAACTGAACCTTTGAAAAGCCCTCTCCTTTTCCAAGATTTATATTTTTTGTTATATTTTTCCCTTCCCCTGTTATTAAATTAAATTCACATATATCCCCATCTTCAATTTCTTTCTTTAAAATATCTTCAAATTTTAAAATAGCCAAACCAGAATTTATGGCATTTCTTTTGTAAATTGCACCAAAGGATTCAGCAACAATCAAAGATATTCCTAAAGATTTAAAGCAATCCACTGCTTGTTGTCTTGAAGAGCCGCAACCAAAATTTTTACCTGTAATTATAATATCCCCTTCCCTTGCTTTTTTTGGAAAATCCAAAAAGCCCTCTAAATTTGAAAAGGCATATTTCCCCATCTCTTTTATATCTGTTATTGCAAGATATTTGTTATGATAAATCATATCTGTATCAATGTTGTCCTTTGATACGAAATGAACCTTTCCTTTAATAATCTCTTTTTCCATACTTATCATAAAATAACCCTCCTATATTTTTTAAACTCCTTTTACTTACTAACTTAAAATTTAAAAATTCAAATTTTTTTATTCCATTAATTTCTCCTTCATATCTTCATTAAATACACAGATTTCATTACCACATTTTATGCAAATAACATACTTGTTGCCTACTGGGAAAAAAATTTCCTCTTATCAAATTACCATTGGAAGAAAGACTATAAGTAAAAAAACCATCTTCGATAATGTCAACTTCTGTCTCCTTTTTACAATTAGGGCAATAGTACATCATAATGACCTCCCTTGAATAATTTTATTTATATGATAATTTTTTTGATTTGATTTACTTTTATTTAAACTATTTTCACATTCCTTACAAAATCTGAAATCTTTAAAATCCGTATCATATAAGGAATTTGAAAAAT
This sequence comes from Acidobacteriota bacterium, assembly GCA_037441225.1. Taxonomy (GTDB): domain Bacteria; phylum Acidobacteriota; class Thermoanaerobaculia; order UBA2201; family UBA2201; genus JBBFMJ01. The sequence goes on from JBBISU010000043.1 coordinate 11,251, forward strand.
GCATAATACATTTTTTATCAGGACAATGTTTTAAACCTTTAAGATGCCCTACCTCGTGGATTATTTCTTTTCCAATTCTTAAAGAAAGCAAGTCATTATTTTCTTTCTTCCCATAAAAGGATTCTTTTAATCTAAAAATTGATACAATACACCTTCTGCCAAATATCCCTTCAGCCAAGCCAAATACAAAGTTTAAATTTCCTTCATAAATATCAACATCACAAAGATAAACAACTATGCCTTCTTTAAAATCCTTTGAACTTTCTAAAAGGCAGGATGCCCTATATTGATTTCTTTTCTTATCAAAACAATTCTTATTTAAAGGAATTTTATCTATTATTTTTACATCTTCTTTATATACTTTTTCTACATAAACCTTTGCCTCTTTTAAATAATCAATTTTAATATCTTCTATTGGAACAATTAAAATCATAAAAAAAAATATTTTTATCAATCAGGTAAAGAAATCTTTCCCTTCAAAGCAGAATAAGCAGCTATTACGGGAGAAGCAAGATATGTATCACCATCTCCTTGTTTTCCTTTAAAGTTCCTATTTGATGTAGAGACCTGAACTTCTCCTTTGCCAGTCATTCCAATTTGACCCGAGGCACATCCACCACAGCCCGGATGGGAAACAATAGCACCTGAATTATATAAAATTTCTAAATCACCTGATTTAAGGAGCTCTCCCCAAACCTTTCTTGTTGCTGGAACAATTTTTAGCATCACATCTTTTGCAACTTTTTTACCTTTTAAAATCTCTGCAACTTTATGGATATCTGAATATCTTCCATTTGTGCAGGAACCAATAAAGACAGAGTTTATTTTTTCACCTTCTACTTCTCTTACAGGAACTACTTTTGAAGGAGAACCAGGAAGGGCAATTGATGGAACAATTTCTGATAAATCAAAGGAAAATTCTTTTTCATATTTTGCATCTCTGTCTGGATTTACCACTGGAAAAATTTTATCTTTAAAATATTCTTCCATCTCTCCATTGACAGGGAAAAGCCCAATAATCCCTGCCATTTCTGTAACCATTGAAGAGATTGTAATCCTTTCATCAATCTTCAAATCTTCAATTGCTTCTCCTACAAAATCAATTGAATAATCAAGGGCACCATCAGAGCCAAGTTTTCCCAAAATTGTTAAAATCAAGTCCTTTGCTGTGGAAAGATATCTTAACTTTCCTTTAAGTTCAATTTTCATTGACTTTGGAACTTCAAACCAAGTCCTTCCTGTTTTAAAAGCAAAGGCAATATCCACATCCCCCATCCCTTGACCAAAAGTAGAAAAAGCACCAAGCAAATTCAAGTGAGAATCAGTCCCAACAACAGTATCCCCTGGCTTTATAATTTTTTCTTCAAATAAGATATGAGACCCAATGCCAGCATCTACATCGTAAACCCTCATTCCCTGCGTTAAGGCAAAGTTTCTACAAATCATTTGGTTATTAGCATAAGGAATTGTGTTTGCAGGAACATTACAATCAAAAGTAAAAAAGGTTTTTGAAGGGTCCTTTATCTTTCCATTAGGATAGTTTTCTTTAAAATTTTTAACAACATTTGCCCCGCCAAAATCCCTTGCAGTTCTTACATCAAGTTCAATCCATACTATTTTTCCCGGCTCAACCTTTTCATTTGTATGATAAGATAAAATCTTTTCAATTCCTGTCATTCCCATAAAAACTCCTTTAAGGTTTCTTTTATTATATCAAAGTTTAAAGTTTTTTGCTTGACAGGAGTGATAAAAAGGATTAAAATTGAAACTGGGAGGTAAATATGAAGAATAAATGTTTATTTTTTTTAACTTTTTTGGTTTTTCTTCCAATTTTGTTTCAAACAGGGGTTAAGAAAAAAAGACCGTCTTCTTATGATTATGGAAAAGTAATAATAAATAATTTTTCAGAAAAACTCCAAATTCCTCCTGTTACCTTTAATCATTGGTCTCACAGGGCAAATTTTACCTGTCGCTTATGCCACATAGACATTGGTTTTGCAATGAAAGGAAATGAAACTAAGATAACTGCTAAAGATAATATTGAAGGGAAATATTGTGGTTCCTGTCATAACGGGAAATACTATTTTAAAGATAAAAAGGTCTTTGAAGCTTGTTCAAAAGAAAAATTTGAAGAAAGGTGTAAAAATTGCCATAACCTGGAAAAAAATGGAAAAAATAAGGAAAATTTCATAAAATTTGCAGAAAATATGCCAAAAGATTCCTTTGGAAATGAGATTGACTGGGAAAAAGCAGAAATTGAAGGGAAATTAAAACTAATTGATCGCATTGAAAATTTAAATATGCCTAAAAAACCAGAATTTAAAAAGCCTGTTGATTTTAAATTAAATCCAAAGGTTGAAGGACTCCCAAATATAATTTTTTCACATACAAAACACACTGACTGGATGGGATGTGAAGGTTGTCATCCGGAAATTTTTTTAGGTGTAAAAAAGGGTCTTACAAAGTATTCTATGGCTGATATATTTCAAGGCAAATATTGTGGCTTCTGCCATGGGAGTGTTGCCTTTCCATTGGTAAATTGCCAGAAGTGCCATATTGAAAAAGTAGAATAATGCTTTTTATCTTTCTCTTAATTTTATTTTTTTCTGACTTTGAAAAATTCCTAAAACTTCCAGAAGTTCCCCCTGAATATAAATACGGAAATGTAATATTAAACAAATTTAGCCAGGAAAAAAACATAAAAAGTGTTATTTTCCCCCATTGGATTCACAGGAAAAAGTATACTTGTAGTGTTTGTCACTTTGAATTGGAAATTGAAATGAAAGGAAATGCCAATCCAATAAATTGTATTACAAATAAAGAAGGAAATTTTTGTGGTGCCTGCCATAATGGCGAGATTAGTTTCAAGATAGAAGAAAAAACCTGTGATAAATGCCACACTGGTGATATCGAATGGGGAAAGGAAAAATTCTATGAATTTAAAAAATCTATAAAAAGTAAAGAAAATAAATATATTAATTGGTCAGAGTTAATTGAAAAAGGAATAATTAATCCAAAAAGCACTTTAAAATTGGATCCTGAAAAAATTATGAAGTATGATAAAACATTGCAATTGGAAGCAGAATTTTTTAATATTCCAACTGCTATATTCTCCCATAAAACACATACAAAATGGCATAATTGTAATAATTGCCATCCCGATGTTTTTAATATTAAAAAAAAGACAACCCATTTTTATATGGAAGACATATTAAAAGGTAAGTATTGTGGTGCCTGCCATTCCAAAGTTGCATTTCCAATAAATTTTTGCAGAAATTGCCACACAGGGATTAAAAGAAAATAATTTTTAATTTATCAAAAAAAATTAATCCAATTTCTTTTCAGAAGAATAATCTTGCTGTCTTTTACCTGCTATCCCTTCAATTGCTTTTGAAACAAAGGACTGGGTTTGGGCAAGCAAATCTTTCAAGTCCTTTTCAAGGCTCTTTATTCTTAAATCCTGTTCCTTTATCTTTTCTTCAAGGGATTTTATTGTTATCTTATATATTTCCCTTTCCTTTTCAATATCCTTTTGAATTACAATCTTTTCAACCTTTAAATTTTCTTCTACTTCTTTTCTAACTTTTTCTTCTGTTTTTTTCTTTTCTTCTTCTAACAAAGAAGGAAAACTTTCAACTTTCTTTTTCAATTCCTCATATTCCTTTATTTTTGAATTTAAAAATTCTTCTTTTTCCTTTAATTCTTTCAGAATTTTTGCTTTTTCTTCTTCAAAAGCTTTCTTTTTTTCTTGCAATTTTACTTCCAGTTCATCCTCTTCTTTCTGCCTTTTTAACTTCAATTGATACTGATATTCTCCTTCTTCCCTTTCCCTTTGCTTTTTAATTTCTTGGTCAATTTCTTTTTGAAGTTTTTCATTTTCCCTTTTCTCCTTTTCCCATTGCAACTTTTTCTCATTTATCTCTTCTTCCAATTCCTTTATCTTTTCAACCAATCTTTGTTCTAATTCACTTAAATTTCTTGAAATCAATCCTTTAAGTTCTGAAATTTCAACAAAAACTAAATCTAAGGAAGATTTCTTTTCTTCTTTAAAATCTTCTTTTAAAGGTTTTTCATAAAGAACCTCTTCCTCAACCTTTTTTTTCTTAGGGACTTTGATGGCATAAAAACCTACTGATAATTATTTTTTAAATTATAACAAATTTTTTGCTATAATTAAATTACTATGATTAGATTCTTTATCCTTTTTATCCTTTTAATCCAAAATTTTTGCTAATCCAACTCTTTTCCTTCTTTTGGCTTAGAAATAAATAACTTTCCAGAAAAAAGCATTCTTTTTGAAATCTTTAAAGAAAATAAATCAAGTAAGTTTTATTTAATAGAATTCAATGGCACAAAAATTCCTGATTCTTCAAACCCTTTATCTAATTTGAATTTTAAATTAGTTTTAAAAGATTTGTACAATTTCTGCCAGAATCCAAAAAGAAATGATTATTCAAAATTATCAATTTTGGAGGAAATTGGAAACAATATAATTTTACATAACTTAGAAATATTTAATTGGGATGGGAAAATAATTTTTAATGAAAAGACAAAAGTTTTTACAAATTTAGAAAAAGCAGAAATAATATACCATAATAGTTTTAAATATCTTCAAAAGGCAAAGAATTTTCTAAAAGAAAAAAATTTTGAAGAAGGAAAAAAATATTTAAATCTCATTAAGTTAATCGATGAAAAGAGTAGTGAAGCAAAGGATGCAGTAAAAATAATTGTCAAAGTAGAATTAGAAGAAATCATAAATAAAGCAGAAGCAGAAGAAAAAGAAAAAAATTTGAAAATTCTTTGAATTTTTACAATATGGCAAAGGAATTTTATAAGAAAAATTTTGAGTTTATTGAAAATGAAAATTTAATAAATGAAATAGATTTAAGGATAAATCAAGTGAAGGTAAAGATTGAAGAAGCAGAAAGATTAAGAAAAGAAGAAGAGGAAAGAAAAGCAGAAAGTGAGAGAAAAAAAAGAGAAGAAGAGAAAGCATTAAAATTAAAAGCTTAAAAAAGAAAAAGAAGAAAAATTAAAGAAAGACCTGGAAGAAAAAGAAGAAAGGGCAAAAAAGGAAGCAAAAGAGAGGGAAGAAAAAATTTTAAAACTTTTAAATCTGATGAGAATCTCAAGGGAAAAAAAAGATTATGAAAAGGTAGGAGAAATATTAAATGAGTTGGAAGAAATTGGAGAAGGAGATCAAAGGGTCAAGGAAGCAAAAGATTCTTTTTATAAAGAAATGTATATTGAAAATTTATCAAAAGCAAAGGAAAATTTAAAAAAAGAAAAATTTATTGATGCCTTAGAAAATTTATATAGAGCAAATAGTTGGGGTTCTGAAGAGGATGAAATAGAGAAAATGAAAGAAACTTTAAGAAAAAAAATAAAAGCAGGTGAAGTGAAAAAAGTACATTTGGCAAAATTTTTATTTAAGCCAACTCAAAATATAGACCTTATTCTTTTCCCACCAGCAAGCCCTTCTAAATATTTGGGAGAAATTTATCTCTGGAGCGGTATTTTAA
>JBBISU010000043.1:16872-24273 GCA_037441225.1 Acidobacteriota bacterium
GGAAACAATGATTATATTTACAATAGAGGTGCCCCTGCTCCTTGCCTGAAAGCACTTTTTGTTGGCTATTAATTTTTTTGCATAATCTTAAATCCCTTTTGCTCTTAAATTTTTTAATGAAAATTATACTTGCTACAATCTTTACAAATTCAATCAATTGAAATAATTTACATTTTCAAAAGACCCAAAACCCATACCCCATAACATTTTTTTGTGCTATAATATTTATTTACCGGTAGGTAAACTTTTTTTTAAAATTTTCGTAATATTATTTATTTTAGGAAGGAGATATGAGTAATATAAGAGATGATTTAAAGAAAGCAGCTATTTTTCTTTTTACAAGGAAGGGTTATAACGGGACTTCTGTAAGGGAAATTGTAGAAAAAGCAAAAACAACAAAGCCCTGCCTTTATTATTATTTCAAAAGTAAAGAAGGTATATATCTTTCAATTTTACAAGAGACATTGGAAGAATTTTTAAAGATTCTTTCCCAAAATTTTGGGGAAGAAAAATTGGTTTCTAATCAATTGAAGGAATTATGTTTTTCTATTTATGAAAAATTTAAAGAAAAAAAAGATATCTTACGCCTCATCCATTCAATTTTTTATGGACCACCAAAAAGTGCTCCAAAATTTAATTTTGAAAGTTTTCATAAGGTCTTTTATGAAACAATAATTGAAAAGATAAATATTGCCATTGAAAATAAGGAATTTTTTGATGGGGATAGGGAAGCAATGGCTTTTTGTGTTATGAGTGTCTTCAATGGTGTGGCTGAAATGGAGATTGCTTTTCCAAAAAAATATGATTATAAAAAATTATTAGATAAAACTTTAAGCACCTTATTTGAAGGATTTTCAAGGAGGAAAAAATGAAAAAAATTTTTTTGTTAATTTTTATTTTCTTATTCCTTTTTTCTTGTCAAAAGAAGGAAAAGAATTTAAAAGAAAATTTAAAGTATGTAAAAATTACAGAAGCAAAATTTGAAGAAATAGTTGAAAAGATTGAAGTGGTTGGAAACCTAAATGCAAAATACGAGACAGCTGTTGCAGCAGAAGTTCCCGGCTTAGTTGAAGAGGTCTATGTGACGGAATGGGTAAGAGTAAAGAAGGGAACTCCTTTGGCAAAGATTGATACAAAGGAATTAGAAGTTCAACTGCAAGCACAGTTGGCATCTCTTGAAGAAGCAAAGGCATCTTATGAAAGAGCAAAAAGGGAATATGAAAGGATGGAAAAGCTTTATGGGGCAGGCCTTGCAACAAAACAAAATGTAGAAGATTCAAAGACATATCTTGCTACCCAAAAGGCATTTTTAGAAGCAAGGGAAGCACAAGTTGAACTTTTACAAACAAAAATAAATAAAGCAATTGTTGTGTCTCCAATTGATGGTTTTATTAAAGAAAGGATGGTTTCAAAAGGAGATATGGCTGGAAAGGATCCAATTTTTAAAATTGTTGACCTCTCTATTTTGGATTTAACTGTAAAGGTCCCTTCAAATTATTTGCAGGAGATAAAAATTGGAAACCCAATTTATTTTGAAGTTGATTCTTTTCCTGGAAGAATTTTTGAAGGAAAAATTTCTTTCATAAATCCAACAATTGATCCTTTATCTGACACAATAAAAGTAATAGCAGAAGTTAAAAATGAAGGAAACACATTAAAGGCAGGGCTTTTTGTTAAGGGCTATGTCCAGAAAAAAGAACCCTACAAAGCAATACTTTTGCCAAAGCAAGTATTTTTAAACATTGATTTAAAAGAAAAGAAAGGAAAAGTTTTCATAAGCAATAACGGAACTGCTCATTTAAAGGAAGTAAAAATAGAAGGTTCTTATGAAGATAAAATTATTGTAAAAGAAGGAATTTTGGAAGGTGAAAAAGTGGTTTTGGATGGAGTTTTTCTTTTAAGGGATGGGGACAAAATTTCTATTATAAAGTAAATGAGGAGTTTTTATGTTTCTTTCTGATTTATCAATAAAAAGGCCTGTCTTTGCAACTGTTTTAATGTTATCCCTCCTTGTTTTAGGGATTTTTTCATATAGAAGGTTAAGTATTGATTTAATGCCTGATATTGAAATACCTGTTGTTTCAATCTCAATTGTTTATCCTGGTGCTTCTTCTGAAGCAGTTGAAAGGGAAGTCACTAAAAAAGTAGAAGAAGCCGTAAATCCAATACCAGGTGTAAGGCATATTCAAAGCACTTCAAAGGAAGGGCTTTCCTTTGTCTTTATTGAATTTGAACTTGAAACAAAATTATCTGATGCAATGGAAGATGTAAGGACAAAGATTTCATCCATAAGAAGGGACTTTCCAAAGAGTATAGAAGAGCCATTAATTCAAAAATTTGATATTACTGGATTTCCCATAATTTCAATTGCTTTATCTTCTGATGAAATTTCCCCTGTGGAACTCACAAATATTGCTGAAAGGAAGATAAAAAGGAGATTGGAGAGTTTAACAGGAGTTGGAAAGGTAAAAGTTGTTGGAAGTTTTAAGAGGGAAGTTCAAATTGAAGTAGATCCAAAAAAATTAGAAGCAAAAGGGATTGGAGTAAATGAAATAATTGCCGGCATATCTAATGAAAATATAAATTTTTCTTTAGGGAGTTTAAAGGACTCTTCTCAGCAACTGCCTTTAAGAATAACTGGAAAACCAAAAAGCCCATCCCAGTATTCTTCAATGGTTATAACTTCAAGGGGTGGCCATCCAATAAAGATTGAAGAAATAGGAAATGTAATAGATGGAATTGAAGAACAAAAATCCCTTGCTCTTGTAAATGGAAAACCTGCCATAGTACTTGATATATTAAAACAATCAAAAGCAAATACTGTTGACATTGCAAAGGAAGTGAAAAAAGAAGTTGAAGAATTGAAAAAAATATTACCTCCAAACTTAAAACTTGAAATTGTTCTGGATTATTCAAAATTTATAATTGAATCAATTTTAGATGTCCAAGAGACAATAATAATTGGTGCAATTTTAACTGTCTTAATTGTTTTTTTATTTTTAAATTCCTGGAGATCAACTGTTATAACTGGCTTAACCCTTCCTGTCTCAATTATTTCTTCCTTTATTGCAATGTATTTTTTAGGTATGACTTTGAATATTATGACTTTAATGGCACTTTCTCTTGCAGTTGGACTTTTAATAGATGATGCAATTGTTGTAAGAGAAAACATTGTAAGGCATATGGAAAGAGGGAAAGACCATTACAGTGCTGCAAGAGATGGAACCTCTGAAATAGGCCTTGCAGTTATGGCTACAACCTTTTCTATCCTTGCTGTCTTTGTACCAATTGCTTTTATGAAAGGAATTGTTGGAAGATTTTTCTTTCATTTTGGTCTAACAATTGCTTTTGCTGTTTCAGTTTCCCTTTTAGTTGCCTTTACTTTAGATCCAATGCTTTCTTCCCGTTGGTATGATCCAACAATTGCAAGGAAAGGAAAAAGGAAATTCATAAATAAATTGTTAGATAAATTTGGGTTATGGTTTGAAAATTTGGCTTTGAAATACAAAGAAGCAATAAAGTCATCTTTGAGGAGGAGAAAGCTTGCAATTTTTATAACTTTTTGTGCTTTTATATTTGGTGCTTTCATATTTTTTCTCTTACCATCTGAATTCATTCCATCCTTTGACAGAGGAGAATTTATAATTGCCTTCCGTTCTTCTCCTTCTTCATCAATTGAAAATACAAAAGAACATTTATTTGAAATTCTTGAAAAATTAAAAAATTTTAAGGAGATAGACACAACTTATGGAGCAATTGGTGCAGGGGAAGGGGATACAGTAAGGGATGGAAGGATTGTAGTAAAACTTTTTGACAAATCAAAAAGAAAAAAGACACAGGAAGAATTGATGTCAGAGGTAAGGGAAGAGCTGAAAAAAGTTTCTGGAATTACAATATCAATTATGGAAAGTTCAGGGCATCTGGAAAAGCCCTTTCAGATGTCTTTTAAAGGTGATGATATAGAAAAATTAAAGTACTATGGAAAGGAATTTAAAAAGATCCTTGAAAAAATTCCTGGCTTTGAAGATATTGATGTTTCTATGGAATATGATTTACTTGAATATAATTTAAAAGTTGACAGGGAAAAAGCTTACTCTCTTGGAATTTCAAGTGGAGAAATTGCAAATATATTAAATGTATTAATTGAAGGACAGGAAGTTACAACCTATGAAGATGAAGAGGGTGAAGCAATAAATTTAAGGGTTCGTCTTCCAAAAGATTTGAGAAAAGATATTGAACAAATAAAAAATTTAAAAATTTCAAGATTTTCTGGAAATTCAATAAATTTAATACCTTTAAGTCAAATAGTAGATATAAATATTGCAAACTCTCCATCAGATATTCCAAGGAAAGATATGTCAAGGGAAGTGCAAGTAAATGCAAGTTTAAATAATCTCCCTTTAGGAAAAGCAGCACAAATTGCAATGAAAAAAGTAAAAGATTTAAATATGGAACCAGGATATAAGGCATCTATGGCAGGAGATACTGAAAGAATGATGGAATCCTTTGGTTATTTGCTTGAAGCACTTATATTAGCTGTTATATTTGTATTTTTAATTTTATCTGCTCAGTTTGAGTCCTTCTTAAATCCCTTGTCAATTATGTTTTCTTTACCTTTGTCAATTATAGGTATGGCTTTAATGCTTTTTATTGTTGGCGATACTATAAGTATTATGTCTTTAATTGGACTAATTCTTTTAATGGGACTTGTTACAAAAAATGCAATTCTTTTAGTTGATTTTACAAATAATATGAGAAGGAAAGGAATGTCAAGAACAGAAGCACTGGCAGAGGCAGGGAGGATTAGATTAAGGCCTATTGTTATGACTACTCTTGCTATGATCTTTGGTATGCTGCCCCTTGCTCTTGAGTTGGGAAAAGGGGCTGAGATGAGAGCACCAATGGCAAGGGCAGTCATTGGAGGCCTTTTGACATCAACATTTTTAACACTATTTGTTGTTCCAATTGTATATACAACTCTTGAAGATTTATTGTTAAAAATTAAAAATATATTTAAAAGGGAGGGAGAATGAAATATTTTTTTCTTTTGATATTTTCTTTTAACCTTTTTTCAGAACCATTAAAAATTAATCTAAAAGATGCAATAAATATTGCCATTGAAAACAACAAAGAAATAAAAAAAACAAAGTTAGAAAACGAAACACTTTATGGTAGGTATTTAGAAGAAAGAGCCCAAGCATTTCCTCAAATAAGTATTTTTGGAAATGGAATAAAACAAATGGATGAAACCTTTTACAAGTTTTCAGAGGGACTTTTTCCAAAAGAACAAGATGTTTTATCTTACAACATTTCTTTAAATCAGACACTTTATAGTTGGGGAAAGATTGGTGCTGCAATAAAAGCAGCAAACCTTGCTTTAATGTCAAGGGATTATTCTTTGAAATTAACAGAAGAAGAAATAAAAAAAATAACAATTGAAAGTTTCTATGATGTAATATTTCAAAAGGAATTAATTAAAATAGCAGAAGAAAATTTAAAACAAAAGGAAAACCATTTAAAAGAAGCAGAAAGCAAGTTTAATTTAGGTATTGGAACAGAATATGACATCCTTGCAGCAAAGGTCAATTTTGAAGATGCAAGGATAAATTTATTGAAAGCAGAAAATGGATTGAATATATTAAAAGAAAGATTAAAATTTATCTTAGGAATTGATTATGAAATAGAACCAGAGGGGGAATTAGAAGTAGAATTTGTGGAAGAACCTTCCTTTGAAGAATCCTTTGAAATTGCTTTGAAAGAAAGGAAAGAATTAAAATTGCAAGAACTTTATGAAGATGGAAGGTTTCAGTTTATAAAAATACAAAAATCCCAAAACAAACCAAAAGTTTATTTAAGTGCTTACTTTGAAAGAAGTAATTTAAAGGCAGGAGATTTGGATTTAAATGTTTCTTCCTGGAATTATACTTTAAATTTAACAATTCCTTTGTTTGATGGATTCAGGACAAAGGGGCTTGTAATTGAAGCAGAAAGCGAATACAATAAGGCAAAGCTTGAAAAAGAAAAGATAATTGATTCCATAAGATTACAGATAAAGCAAGCACTTTTTGAATTAAAAGAAGCAGGGAATGTTTTAAAAGTTTCAGAAGAAGCAGTTGAACTTGCTGAAAAATGGTATAAAATGGCAGAAGAGGGCTATAAATTGGGAGTTAAAACAAATTTGGATGTAGAAGATGCTTTATTAAACCTTTCAAATTCAAAAGTCAATTTAGCAAAAGCAAAAAGGGATTATATTGTTTCTTTAACAAACTTAAAAAAGGCAATGGGAACTTTATAGTTTAATTTAATGAAATTTATTTCATCAAAATTATTAATATTAATTTTTTTATTTCCTCTGTTTATTTATTCAGAGGACTTAAAAGAAAAGGATATAAATGAAGAAGAGCCAGATTTAACCATAAATGAGCCAATGTATTTTATAATAGGAAAAAATAAAGATTCAATTAAGGCACGACTTCAATTTAGTTTTAAATACAAATTATTTGATCCTGATGGCGTTGTTGTAAAGAAGTTCCCTTTTTTTTTCAAAATTTCATTTTGCATATACACAAAACTCCCTTTGGGATTTAAATGCTTCCTCAAGCCCCTTTGAAGATTCCTCTTATAGGCCAAGTTTATTTTGGGAATTTAAAAATAATCCAAAAGATTTTTTGCCAATTTATTTTAGGATTGGATATGAACATGAATCAAATGGCCAAAGTGAAAATATATCAAGAAGTATAGACACAATTTTTTCTTTACTTTTATGGAAAAGAGATATTAAAGAAAATACTTTAATTTTTGGAATAAAACCATATATTTATATTTTCAAAGGAAGCCATAACGAGGATATACAAAATTATCGTGGCTTTAATGATTTTTTAATAAGATATGGGAATGAAGATAAAGGGATTTTATCTTTTTTATATAGAAGAGGAACTAAAAAAAATACTTTTCAAATTGATTTATCTTATCCTATAAGAAAAAAGATTTTTTCTCGTGCTGGCGGATACTTTTATATTCAGGTCTTCTATGGTTATGGGGAAACCTTAATAAAATATGATAAAAAAGAAGGTTCTAATATACGCTTTGGCTTTGCAATTGTTCGATAATCTCACATAAATAAGAAAATCAATAAAGCAGTTTTTACAATTCATAATTGATGATAATAATTATAAAATCACCTAATAGGCGAGAAAGAAGAAAAGGGCTCTATGAATGATATAAAGCAAATAAATTTAATTTCAAGTTAGTTTTAAAAAATTAAAAAAAATTTATTTCCATTTTTTTATAATTTCAAGATTTGAGCAAAAGAAAACATTTACATTTTTTTATATTTTTCATAGGCCACCCTTGTGGTCGCCCGCAACATACAATAATATAATGAAATTTATTTTTTTGTGC
>JBBISU010000044.1:0-23787 GCA_037441225.1 Acidobacteriota bacterium
AAAATCTTTATTATTAAAAACTATTAATCAATAAAATTGAGCAACTTGGGCTAATTTTTTCTTATAATAGATAAATTCAAAGAAGCAAAAATATTGGTAGGGGCTTCCTACTGTTCTACTGCTCTATATTGATTCCTTAATACCCTCAAATTAGCAAAAACTTTTAGGATTTGATTTTTTAAACTATCTTATTTTCAACTGCCCTTTTTGGATTAAAATATCAGTCAAAGACAAAACCCTTTTTAAAGACACTTAAAGCTGCCTCTACCACTTCTGGGTCATATAATTTACCCTTATTATTTTCTATTTCCTTTAAAGCATATTCAAGTCCTGGTGATATTCTGTATGGTCTATGGGAAACCATTGCTTCAATAACATCAGCTACAGCAAGTATTCTTGCTTCCAATAAGATTTCATCATTTTTCAAACCGAGGGGGTAACCTGAACCATCAAGACGTTCATGGTGTTGAATTATTATCTTTGAAATTGGCCAGGAAAATTCAATTTTTTCAAGTATTTTATAACCCATTTCAGGATGAACTTTTATAAGTTTAAATTCTATTTCTGTTAAAGTGCCTGGTTTTGTTAAAATTTCAGCAGGCACATATATTTTTCCAATATCGTGAATTAAACCAGTTAAATAAATTGCTTGTACTTTTTCTTCCTCTAACCCCATTTCTTCTGCAATTGCTTTTGCAAGTTTACCAACTCTTCTTTCATGTCCTGCTGTATGTGGATCCCTTATCTCAATTGCTTTTGTCATTGCTTCAATTATTCCTTCAGTTGTTTTTTTTAATTTATTTACACTTTCTTTTAAATGTTCTTCAATGATTTTTCTTTCTGTTATGTCAATTAAAGCACCTTCAAGTATTTTTTGCCCTTCTTCTTCAATTATGCTTACATTTTCCAAAACCCAAATAATTTTTCCATTTTTCTTCTTTAAAGGAAGTTCATAATTCCTTAAAAAACCTTGTTCGGAAAGAGCAATTAGCAAGGCCCTTCTATCGCTTTCATCTCTATAAAATTTAAAAACAGGTGTGCCAATAATTTCACTTGCTGAGTTATAACCTAAGATAATAGCAAAAGCATCATTGCATTCTAATAAAATACCAGAAAAAGAGGATCTAAAGACCCCTGCAAGGTTTCTTTCAAACAATAGCCTATATCTTTTTGAAGATTCTTCAATCGTTTTTTCTGCCTTTTTGAATTCAGTCATATCCCTGCTGATTCCATAGATAAATTTCTTTTTTGTCTCTGGTTCTTCATAAGAAAGCAACCTTGTTTCAAGAAATAACTTTTTTCCACCAATTGTTATATAATCTTCAAAAAGAAGGTGCTTTTTGGAAGAAAAAGATTTTTTTATGTTTTCTTCAAATCTTTTTCCTTGATGAGGAAACAATTCTTGAACACTCTTACCCAATACATCTTCCAAACTTTTTCCAAGAAATTCTAAACCTTTCTTATTGACAAAAACAACCTTAAAGTTCTCATCAATTTGAAAATAAATATCACCTGATAAGTCAGCAATTGCTTTATAAATGTTTTCCTCCTTTAATACCTTTTTAATTTTCATTCTTTATCCAATTATTGATAACAGAAAGTGTTACCATATTATTCCTTTTATTATACAACAATTTAGGTATTTGTCAAGGGGAAACTTGTGTGTAAAAATGTTACAGTTTTATGTCCTTTTTAGATATCTATTATAGATTATTATTCCAAATAAAGATAAAATTCCCAAAAGGCTGACAATAATCCATAGAAGAAAAACCTTTGGGGATAAATTGTTTTTTGCAGGATTTTCTATAAATACTTTAAAAAGATAACCACCGAGGGGTGCCCCAATTATTGTTCCAATAGCAAGAGGAAGATTTGCATAACCCAAATAAAGCCCTTCTTTTCCCTTTGGGGATATAGAGCCAATATATTGATAAACCCTTGGAGAAGTTAACATTTCACCAATAGCCATTGAAGCAATAGAGATTAAAATAATCAGTCCTCCAACTGGGATACCAAAAAGGGCTGTTTTCTTTTCTATTGATATATTTAAAATTGGAGGAACCAGATTTAAAGAAATTCCTAAAATCGTTATAATTATTCCAAATATTATTGATAAAATTGCATTCAAATTTTTTGAAATTTTTGTAATTATTAGTTGGAAAGCCACTATCATAACTGGATTTACAAGGGTATACAATTCAACTGGGGAATTTTTATCTATAAACCTTAAAAATAAAGGTATTAAATTATAAATTTGAATATAAATTGCCCAAAAAAATCCAATAAATAGGAGGAAAAATAAAAATTTTAAGTCCTTTAAAACAAGAAATAAATTTAAAATTGCTTCTTTTAATGTTTTGGGTTTCTCTTTGCTATCACTTACTGGTTCCTTATATAAAAAGATAGATGCAAGGAAAGCAAGCAAAGTAAAAGAAGTAGCTACAATTGAAAAAATTGAAGGGATTCCATATTTTATTCTAAAATTATAAGATATAATTCTTCCAATCATAGAACCAACATTTATTGTCATATAAAAAATTCCAAAAGCCAGAACAGGATTTGCGCTTCCTGTCTTTTGAACTGTTCCAGAGATACAGGGTTTAACAAAAGAGCCGCCAATTCCTATTAGTATAATACTTATTGTTATAGGTATCGTAAAATCAAAGGAAAATTTCCATAATTTTTGGACATTTCCTAAAAGAAAATAACCAAAAAATAATAAAATAAAACAGGAGATTAAACTCTTTTTAAAACCATATTTATCTGCAACTGTCCCGGATAAGGGAGGAAGAAAATATAAAAGCCCCCAGAGGATTGTACCATTCAAAAAAGTTGCCTTTACTGGATCCATTTTTAATACTTCATGTAAATAAACAACCACAAAGGAAGCAATAGCATAGTATGAAGCTCTTTCTAATAATTCTATAAAATTTGCAAACCAAAAAACCTTTGGAAAACTATTCAATTATTTATTTTCCTTTTCTTCTTTTGCTTTTTTTAAAGCTTCTTTAAACTTTTCTTCTAAAAGACGGTCCCTTTCTTTTATAGATTGCATCTCTTTTTGAAAAATCTCTTCTGCTTTACTTTTTTCTTCTTTTATCGCTTTCAATCTTTCTTCCAGGGTCTGGCTTTCCTGGATTTTTGGTTTTGAGACAAGTAAAATTGTGCCAGTTTCCTTATCTATTACTAATTCTGTTTTGCATTCAGGGCATATAATAATTATTTTTTCCATAAAGTTATTTTAACATAGTTTATTTTTAAAAAGGAAAAATTTGTAAAAAAAAAGTATAATATTTTTATGATAAAAGCAATAGTTGGAACTGCAGGCCATGTAGATCACGGGAAAACAGCTCTCTTGAAGGCACTTACAGGGATTGACTGTGATCGCCTGCCAGAAGAAAAGATAAGGGAAATTACAATTGACTTAGGTTTTGCCTATATGGAGTCAGAAAATGTTCAAATTGGTTTCATTGATGTGCCAGGCCATGAAAGGTTTTTAAAAAATTTGCTTTCTGGGATAAGTGGTTTTCAGTTTTTCTTATTTTGTATAGCAGCAGATGAAGGGATTAAAGCACAGACAATTGAACATATGCAAATTTTAAAGACCCTTGGATTGAATAAAGGAATAATTGCTTTAACTAAAATTGATTTAGTTGATTATGAAACAATTGAAAAAAGGAAGTTAGAAATTTTTCATCTTTTTGAAAAGGAGGGTTTTGAAAAAGTTAAAATTATCCCAGTTTCTTCCATAAAAGGGACAAATGTTGATTTATTGAAAAAAGATTTAATAAATATGATTTTAGAAGACCCCCCCATAGCAAATTTAAATCCTCCAATAATTTATCCAATTGATAGGGTATTTATTCTATCTGGAAAAGGTTTAATTGTAACTGGAACGCTTTTAAGAGGGGAAATAAAATTAAATGATGAGCTTTTTTTAAATCCAGGTATAAAAAAAATAAGGGTTAAATCAATTGAAGTCCATAAGGAAAAAAGAGAAAAAGCAATGGCTGTTGAAAGGGTTGCTTTACAAATAACAGGGGTTGAAAAGGAGGATTTAAGAAGGGGTTTAATTTTGAGTAATATTGAACTTCCTAAAACAAAACTTATTACTATAAAGATAAATTTAATCAAAGAAGTTAAGGAAAATACGAGATTGCGCATTGCTCATCATACAGAAGAAGTTTATGGAAGATTTCATAAAATTGATGAGAAGATTGCCCAAATCTTTCTTGAAACGCCAATAAATGCTTTAAAAGGAGATAAAGTTGTTTTAAGGAGGTTTGCACCACCAGAATTTTTTGGCTCAGGAGAAATTCTGGATATTTATCTTGAGAGAGTTAAAAAGGATGAAGAGATAAATTTAGGTAAGTCATTGAAAGAATATATAGAATTTTGGATAAGAAGATCTGGATTAGAAGGTACAAGAAAGGACTTTTTATGGCAAAGGACTGGTTTTATTGAAAAAAATTCCTTTGAAAATATTTTAAAAGATTTAAATTTAATTGAAATAAAAGGGATTTTATGGAGTGAGAAAAATTATAAAAAATTAAAAGAAAAAACCCTTGAAAAAGTTGAAAATTTTAAAAAGGAAAATCCAAATTACTTTTCTTTGCCATTAAGAGCTGCTTTTGATTTTTTAAAAGAAATTTATGTAGAAGAAATATTTTTAAAAATAGCAAAAGATTTTGGTTTAAAAATTGAAAAGGGGATGATAATTTTAAAAGAAAAAGAAGAATTAAGTAAGGATTTAAATAAAATCTTGGAAGCTTTTAAAGGTTATGGTTTAATGCCTCCTGATCTTGAAATTTTAAGCAAAGAATTAAAAATACCCTTGGATTTACTTAAAAGAAATATAAAAGATTTATTACAAAGAGGATTTTTAGTTCAGGTTTCAGTAGGATTTTATGTAGAAAAAAATGCTCTGGACAGAGCAATTGAAAAATTAAAAAAAACTGGATGGGAAAAATTTACAATTGCTGAGTTTAAAGAACTCTTTGGTTTAACAAGAAAGTGGGCAGTTCCCCTCCTTGAGTATTTTGATTCAATCCGTTTAACAATAAGAAGCAAAGAATTTAGAATTTTGAAAAAATAATATTTTTTATGCTATTATGAAATTATGAAAAAAATCATTGCATTCTATCTTATAATTTTTTTATCTGGTTGCACTTCCATTAGTTTAAAAAAAGAAAAGGGAGAGTTTCAAACATTATCAGTTGCTATTTTTCAAACAAAAGATGATATGGTTAAAAAAAATCCAGGTCCTTATGGTGTATTATCGGAATTATTTTTTTATAAAAATGGGAAATGGGAAAAGATAAAATCAACAATGGTTCCTGCTTATTCAATCTTAGGGATTGAAGAAGGTAAATACCTTTTAAAAGTTGAAAAATTCATCTCAAAGGAAGGGCATATTGAAAATTTAAAAGGGAAAAAAGAAAAGGTTATAAAAATAAAAAAAGGTGAAATGGCAAATTTAAATGTAGTATTAAAAGCACCACCTCCTATTGGGTTAGTTGTAGTTGCTGTTCTTGTTGGAGTTGCTGTTATCTGGGCAATATATGAAATTTTAAAGGATGGAGATTTACCAGGTCCTCTTCCACCACCTGCTGAAATTTCTCCAATAGTTCAGGATATATTTTTTCAAATGTCAATAAACTACCCTTACTATGCTCCTTATGGGGAATATTACATTGACGAGGAACCACCAAGACTTATTGCAAACTATCCATTGCATAAAGATCCAAAAGTATTAAAAAATACACACATTTTTTTAAATTTTTCAGAACCTATTAAAAGAAATTGGGAAAAAGAAACTTTACAGGTAATTGGTGAAAAATCAGGTGATGTGAAAGGAAAAATCATTTTTAATTCTACAAATGATATAGTTGAATTTATACCTGATAAAGAATTTGAAGGAGGAGAAAAGGTCTATGTAACTTTAAATGGGGATGAAGTTGAGGACTTATCTGGAAATGAAATGAAAGATAAAGTGACATTTTATTTTACAATAGAAGATGAAAGATACAATTAAAATAATTTTATATTAAACGCTTGTTATCATTTTGCTTTTATTTCATATTTTATTTTTATTTTCTGGCAATTATCGTGATGAATTAAGGAGCATCCCAGAGATTATTTGATAATTTATTCTTTTTATTTTATGAATCTATTTTTCTTTAAGATATTTTTCAAAAAATCAGAAAAGATTAAAGGAAATTTAGGACTAATATAGAATTTTCTTAAAGCGATTTTATTTGAAAAAGGTTTAATAAATAAAGGAATTGACAGAATAATGAAAAGAAAACTATCATTGTAAAGGACCAAAGATATTTGATGAAAATGGAAAAGAATTTGAGCTAAATTTTTTCAAAGATAGTTTTGAGATAAAGAGCAGTTCAGATCAAAAAATTGGGTTAAATTTTTAAAAAGTGGAAGAAATTACAAATAGAGAATTAAAATAGATTGAATTATTAAAATTTATTTATATCTTTAATAGGGAATTTTGCAGACCTATGCCAGTTTATGCTATTTTTTTTATAAAATAATACTAAAAAATTTTTCCAATTTTAAAATTAAAAGTTCAAATAATAATCCAAAATATGAAATAAGGGAGAAAATTTTTAGTAATGCTTGGGTATGCTAAAAACTTTATTCTTTTCTAAATTGTAAACTTTTTTTAATAAAAGGATTTAAGAAATAAAATTAAAACAATTGAATAATTATTTAATCTTTTTCAAAGGACTTGTTTGCCATATAAGCATATTCTCTTCTATTTCCTATTTTGATAATATTTTTACTAAAAAAGACATAAGTAATATTATGAAATTATGCAATTGTTTGAAAAAAAGTTGGAAATTTATTAAAATCAAAATATGGAAAAGGTGGAAGCAATGTTTTGGGAAAGGGAAGGGGATAGGGTGAGGTGCCTTTTGTGTCCCCACAAGTGTTTGATTAAGGAAGGTGAAAGGGGGCTCTGCAAGGTTAGGGTAAATGAAAAAGGAAATTTAAAGACAATTATTTTTTCAAAAATTGCAGCTGCAAATATTGATCCAATTGAAAAAAAGCCCTTTTTTCATTTCTTTCCCGGTTCTTTAAGCTTTTCAATTGCAACAGTTGGATGTAATTTTAGATGTGTTTTTTGCCAGAACTGGTCTTTGTCTCAAGCAGTAAGGGACCAAGGTTCAATTTATGGCGAAGAACTTTATCCGGAAAATATTATAAACTATGCTAAAAATTATAAGTGTAAATCAATTTCTTATACTTATTCAGAGCCAACGATTTATTATGAAACTGCTTATGAGGTATCAAAATTAGCAAAGGAAGAAGGTTTATATAACAATTTTGTAACAAATGGATATATTGAAAAAGAACCACTTCTTAATTTGAAGGGTTTGCTTGATGCAGCAAATGTAGATTTGAAGAGTTTTTCTGATGAATTTTATAAAAAATATTGTGGTGGAAAACTGGGACCAGTTTTGGAGACATTAAAACTTATGAAAAAGATTGGGATATGGGTTGAAGTTACAACACTTTTAATCCCAACCTTAAATGATTCTATTGAAGAAATAAGGGATATCGCAAGATTTATAAAAAATGAATTGGGTGAAGATACCCCTTGGCATATATCAAGGTTTCATCCTGATTATAAATTAACAAATTTACCTGCAACTCCAGAAGAAAAGATAAAAAAAGCAAGGGAGGTTGGTTTTGAAGAGGGATTAAATTTTGTTTATAGTGGAAATTTATGGGGAGATGAAGGTGAAAATACTTTTTGTCCAAAGTGCAAGGGTCTTTTAATTAAAAGATTTGGTTTTAAGGTTTTGGAAAAAAACTTAAAAGGAAATAAATGTAATTTTTGTGGCTTTAAAATCTCTGGATTTTTTTAAATTGGAGGAAGTATGAAAGCATTTTACTTAATTTTAATTTTTTCTTTTATTTTTGAACCTTCAGCTAAAACATTGACTTTGGATGAGAAGGGAGTTTTTTTAAGTCCTTGCACATTATTAAAAGGTATGATTAAAATTGATTTAAAAGGTGGAAAAGCAATAAAGTTAAAACTATGGGAAAAAGAAGTTGGCTTTTTATATATTGGTGAAGGGAGTTGGGAAGCAAAGGTGGAAGAAAAATTTGCCCTTGATGTCTTAAAATATAATGTAAAAAATGGCTCTCATTTAAAATTAGAAGGGAATAAGATAAATGATAGTTTTAAAAGTGCAATGTTTTTTGGTATTTACTCTTTATCCTTTTTTAAAGGAGAAGAAATAAAAAGGGATGGGGATTTTGAAAATATTTTTCAAACCTATGAAAAGGAATTTTTTGATCAAAAACTTATTTCACCTCCCCATCTTGTATTAAATGGAATTATAAATGAAATTGATATATTTGGTGCAATCTTTGAAGGCGCAAAGGATGAGGTAATTTATACTTATGACCCTTTTTGGACAAAAGAAGAGAATCTATATGCACTGAAAGTAACAGATTTTGCCAGAAAAGGTAAATCAAATATAAAATTTTCAAGAAATATTGTAAACCAACCAATTGGAATTAAAAGAGAAGATGTTTTTATTCCACCAACGATTTTAAAGAATGTTGAATATGATATAAGTTTTGAAGGGCTTTCAAATATTAAGGCAGTTTTTAAAGAAAGTTTTAAAATTAATGAAAATAACTTAGGGGCAATAGTTTTATATCTGCCAAATTACTATTATTATTTCAGCGATCCGGGTTTTTGGTATGCTGAATTCGATGATTGGGCAATAGTTGGATCAGGAGCATCAAAATTATATATTAAATATCTTTTACTTCTTGATGTTTTTAATCAAAAAGGCGAGAAATTAAGCTTTTTTCATGAAAAAGATTATGTTACAATTCAATTGCCAAAGTTATATCAAAAAGGCGAAGAAATTGAACTAATTTTTCTTTATACTGGAAATATTTTTGAGCCAATACCTGATATGGGGGACTATATCAATCTATTGGGAACCTTCTGGTTTCCCTCACCTCTTTCAAGTTATGATAGTGTCGAAGCAAAGTTTGTGGGAAAAATATTGGTAAAAAAACCTTATAAAGTATTTGCTTCTTTTGAAAAATATGAAATTCAAGATGAGGGTGAAAACACTCTAATTGTTGGAGAGTCAAAAAACTACCAGAATTTTCATTCAATTTCCTTGGGTAGATATTTCCCAAAGGTGAAAAAGGTTTTGGGAAAATTTGATTTAACAGTTGCATCAGCAGGAAGTCCTAATGAAAAGGCATATAATATTCTTTTTGGCTTATCTGAAGGCATTTTAGATTTTTATGAATATTTTTTAAAAGGTTATCAGTATAAGCATTTAAATATAATTGAAGGAAGAGGCTATGGGTATGGTTTTGCTCCTCCTGGGATGGTCTTTACTGGTGGGGAGGTCTTTAACCCTTATAAAGATATAAATTCTGATTTTTTAATAAATGCTCCTATTTTTTCAAAGGGTTCTAATGAACTTTTAGCCCATGAAATAGCTCATCAGTATTTTGGTCACCTTGTAAGGGCAAAAAGATGGGAAGACACATGGCTTGAAGAAGCATTAGCTCAATACCTATCTGCTTTTTGGTATGGGAGAGCAAGAGGTGAAAGAGAATTTAAGTCAATTTATTCTTATTGGTATAATAATGCAAAAGAAGCAAATGACAAAGCATCTATTTATGGTAGAGGACTTATTTCTGGCGAAAATTCAGGCAGATACTATTGGGATTTAACATATTGCAAAGGACCTATTTTAATTCATTCCATAAGAAAAAAAGTTGGAGATCAAACATTCTTTACCCTTTTAAGGAGTTTTTTGAGATCCTTTGAAAATAAAAGAGCATCAACAAAAGATTTTATAGGGCTTTTAGAATATTTGACAAAAGAAGAGTGGGATGATTTTTTTGACAAATATTTATATGGGATGGAGATGCCACAAAAGGAAAAAAATTAAAAGTATGGTTTTAGGGATTATTTTAAAAAGAAGATGCTTATAAAAAGGATTGTCTTTTGTGCCTTTTTTAAAAATTGCCTTTTAATTTTTTAAAAAATTTGATATAATTTTTAAGAAAGGGGTGCTTATGACTAAAATATTAGAAGGTAAGCTTTTAGCAGAAGGTTTAAATTTTTTATTGGTTGTTTCAAGATTTAATAAAATATTTGCAGAACAACTTTTAAATGCAGCAACTGATTGTTTAAAAAGGCATGGGGCAGAGGATCAAAATATAAAAGTTGTATGGGTTCCTGGTGCCTTTGAAATTCCTCAAACAATTAAAAAATGTTTAATGGGTAATAAAAAATATGACGCAGTTATACCATTAGGGGTTGTTATAAGAGGTGATACTCCACATTTTGATTACA
Source organism: Acidobacteriota bacterium (assembly GCA_037441225.1). Taxonomy (GTDB): domain Bacteria; phylum Acidobacteriota; class Thermoanaerobaculia; order UBA2201; family UBA2201; genus JBBFMJ01. Next base: position 10,367 of record JBBISU010000044.1, read on the forward strand.
TCGCATCAGAAGTATCCAAGGGGATTGCTACAATAGGGCTTGAAGGGAAAGTTCCTGTTGTTTTTGGAATATTGACTTGTGATAATATGGAACAAGCAATGGAAAGGTCTTCTGCTAAGACAGGAAATAAAGGTTGGGATGCAGCAATTTCAGCAATAGAAATGGCAAATCTTTGGAAGGAGCTTAATGCATAAAAACCACAAAGGAAGAGAAACTGTTTTAAAGCTTTTATATGAGTATGAAATTACAAAAAATCCAATGGAAATGATTCTTAAAAATAGTATTGTTAATAAAATTAAAGGGAAGGATCTAAAAAATTTTGTGTTTAATTCCTTTTCTGGGATATTGTCAAATATTCCTTTCTTAGATTCTTTAATCCAAAAATACTTACAAAATTGGCAAATAGAAAGAGTTGCCATAATTGAAAAGAACATTTTAAGAATTGCAATATATGAGTTATTTAACCACAAGGATATCCCTGCTGCAGTAATAATTGATGATGCAATTGAGCTTTCAAAAACCTATGGAAGTGAAATTTCTACAAAATTTATAAATGGTATTCTTGATTGTATTTTGCATCAAGAATTAGATGGAAGAATTATAAAAACAAAATGATTAAATTAATTTTCTTTTTCTTTTCTTCATTATCTTTTGCCTTGCAACTGGAGGTAAAATTAAATAATTCTTTTTTCCCTTTTGATTTAACAGAGGAAATGGATTATAAAGTTAAAGGATTTTTAATCTCTGAAAAATCTTGGGTCTTAGAAATTTCAAGAAATACAATGAATTTTCCTTTAAGCAATCAATTTGCAGAAGTATTGACAGAAGCATTAAAAGTTAAAAAATTTTTGAGATATGATCCTTTTATTTCAAGTGAAAACATAAAAGATATTTTAATTCAAAGAAAAGGAAATTGTATTTCTTTTGTTTCATATTTAAATGAAAAATTAAAGAATTTTGGTTATCTAACAAAAGAAGTCCATGGGATTTTGTTTTCTAAGGAAAAAAATGGTCCTTTTTATTTGTCAAATTTAAGTGCAACTCCTCATAGATGGATTAAAGTTTTTTTTAAAGATTTTGGTTGGGTTTCCTTTGATCCACTGTCAGAAAACGGTAGAATTTCAAATTTCCACCTTCCTTTAAAAGATAAAAAGTATTTAAAATCTTTGAAGGATTTAGAAATTAAGGTGCTAAAATGGGATTGATTGGTAGATTAGAAGACCTTCCCTTATCAGATATTATTCAAATAGTTCATTTGTCAAGAAGGACTGGTCTATTGGAAATAAAAAAAGATGGGGATGAATATAAAATATATTTTCAAAAAGGTATGATTATTTTTTGCTCTTCACCTAAATATTTAAAATTTGAAGATTATGTAAAATCCTCAGGAAACATTAATAGTGAAAAAATTGCAGAACTTATAAATATATCCAAAAGGATGCCAGAAGAACCCTTTGGAAAACTTGCCTTGGAACTTCATTATCTTTCCTTAGAGGAAATGGCTAAAATAATTTATCAATCAATAAATGAAATTATGCAACCCTTAATTCATGATAAGGAAGGGACTTTTTCTTTTTATATAAAAGATATATTTTCTCCGCGAGAAATTGGTTATGTTCCTGAAGATATATTTAAAATGGGAGGTTTACCTCCTTCCAGTTTTTTGCAGAAGGGCGGAGAAATATCTGTCTTAAAAGAAGTTCAAGAAAATTTAACAAGAGGGAAAGAAGCATATAGAGGAGAATATAAGCCAAAGGTAGAAGAAGAAAAAGTTGAAGAAAGGGAAGAGAAAAAGATTACTGTAACAGAATTAATTCCAAAAGAAATAGATATAAAGAGTACTGCAATTAGTTCTCCCATCGAGAAGGTCTTGGGAAAGTTTTCAATTATGAGTAAAGAAGAAGAAGAAAAGATTGGTGGTTTTGATGTTGTAATATTAGAACAAGACCCTCTTTTAAGAGTTGCAGCTAAAAGGATATTTTCAAAAGAAAGATTTAGAGTTCATCATTACAATAGTTTATTGCAATTTGAAAATAAGATCAAAGAATTGATAGAAGTAGAGGAATATTTTATAACAATAATTGGAGTTTCACAAAATGTAAATCATGAGCTATCAGAAAAACTATTAAGCTGGATTAAGACATCTGGTTCTAGCTTGTGTTATGCGATAATTTTGCATCCTGAATATGATATAGAAAAACAGCATAGAGTTTTAAAGGCAGGGGCAGATATAATTTTGCAAAAACCTGATTTATTAAGAGTAAGCCCGCAGGAAGCAGAAAAATCAATCCAATTTTTTTCTGAAGAAATCTTTATGATTGTTCAAAAACATTTAAAATCAAGGCCAGAGTTTCAAGAAAAAACGCAATTTCATGATATTGCAACAAAAGAAAAATTAAATAGATCTATAAGTTTACTTAAGCGTTTAATTGAAGAACTTGCAGAACCAACAGATCCAAGCCAGATATTTTTAATGATTTTAAGAATTGCAGCAGAGTATTTGGAAAGGGCAGTTGTTTTGTTGTGCTCAGAAGATGAATTTTTGGGAATTGGTGGCTTTGGACTTACAGGTGATGAAATTCCAATGAATATAAGAGTTCGTTCTGTTTCAATTCCAAAGGATGCAGATACAATTTTTTCTCAAATTTTTCAAAGCAGAAAAGTTCATAGAGGTAAACTGAAAAGAACTCCTTATAATGAAAAATTTATAAATGCCTTAGGAAAGGTTTATCCAAATGAAGTTATTGTAATTCCCATTGTCTTCCAAAAAAAAGTATTAAGTATCCTTTATGGAGATAATGCTGAATTTAAAAGACCTATTGGAAATACAGATGGATTGGAACTCTTTTTAACACAAGCAGGTGCTTCCCTTTACCAAGCCCTATCACTTTATATGGAAAAGAATAAGGCATATTATGGAATATAAAAATATTTTAATTGTTGAAGATTCAGATATGATGAGGGCTTTCCTAATTGCTGCCTTAGAAGGGCTTCCTGTTCAAGTGATAGAAGCATCTACTGGTTTTGAGGCGCTAAAATTAATTCCCCACCACAATTTTTCCTTAATCGTTACAGATATAAATATGCCTGACATAAATGGATTGGAACTTATATCTTTTTTAAAAAAGCACCCAAACTATAATGATGTTCCAATTATAGTAATTTCTACAGAAAGAAGCGAAGAAGATAGGAAAAGAGCTAAAATGTTAGGTGCTTGTGACTATCTTGTAAAACCCTTTGAAATGAATGACTTTAAAGAAAAGGTAAAGAATTATCTTGAATTATGAAAGAAGTAGATAAACTTCAAAAGGAATTTGTAGCAGAAGCAGAAGAAATTTTAGACAATTTATCTTCTGATTTAAAGTCCTTAGAAGAATCAAAGGGCGAGCCCCATCCAAACTTAATAAACAAAATTTTTAGGGGGATGCATAGTTTAAAGGGCCTTGCAGGAATGCTAAAATTTTCACAGATTTCCGAGCTTGCCCATTCTCTTGAAAACCTTTTAGATAAACTTCGCTTAGGAAAAGTATTATGCGATAAAAACTTTATTGATATTCTTTACGATGGAGTTGGTGCTTTACATCAGATGATAAACTTAGTTCAAACAGAAGGAAATGATAATTTCCCTATACAACAATTGGTTGAAAGAATCCATAAGTTTTCTTCACAAGAAAAAAAAGCAGAAGAAACTTCAATTTTTTCTTCTATAAATTTAGATGAAAAAACATTAAAATCGCTAACAGAATATGAAGAACACCGCTTAAAAGAAAACTTAATCTCAAATAAAAATCTTTTTAGCATAGAAATTTCTTTCCCCTTTGATACTTTTGATGTTCTTTTAAGAAAATTAGATGAAAAATTATCGGAAGGAGGAGAAGTAATTTCAAAACTGCCTTCTGTCTCAGATAAGCCAGATAGAATCTCTTTCAAGTTATTATATGGCACAAAAGATGATATAGAAACAGTTATATCAATTGTTGGTGAAGAAGCAAAGGTTGAAGATTTGAGAATAAAGGCTGAAGAAAGAAAAGAATTGGAAGAAAAAGTTACTGCTCCTGAATCAATGAAGTCAATAAGTCAATCAGTGAGAGTTGATATCTCTAAACTCGATAGTGTAATGAATATAGTGGGGGATTTATTTTTAGAAAGAGGCAATTTAGAACATTTTTTGGATAGAATAAGGGAAACTCCAATACCAAGGGTTCTTTTTCAAGAAATATTCAAGATTGAGAGGAATTTTTATAGAAAAATTAATGATTTGCAAAAGGGAATTATTGAGTTGAGAATGGTTCCAATTGGACAGATTTATAATAAATTAACAAGGGCAGTAAGACAGTTAGCAGAAGATTTTAAAAAAGAAATTGAATTAGAATTTAAGGGTGAAGATACGGAGCTTGACAAAATGATGGTTGAAGAGATAACAGATCCTTTAATCCATATAATAAGAAATGCTGTAGACCATGGAATTGAAGCCCCTGAACAAAGAGAAAAAATTGGTAAACCAAGAAAAGGCAAAATATCAATTGAAGCATTCCAAAAAGGTAATTCGGTTGCAATAATAGTAAAGGATGATGGGAAGGGAATTGATATTGATAATCTAAGAAAAAAGGGATTACAAAAAGGTGTTATTTTAGAAGATGCTCCTTTTGATACTATATTAAATTTAATTTTTCTTCCCGGTTTTTCAACAGCAGAAAAGGTAAGCCAGGTTTCAGGAAGGGGTGTTGGACTTGATGTTGTAAAAGAAAATATTACAAATTTAAATGGTACAATTTATGTTACTACAAAGAAAAATGAAGGAACTACCTTTGAGATTAACTTGCCAATTACTTTGGCAATTATACAAGCATTGATTGTTTCTTTCTCAGATTTTCAATTTGCAATTCCCTTAACCTCTGTTTCAGAAGCTTTTAGAACAAAAGAAAGCGAAATTCAGACAATAGAAGGTAGGGAGGTCTTTTATTTAAGGGATTTTACATTGCCGATAGTTAGGATTTCAGATATTTTTCAAATTACCCCTGGTGAAAATAAAAATGGATGGATTTATGTAGTTGTTAATAAAATTGGAGAAAGAGGGTTTGGGATAGTAGTAGATAAACTTTTAAAACAACAAGAAATAATAATTAAATCAGTTGGGCAAAGGTTAAAAAACATTAAAGGGATTGCTGGGGCAGCAGAACTCAAAGCAGGTCAATTGGTTTTGGTGCTGGATTTGCCTTCAATTATGGATATGGCTTTAATGAAACTTGGATCAGGAAAAGGAGGTTCAAAGATTGTATCTTGAGTATTTTGGTTTCAAAAAGAAACCTTTTTCAAATACCCCTGATCCTGAATTTCTTTTTTTAAGTAAAAACCATGAAGAAGCATTGTCTCGTCTTCAATATGCTGTTGAAGAAAAAGAATTGGCTCTTTTGATTGGAGAAATTGGTTCCGGAAAAACAACCCTTTCAAGGGCTTTAATTGATTCTTTTGATGAAAAATATAAATTTTATTTAATAATAAATTCACATCTTTCACCATCTCAATTTTTAAGAACCCTTGTGAAATTTTTTGGTGATGAGCCAAAATATTTTAAAAATGATTTGCTTGAACAGATTGAACTAAAATTGTTAGATTTTCATAAAAATTCTATAACACCAGTGATAATTATGGATGAAGCACAACTTATTCCTATGAAAGGAACTTTTGATGAAATCAGGCTTTTGACAAATTTTCAATTGGATTCTGAAAATCTTTTAAGTTTTATAATTATGGGACAACCAGAACTTGCAAAGAGATTGCAAAACAAATGTTATGAACCTTTAAAGCAGAGGATAGTATTAAATTATTATTTAAAAGGACTGGAAGAAGGTGAAATAATGGCTTATATAAAACACAGATTAAAGGTTTCAGGTGGAGATGAAGATATTTTTCTGCCAGAATGCATTCCGTTGATTTATAAGTTCACAAAAGGCATACCAAGAGTTATAAACAATATATGCTTTCTTTCACTCCTTGAAGCAATGGCAAAGGATTTAAAAAAAGTCACACCTGAAATTGTTATAAATGCCTATGAAGAAACAATAATAAAACAAGAGGGTCAGAAATGGTAAACCTTGCAGATTTAAGAAAAAAGAAGAAAAAGGAAGAAAAAAAAGAAGAATTAGCCCAAGAAAAAAAGGAAGTAAAAGAAAATGTCACAGAAGATTTTAAGGAAGTTAAACAAGCAGTAAAAGAAAAAATTCCTCCACCAAAAATTGAAAAAAAAATAGAAGAAGAAGGAGAAAAAGAATTGTTTTTATGTTTTTCCATTGGGAAAGAAATTTATGGAATACAAATTGATTATATTCAGGAAATAATTCCTGTTTATCCAATCACAAAAGTTCCCAATTCTCCAAAGGAAATAATAGGGATAATTTCTATAAGGGGTCAGGTTTTACCTGTCCTTGATATAGGCTTATTTTTGGGTCAGAAAGTTGAAAAAATTACAGAAGATACTAAATTAATAATTCTAAGGGTAAAGGATGAAATGGTTAGTATAATTGTTGATAAAGTCTATCAAAACATTTCTATACCTTTAAAAAGCATAGAGCAAGCTCCATCAACTGTAAAGGATGAAAAGGGTTTAATATTTGGGGTTTACCCTTTTAAGAAGAGATTGCTAATTCTTTTAAAAGCAGAACAAATATGATACTCACCTGTCCTAATTGTAATTTTCATTTTGAAATTAAGGAAATAAAGGAAAATTTTTTTATATCTTGTCCCTCCTGCCAAACTAAGTGGAATGTAAAAAGAAAGGAAAAAGAAAATTTTTTATGTTATATAGCTGATCATCCAAGATCTTTTAGAAATTTTGTTATGTTTAATATAGCAGAATTGGGAATTGAATATTTGGTCTTTGATGATGGTTTTTTGTTAAGGGAAGCAATTAGAGAAAAACTGCCAAATTTAATAATAACAAATGTATTTTTGCCAAATGTATTAGGTGTAGATATTTGTGAAGAAGTGAAGAATAACTTTAAAGAAAAAAATGTTTCTGTAATTTTAATAGGTGCGATATATAAATTGGAAAGATACCATAGAAAACCAAAATTTTTATATGGTGCCGATGAGTATATTGAAGAAGGAATTTCTTCAAAGGTATTTAAATCAATTGTAAAAAGATTGCTTGGGATTTCTTATGAAAAGGAATTTATAAGAACTCCAGAAGAAGAACAAAATTTAAGGAGAATGAGAATCCTCATAAGCGAAATTGTTGGAGAATATTCTAATATTATAGATAGCTATTTGAATGGTGGCGACAAGGAGCAGATAAAAGAATTGTTTTTAAAAGCAAAAATTAAATTAAAAGAAAAAGCTCCTGATTTGTCAGAGGATTTGATGAAATCCTTTTTAATTCAATATTTAAGAAAAAAATTAGAGGAAAGAAAAAATGGATAGATGGGAAGAGTTTATAAAATCTGAAGATCCTGATACCAGACAAAGGGCTGTCTGGGAATTAAAAAGCTATCCTTTGGAAAAAGCTCTTGAACCATTTATTGTCTTATTAGGTGACAATGATTGGAGAGTGAGAAAAGCTGTTTCAGAGGTTTTAATAGAAAAACAAAATAGTGATGTTATAAAGGCATTAATTTTTGCACTATATGATGAAGAAAATGCAGGGAAAAGAAATACATCAATTGAAACATTGCATAGAATTGGAAATAAAATTTTGCCTTATGTTCTTGATGAATTGAGAAAAACAGAAAATTACGATGTAAAGCTTGCTTTGATAAGTTTGCTTGCTGATATAAGGGCAGAAGAAGCTTTTAATTTTTTACTTTCTTTTTTGCAAAAAGAAAAAGATATAAATCTTTTATCCAGTGCAATTTCTTCCTTGTCTCATTATAAAAGAAAAGAGACGATACCATCTCTAATAAAACTTTTAAATCATGAAAATCCCTGGATACAGTTTCATTGTATAGAAGCTTTGGGTAACTTAAAAGAACCAGAAGTATTACCAAATATCTTGCCTTTTTATAATCAGCCAGGTCTTCAAAAATCAGTTTTGGATGCTATATCCCAAATAAACCATATATCAACTCTTCCTTTTCTCCTTGAAATAATTAAAAAGGAAGAAAAGGTTAATTTATCTGCAATCCATGCCATTACAAATTTATATAATGCTAAACTCCCAACAATTTTAAAAAAAAGGTATCAGGAAATAGTTGTAAGAAAAGTTTTTGAAGAATTTCCAAGAGATAAAATAAGCCAGCTTATTTCAATTTTTAATTCTACTCCAAAACAGGATGTAAAAAAAGATATATTATATATACTTGGTTGGATAAAAGAAAAAGAAGGTTTTCCAATTTTAATAAATTCTTTAAGGGATCCTGATTTTACTGATTGTACAATGGAATGTTTGGGATATTTTGGGAAAGAGGGATGGGAATTTGCAAAAGGTTTATTTGAATGTGAACAAGAGGAAGAATTTTTAGTTCAGTTTTTAAGGGTTTTAAAGATTTGGAAAAACCCGGAGACGATTCCTTTTCTTCTGAACTGGCTTGAAAACCAGGAATTTTCAATAAGATATCAAGCATTGGATACGATTTCTTTATTTCCAAATAAGGAGCTTGTTATTTACATATTGACATTTCTGGAAGATTCATCGCCCGCTGTTCAAAATCTGGCAGTTCAAATATTAAAGGATTGGGGAGAAACAAAAGAAGAATTAAAAGATTATATCTTTAAAAAAGTTTCAAAACTATGCCAGTCAGAAAATCCAACAGTTAGGATAAATTCTTTGCAGATATATGTTCATTTAAAAGGGAGTGGCTACTTTGAAATTTTACAAAAAGCAATAGCAGACCCAAATCCTTTAATAAGAAAGCAAGCAATCCAATTGATGGGAGAGAGTAAAAATGAGAGTTTTTCCCCTTATGTAGTTCATGCCTTAACAGACGAAGACCCAAAAGTAAGGCAACAAGCAATTCAAGCAATTGAGCTTTTAAGACCAGAAGGTGCTTTTGAATCTTTGCTTTCTGCCTTAGAGGATCCGGATTTTTGGATAAGAGTAGCAGCTGCAAAAGTTTTAGGAAATTATCCAAAACCACAAACATTAAAAGCATTGGTCCATCATCTGCATATTGACATTCCACCTGTAAAAATTGCCTGCCTTGAATCTTTAGGCAAACTTCAGGATCCAAAAAGCTTGGAAGTAATACTGGAACAATTAAAATATCCGGATATGGAAGTGAAAAAATCAGCCCTTCAATCACTTGGCTTTTTAAAAGATAAAAAGGCATATGAAATTTTGATTTCCTATACACAAAACCCCGATTGGAGGCTCAGAGCTTCTGCATTAAATGCTTTAGCTGAGATGAAAAACAAAGATGCTTTACCAATAATCCATGAAATAGTTGAAAAAGATCCAGATTCCTTTGTAAAAGTTGCTGCGTTAGGTGCCCTTGAAGTTCTTGCTGATGCCTCTTCTTTTCCACATCTTTTAAAAGCCTTGGAAAATTATGAACTTGTAGATAATGTAGCTTCTGTTTTAATTACAAAAAAGGATATCTTTCAACCTCTGGTGGAAAGAGAATGGCAAAGGACAGATAAAAAGAGAGAAGAAGTACTTGCCATTATATTGGAAGAGATGAAGGAAGATGCAGGAAAGCCAAAATAATTATCTTATGTCAGAGGAGCTATTTCGTCTTTTTAGGGATTATATCCTAAATCAGTGTGGAATATATTTTAAAGAAACAAATAAGTTTTTGCTTGAAAGAAGAATATTACAAAGGATCAAAGCACTTCAATTCCAGTCCTATGAACAATATTATTATTATTTAACTTATGACCCAAGGGCATCACAAGAGATTGATTTGCTTTTTGATGTTATAACAACAAATGAGACATACTTTTTCAGGGAGCAGAAACAGTTAAAAGCTTTCATCGAAGAAATTGTCCCAGAAATCCTTTCTTCAAAGGAGAAAATAAGAATATGGTCTGCTGGCTGCTCAACTGGAGAAGAGCCATTTACAATAGCAATGCTTTTATCTGAATATAACTATTTTCAAAAATTAAGTATAGATATTTTTGCCTCGGACTTAAGCCAGGAAGCAATTGTAAAAGCAAGGAAAGGAATTTATAAAGAGAATAGCTTTCGTTCTTGTCCAGAATATTTCAAAAAGAAATATTTTGATGAAATTTCTCCGGGGCAGTTTAAGATAAAAGATGAGATAAGACAAAAGGTATCTTTTGGTAAGCTAAACTTGCTTGATACAAATAGAATTTATTTGTTGGGCTATTTAGATGTAATTTTTTGTAGAAATGTTATAATTTATTTTGATGAAAAATCAAAAAAAAAGGTTGTAGATATGTTCTATGATCGATTATATCCTCAAGGGTTTCTTCTCTTGGGACATTCAGAATCACTTATTACAATTACAACAAAATTTAAACTCAGACATTTTAAAAATGATATGGTATATCAAAAATGATTAGAGTAATAGTTGTTGATGATTCTGCTTATAATAGAGTGAGCATTTCAAAGATGCTTGAGAGCCATCCAGATATAAAAGTAATTGATACAGCAGCAACAGGTGAAGATGCTATTCATAAAATAGTACGATTGAAACCAGATGTAGTAACCTTAGATCTGGAAATGGAGCCAATGGATGGCTTTGCGGTACTCAGATGGATAAATTTAAATTTTCCTGTACCTGTTTTAATAGTTTCCTCAAAGTCATCAGATAGAAATATCTTTAAAGCCCTTGAAATGGGAGCAGTTGATTTTGTTGCAAAACCTACAGGCAAGGCATCTCCGGCACTTCAACAGATGGAAGGTGAACTGATTTTAAAGGTTTTAAATGCTTCTCGTGCAAATGTCATAAAAAAAGAAGAACCCAAAACAGAAATCACAACACCTGTTTATGAACCAATAAAAAAGAAAAACTATGAAATAATCTTAATTGGTGCTTCAACAGGAGGTCCTCCGGTTCTTCAAAAGATTTTTTCTTCGATCCCAAAAATACCTTTGCCCATTGTAGTAGCTCAGCATATGCCACCTGTTTTTACTGCTTTATTTGCAGAAAGGCTTTCAAAAATTTCTCAAATGAAATTTAAGGAAGCAGAAATGAGAGAAGAATTAAAGGAAGGGTATGTTTACATAGCACCAGGAGGCAAACATACTTTTTTGGAAAAGGAAAGCGATAAGATTTATATAAAACTTATTGGAAAAAAGGAAGAAGAATTGTATTGCCCGTCGGTTAATGTACTCTTTGAAAGTGCTGCAAAGATATATAAAGAAAAAGCCATTGCAATTTTGCTTACTGGAATGGGGGATGATGGAGCAGAAGGGCTTCTTAAAATTAAAAAAGAAGGTGGTTTTACAATTGCAGAATCACAAGAAACAGCAATAATCTTTGGAATGCCTGGAGAAGCAATCAGGATTAATGCAGTTGAAAGAGTATTGCCATCCTGGCAGATCCCTTCTTTTTTAATGGAACTTCTTCAAAAAAACAGTTAAGAAGTGGGCTAAAAAAAAGTAATTTATAGCCGATTATTTGCTTGAAATATTTTTACTTTTATTTTATTATTAAATTAATGCAAAAAAAATTTTTTCTTTTGATTTTTATATTTTTTATTTTATCCTGCAAAAAGGAAAAATATTTTTTAGATTTTATATTTTTATGGAAAGAAAATTGTTTTAAGAAATTTTATAATATTTCACATCTTGGAATGGAAAAAAATGATGATAGTGTTTGGGCAAATTCCGGCGAGATTTCTTCTTTAAAATTTAAGCAAAATCAAAAAATTTCTATTGAATTAAAACTTGGAAAAGATCCGTTTTTTTCATTTTATCCACTTACAAATATTTCAGAGGGAGATTTTGTTATTTATAAAGTACTAATATATGAAAAAGATAAATTGAAAAAGGATTTTAAATTTAAATTAAATTATAAAATACCACCTGCCCCTCAAAGAATATTAGTAAATTTAAAACAATTTAGCGAGAAAAATATAAAGATGGTATTATCTGGAAGTTGCGAAAAAGATAAGGATAAAGATATAGTTTTGGGAAGCCCTTTTATAATCCATAAATTAAAAAAAATTATAAAAAATTTTAATGACAAAAATTTTATTTTAATATCAATCGATACATTAAGAGCTGATGCCTTGGGAATTTATGGAAGAAACTCTTCAATAACTCCAAACATAGATTATTTTTCAAAAAAATCAGATTTGTGGCTAAATTGTTATTCGACTTCTAACAAAACAAATCCATCCTTTTGCTCTATTTTAAGTGGTCTTTATTTAAAGCACCATGGAATTTATACATTAGTTGACCCATTACCTAAAAATATCTTAACTTTACCTGAAATCTTCAAAGATTATTGTTATGAAACAATTGCTGTTGTATCTGCTTTTCATTTGCACTCTGGTGCAAACCTTTGTAGGAGGTTTTCAAAATATAAGGTTTCAGAGAAGATTTTTTCAACAGAGGAAGCAGTTTTTGAAGCAATCAATTATTTGAAAAATACAAAGGATAAATTTTTTTTATGGCTTCACATATTTGATCCCCATACTCCTCACACTGCACCTGAACCATTTTTTTCAGGATACTATGCAACAAAAAAATTTGATTATTTTCCTTTTAATTATTTTAATAAAAGTAGAAAGGAGGGCCATTTAAATTATGTAGATAAATATCTTTTAGCAAACCCTGAAATGTATTACGATGAAGTTTCATATATGGATTTTTCACTGGGTTTCCTTTTCAATTTTCTTGAAAGTAATGGTTATTACAATAATTCAATAATTGCTTTTATATCAGACCATGGTGAAAATTTGAATGAGCACGGAAATATTGCAGACCATGGAGGACTCTGGGAGACAACCACACATATACCATTAATCTTAAAAATACCAAAGAAAGAAAACCATCAAATTTACAAACACCTTGTTCAATCAATTGATTTATTTCCTACAATTTTGAGGTTATTTAATTTTAAAAGTTATCAAAATGATGGAGTAGATTTATACCCGGAATATACTTTTGAAAAAAGAAAGTTCGTTTTTGCAGAAGCATTAGAAGATAATGAAATTATGGTAAGGAATAAAAATTACTTATTTAAAATAAATAAAAAAGACGGCTTCATAAATACATTTCTATTTGATTCAATATCAGATCCAAAAGAAATTTTAAATATTTCTGAGGATAAAGAGATATTGAAAAAAAATTTTATTGGTGTGCTTAATTTATTTTTAAAGGATAAAATAAAATACGTTCATAATTCAAATCTTAGTGTAGAAGAAATTAAAAAATTAAAATCTTTGGGATATCTTTATTAAATTTTAGCTTTCAAACATAAGCATTGTTGATTTTGAACTTTTGTTTGCCTTAATTTTTTCTTAACCCAAGTTGCTCAATTTTATTGATTAATAGTTTTTAATAATAAAGATTT
>JBBISU010000045.1:0-23304 GCA_037441225.1 Acidobacteriota bacterium
GACAGCCTCTTTAGCCTGCGAGGAATCAGAGCAATAGTTTGTCGTCCGTGTCCGTTGACCGTTTTTAAAAAATCATCGGGCAATTCAAAAATTACACCTACTGTTCTGCTTCTCTGCAAATAGGTTTTAAATTGTGTAGATTTTAACTACTTCTTCTTTCCCTTTTACTTTAAACTCCCCTAAATATTTCAATTCAATATTTTTTTGCAAATTTTTCTTTACTTCTTCTGATAACAATATTTCTGTTTTTAATTCCTTATTTAATCCTTCAAGGCGCGAAGCAGTGTTGACAACATCTCCCAAAGCAGTGAATTGAAAATTTTTAACTTTTCCTAAATCAGCACCAATGTTTCCTGTTAAAGCAAAACCAGAATTTAAACCAATCCCAATATTTAATTTGGGCAGATTTTCTTCTTCTCTTTTTTTATTCCATAATTTTAATACTTCAAGCATTTCTTTTGCACAGTTTAAAGCATTTAGTGAATGGTTTTTATCCTCTAAGGGTGCTCCCCAAAAAGCCATAATTGCATCACCTATGAATTTATCAAGTGTTCCATTGTGCTTAAAAACTATTGGAACCATCAGAGAAAAATATTCATTTAACCATTTTACCAAAATTTCTGGAGGTGTTTTTTCTGAGATTGTTGTAAAATTCCTTATGTCAGAAAACAAAACAGTTATTTCTTTTAATTCCCCACCTAATTCAGGCAAAGATTTCTTTGATAAAAGATAGTTTAAAACAGAAGGAGAAACATACCTTGAAAAAGTATCTTCTATTTTTTTCCTTTCCTTCCTTGCCTTTGAATAATCAATTATTAGATTTGAAAAAAACAAAAATAAAAGGGAAAAGATTAAAAAGGATATTGGAAAATTTAGGTTTTTTGAAAAGGAATAGAAACTGAAAAAATTTATTCCAATTATAAAGAAAATAAGGGTTAAAGTTTGTGTTCCTAACTTTACTTTTCTTAAAATTATATAAAAAATTATAATAAGGATATATGAAATTAAAAGATAAAGGTAAAAAGGCAAGTCCCTTACAAAATTTTTGTCCTTTAAATTTTGAAAAGCAGTTGCATGGATTTCAACTCCTGGATAAATCTTTGAAGTAGGAACTGTTCTTAAATCAAAACCACCAGTTGCAGTTACACCTAAAAAGACAATCTTTCCTTCTAATCTTTTCTTTATTTCTTTAATTTCTTCTGTCTCCCCTTCCTCCTGCAATATTTTATTTGCTATATAAATTTTAAAAGCATCCAAATATTCAAAGTTGCCACCCTTTCCATAAAAGTGCAATTTTATTTCCTTTCCTTCTTTTTCAAAATAAGCATTTGAAAAGGAAGGGTAAAGAAAATCATTTGACTTTTGCCACAAGGGATACTTTCTTAAGACACCATCTTCATCATTGAATAGGTGGATTGAACCAATTTTTGTATTTTCACTTATTAAAGTGCAGGGAAGAAGAGCATAATCATAACTTTTAAATTTTTTTTCTAAGTCCCTAACTATTTTTCCCTTAAAGCAAATATTTTTATTTATTGTTTTTCTTTCAGAAAAATCCGCAGCAAGGATATAAGGGATTTTGCTTAAAGCATCTCTTAAAATTTCATCCCCTTTTGAAGGATTTGGCATCAAAATATCAAGGAATAAAACTTCTGGCTTTGATAAACCAATAAATTCAACAATTTCTCCAATTTTATCCCTTTCCCAGGGCCATCTTCCAAGTTCTTCTTCTAATAAATTTATACTTTTATCATTTATTGAAACAATTATTATGTTATTTTCTTTTAATTCCAAAGGAAATAACTTTTGTTTTAAATCATAAATATTGTTTTCAATATTTAAAAAACCAGAAGGTATAAAAAAATTTAAAAGCAAAATTAAAAAAGAAATAATTAAAAAATGTTTTTTATTCAAGGGCTTTTTTTAGGATTTTTAAATCTTCTTCTTCTGTTCCAGTTAATCTCAAGGGTTTTCTTATAGACAATTTTACTTTTGAAAAGGGTTTTGGAATAAAATATTTATCCCAGGTTTTTTTAAGATACCATGCCTTTTCTGGAAAAACCCTTAAAGGTATTATTTTTGCATTTGTTTTGTATGCTAATGTCAAGATTCCTGGTTTTGGCTGATATATTGGACCTTTTGGACCATCTATGGCAAAGCCAGCCAGGTTTCCTTCCCTTACATATTTTATTAACTCAATTAAAGCAGATATGGCTCCCTTAGAAGAAGAACCCCTAACTGGTTTATAGCCAAAGGAAGACAAAAGTTTTGCCTGCCTTTCTCCATCCCTTGACAAAGAAACCATAATTCCAATATTTTTATTTGAAAAAAAAGGAATTAAGAAAAATTGTTCTCCATGCCAAAAAGCAAAAGCAATCTTTTCATTTTCTAAATTTTCAATACCTTCAATTTCCTTAATATATGTCTTAAAGAAAAGTTTCATTAAAATCTTTACAATTTTTGGAAGCATTTAAAAAGAAGTGCCAATTGTAAATTGAAAATTTGTCTTATCTTCTCCTGGTTTTGGATCCAAAACAACTCCATAAATAAATCTCAAAGGTGCCATAAAGACAGGCAAGAATATTCTAAATTCAACTCCTGTTGAATATCTCAAAGTCCCTAAATCAAATTTTTCCCACTCCCCCCAGGTGTTTCCTGCATCCAAAAATATTACAAATCTGAAAGGTTGTTGGATTCTCCATATACTTTCAAGATTAAATTGCACAAATCTATCCCCTCCAATTGTTCCATCCTTTGGATTTGTTGGATAAATTGATCTCCAAGAAAAGCCCCTCATTGAATATTCTCCACCTAAAAAATACCTCTCATAAGCAGGAAGAGTATCATCTCCTAAATTATATATCCTTCCTCCTTCAAAATTGAAGGCAAAGATCCAGTTTCTTTTTAAGGGCTTGTAAATTGTAAAACTTGTTTCTGGCTTAAATAAATCAATGGTTCCTCCAAGCCCTGCCCCAGACCACCTTGCTGATAATCTAAAAAATATTCCTTTTTTTGTGTCAAAGGGGTCATCTTTCGTATTTAAATAAAATGAAGGTGTTAGAGAAGAAGAAGTCCCTTTTAAATCCTTAAAACTCCCCCATAAAACAGGGTCTTCAACGGGCCTTTCATGCCTTCCATCGTCAGCGGGATACCTGTAAGATTTATCTGTTACCATATTTATATCTTCATAGCCATAATTAATCATCATACCTGTAAAAGCCCCTAATCTTAAACCATAGCCAAAGCCAAAGCCCTTTGATTCCCTGTCAAACCTTGGATAATTTAAACTTCTTCTAAAGAGAGAAAAACTTAATGAATTTGGAGTATCCAAAAAGTAAGGATTTGTATAATTTATTTCATAAAAAGTTCTTCTTCTACCATTTTGATAACCAAGTGATAAGACCTCCCCCCTCCCTAAAAAGTTTCTTGTATTAAAGAAGAATTGACCAAAAAAACCCTCTGACTCAGACCAGCCAGCTGCAAATTGTAAATCAGAACGGGATGATTCTTCACCATAAACAGTCATATCAATTGTCTTTTCTTCTGGATTTATATCAAAATCCACTGGCTTTTGCTCATTTAATTTAAAGAAGCCCAACTGATTAACTCTAAATAATGACTGCTTAAAAGAAGAAGCATTAAATACCTGTCCTTCATCAATTAAAAACTCCCTTCTCAAAACCTTATCCATTGTCTTTGTATTTCCTTTAAACTCCAATTTTCCCAATCTGTACTGCTCCCCTTCTTCTATTTTTAAAAGTATATCCTGTAAATTTTTTTCACCTTCTACATCAATAAATTGTGGAATAATGGATGCAGTTATGTAACCCCTTCTATTATAAAGCTCTTGAAGCCCTTCTATTATCTCTTGCAATTTTTGAAAATTTAATATTTCACCATAATTAAACTTTATTTCTTTTTGAATAATTTCTGGTGGCAAAATTGTACCACCTTCAATGTTTACATTCCTTATTCTATATTGCTCCCCTTCTTCTATTGGAATTGTAATTTTTAATCTTTTCTTAATTTTTTTTCCACCCTTTTTTAAAATTTCATAGGTTTCAACCTTTGGCTCTCCTATTTTTATATCCTTATAACCATACCTTTTATAAAGAGATTTAATTTTATCTGTATCTTCTTTAAAAGTTTCTGGAGAATATAAATTATGCTTTGATAAAGCAGAAATTATATTACTTTCCTTTGTTTTTTTCATAGTCCATTTCAATCTTCTTGATGAAAATCTTGAATTTCCTATAAATTCAATTTTTCCAATTGGAACCTTTGTTCCTTCATCTATAAGGATTGTTAAACTTTTTCCTCCCTTTTCTAAGTTTTCAACTACCATATTAACTTCTGCTGCTGGATAACCAATTTCTTTATATGCATCTATTATGACTGTCTTTGCCATTTGAATTAAACTATCAGAAACTTCATTTCCTTCGCTTAAAGGTACTCCTTTTTCTTTAAATTTATCCTTTATTTGATTTGGAGACAATGCTTTTGTCCCTTTAAAAGTCAATTTCATAAGGCGTGGCTTTTCAATTAAACTTACAAAAAGTTTAACTCCTCCTTCTAATTCTTCTGCCATAATTTTACAATCAGAAATCAAATTTGTGTCTAAAAATTTTTTTAAATTTTTATTCATTTTAATCAAGTCCAGAGTATCCCCTTCTTTTATTCCCAGGTAATATAAAACTGTTTCCTTTGATAAAGTTTCATTTCCAGTAACTTCAACTGAGATAATTTTAATTTCCTTCTCTTGAGAAAAAACAAAAAGAGAAAATAAAAAGAAAAATAAACTAAATGACTGGCGCATAAGATAATTCCTTTTTAAATAAGATATTTTCTTCAAACAGTATTACTTCAATCTTGGAAGGTGCTTCCAGAGAAGATATAAAAGAGATTAAGGGATTCTTTAATTCCATTTTTAATATATTTGAAACAGAAGAAGCCCCGCCTTCTTTGTTTTTTTCTATCTTTTTAATTAAATATTCATATACTTCATTTTTGATTGATAAATTAAAACCCTTTTCTTTCATTTCTTCTATTAAGTTTTTAACTTTAATTTTTAAAATGTTTTTTAATTCCTGAAAAGAAAAGGGCTTAAAGAAAACTATTGAATCAATATTATTTATAATTTCTAAGGGTATTCTCTTTTTTATTTCTGAAAGGTATTCTTTTTCATAATCCTTTTTACTTTTAGAATTTTCAAAGCCCGCAACTTTTTCAAATTCTTTTAAAGTTATAGTAAAAAAAATAATTGTATTTTTAAAATCCACTTCCTCACCATAAGAATCCTCAATTGAACCATTTTCAAGGATCTGGCTTATTATTTTTAAGGTTTCCTGGTGTGTTTTATCAATATTTTCAAAAAGAATAATTGAAAAGGGGTTCCTTTTGACAAATTCTGTTAAAGTTCCTCCTTCTTCATAACCCACATAGCCAGGTGGAGAACCAATTAACTTTGAAACTCTGTATTTTTCACTATATTCAGACATTTCCATCTTATAAAAATATTTTGGATTTGGGAGTATTTCTTTTGAAATAATTGAAACAACAGAGGTTTTTCCAGTTCCAGAAGGACCACATAAAAGAAAAACTGGGAAGGGTTTTTCTTTTTTTTCTTTTAATTCAGAAGTGTTTTTTAGTACTCTTATAATTTTTTCCAATGCTTCATTTTGACAAAGAATTTCTTTCTTTAAAGAATCCTTTAGCTTCTTTAGCCTTTCTTCGCTACTGGAAAAAAAGAAAAGATCAGATAAACCACTCATAATAGAAACCACTTCTTCAACATCTTTTACGGATACAAAATACTCCTTGTTTGGATTTCTTTCTTTTAGTAATTTTAATGCTTCTTTTATTTCGTTTTCTTCATTTTTTAATTCAAAAGCTTTTTCAAAATCCTTTGAATTTAAATATTTTTTTATTTTTGCTTCTATCTCTTTTAATTCTTCATACAGCATTGTTTCCGAGGGCTTTGGCATTTGGATTTTTATCTTTTGTCTTGCTGCAACTTCATCCATTAAATCAATTGCCTTATCGGGAAAAACTTTTCCTGGAATATATTGATTTGAATAATGAACTATTGCCTTTAATGTCTCATCAGGAAAATAAACTTTATGAAAATCTTCTAACTGTTTTTTCACTTCTTTTAATATCTTTAATGTTTCTTCCTCTGAGGTTGGATAAATATTTATAGTTTGAAATCTTCTCATTAATGCCTTATCTTTTTCAATATATTTTTTAAAATCCTTTAAAGTTGTGGCACCTATGCACCTTATTTGTCCTCTTGATAATGGTGGTTTTAGTAAATTTGCAGCATCCAATGACCCTTCAGAGGAGCCAGCACCAATTAAAGTATGTATTTCGTCAATAAATAAAATCACATTTTCATTTTCCATTGCTTCTTTTATAATTCCTTTAAGGCGCTCTTCAAATTGTCCTCTGTACTTTGTGCCTGAAATCAGTTGCCCCATATCAATGGCATAAATTTGCATTTTATTTAAAAAAGGAGGTACAACCCCTTGAACAATTTTTTGAGCCAGTGCTTCAACAAGAGCTGTTTTTCCTACTCCTGCTTCCCCTATTAAAATTGCATTATTTTTCGTATATCTCCCTAAAATATTTATCAATCTTTCAATTTCTTTTTCCCTCCCTACAAAGGGGAAACATTTTCCACTTTCTACCCATCTATTTAAATTCAAACCATATATTTCCAGTAAAACTGGTTGTTGAGTTATTTGCTTTTCCTTTTCCTTATCTTGAATATATTTCCTAATTTTAAAGGTAGATAAGCCAAAGGATTTTAAAATTTGTGAAGCATAAGAATTGCACTTTAATAAGGCAAGGATTAAGTGTTCGGGTTCAACTTTTTCACATCTTAAAACATTGGCATAGTAGTTTGAAGAAGCAAGGACTTGTTTTGTTGCTTCTGATAAAACAATATTTTCTTTTTCAAAAACAAGTTTTTTATTTTGCTTTTCTTTTAATAATTCTAATTCTAAATGTTTTTTTAATTCCTTCACATCAGATGTAAAATACTGAAAAATTGTCTCATTTTCCTTTAATATACCTAATAATAAATGTTCTGGTGTAATTATATCACTCTTATAATCTTCTGCAATGTTTTTTGCATAAAAAAGAGCCATTCTTGAAGAATTTGAGTACTTTTCAAACATTATTTACTCCAAGATGGTGTACATAATTACAAATATTTTTCAAATTTTCATTATGAGTTACAACAACAAAAGTTATACCTTTATCTAAATGAATCTTTTTTATTATTTCAATTAAAATATCAGAGTTTTTATGATCTAAACTCCCTGTTGGTTCATCTAAAAGAATTATTTCTGGTTCTGTAATAAGGGCTCTGGCAATACAAACCCTTTGTTGTTCTCCACCAGAGATCTCAAAAGGATACCTTTTTTCAAATTCTCCTATGCCTAAGCAATTTAAAAGTTCTTTTGCCTTTGAAAAGGCATCCTTTCTTTTATGCCCCTTTATGATCAATGGAAGAGCAACATTTTCTTCTAAATTAAGTTCTGGGATTAAATGAAAAAATTGAAAAACATAAGATATGTATTTAGCCCTAAAATTCCCCCTTTCTCCATCATCAAGGGAAGAAATTTCTTTATCTTTCACAAAAACTTTTCCCTCAGTTGGGGTATCAAGACCTCCAATTAAATTTAGAAGTGTAGATTTTCCCGAACCAGAAGGACCAATAATTCCATAAATACTTCTATTTGGTATATTTAAATTTAAATTTGAAAAGACCTCCACTTCTTCTTTCCCTTTCCCATATATTTTTTTTACATTTTCTAATCTTATAATAAAATTATTGAGGGACACGGAGGATCTCCTGAACATTTAAATTTTTTGTCTGGCTCCCAATCATTTCACCTAAGATAAGAGAAAGAAAAACCAAAAATAAAAATATTAAGAAAAATTCTGTGAAAGGGAATTCATAATTAATGTATTTAAAATGTTGCATTTCTTCTGGAAAGGGGAAAAAATTATAGGAATTTTGAAGTTTTATAAAGATAAAAGAAAACAAAAAACCAAGAAAGGAAGAAAAGAAAAATATATAAAAACAAAAATATTTAAAGATTTTTTTTACATTCTTTAATTTAAAGCCAAAGACCTTAAAAAGAGCCCAAGAAGAATAGTAATGATAAAATAATAATTTTAAACTAAAATAAAGTTGAAAGATTGAAACAAATAAAATCAAAAAAACACCAAGGACCATTGAAATCTTTTCAATTTTTAAAGCATAAAAAATTGGTGCCTTTTTATCATAAATTGTCTCTATTTTTAAATCTTTAGGTAAAAATTTTTTTATATCTTCATAAATTTTTTTTATTTCCTTTTGATCTTTTAAAAATATTTGATATTTAGACAAAAAATTTTCTTTTCCTAAAAGTTTTTGCAATTTTTGCAATGGAACTTCCACCTTTTCTCCCTCTTCTTCTTTTTCAAGGCATATTTTTTTTAAGGTTGGACCAAAGGGTGAAAGGGTTATTTGTGGGACTGTAAAACAGTATGTCTTTCCAATTTCCCCTATTGGCATCTTTGTTTTTTCAACATTATTGATTCCAATTATTTTTCCTTTATATTCAAAATAAAATCCATCTGTTTCTAAGATTTTGTTTAAAGAAAATTCTTCCTCCAAATCCCTTAAATCTTTATCAAATTTTTCATTTTCTTTAAAATATAATCCTTTTTTGGGCTCTATATAAATATGGGGTTCTTTTTTTAAATAATTTTCTTTTATTTTTCTTTGAGCACTATCCATAAAAGAAATTATTAAAATTAGAGAAAAGACTCCCAAGAAAATTCCCAAGGAAGATAAAATGAAAAAGAAGGAATGAAAGGACTTTCTTTTTAAAGAAAAAAGCAATTTTAAACTAAGGTAAAGGTTCATTTTTCTTTGGCTTGAGGAGTGGGAATAAAATCACTTCTCTTATTGAACTTTGATTTGTAAAAATCATTACAACTCTATCAATTCCAATCCCCTCCCCTGCTGTTGGAGGAAGCCCATATTCAAGTGCTTCTATATAATCCCAATCCACTTCTTTATCTTTTTGTGCTTCCACTTGTTTTTCAAATTTTAACTTTTGTTCTCTTACATTGTTTAACTCACAATAAGCATTTGCAATTTCCAATCCTCCAATGTAAAGCTCAAATCTGTGGACAAATCCATTGCCTTCTCCTTTTGCAAGGGGCGATATTTCTTCTGGAAAATCAATCAAGAAAGTGGGGTTAATAAAAGAAGGAGAAGCAAGGCAATCAATTGCATCCATCCATATTTCTTTCAAACCTTTATCTTCCACTTCAAAACCTTTCCCTCTTAAATAACTTAAAATCTCATTTTTATTGTTTATATCAATGTTATCTGGAAGATATTCTTTTAAACAATCAATTACTTTAATCCTTTTAAAAGGTGGTTTTAGAGAAATTTCCTTTCCCTGGAAATTTAATTTATCAGAGCCAAGAACCTTTTCTGAAAGATATAAAAAAAGTTCTTCTGTAAGTGCCATTAAATCATTGTAGTCAGCATAGGCAAGATAAAATTCAAGCATTGTAAATTCAGGGTTATGTTTTGATGAAATTCCTTCATTTCTAAAATTTTTTGAGATTTCATAGACCCTATCAAAACCACCTACAACTAATCTTTTCAAAAACAATTCAGGTGCTATCCTCAAATATAAATTTAAATCAAGGGCATTGTGATAAGTTTTAAAGGGTTTTGCAATGGCTCCCCCTGCAATTGTTTGAAGGGCTGGGGTTTCTACTTCCAAAAAGCCTCTTTCATTTAAAAAGTCCCTAAAAGATTGGATTATTTTTGCTCTTTTATAAAATATTTCTTTTACTTCTGGGTTTGATAACAAATCAAGGTATCTCTTTCTATGCCTTAGTTCGGGATCCTTAAAACCATGGTATTTTTCAGGAAGGACTTTAAAGCACTTTGAAAGGAATTTCGTATCTTCCACCAGAATTGTAAGTTCTCCTGTCCTTGTTTTAAAAAGCTTCCCTTCAACGCCTATGAAATCCCCTATATCAAAACAAGAAATCATTTCCCAGATTTGAGGGTTTTGGTCTTTTTTAAAATAAATTTGGACTTTATGGAAGCCATCTGATAAATCCATAAAGCATGCTTTTCCATGTTCCCTTATTGCTAAAATCCTTCCAGCTGTTTTTATATCTTTTGGATTCTTTTGAAGTTCTTCTTCACTTAAAGATTTAAAGGATTTTTCAATCTCTTCAAGGTTATGGCTCAAATTATAATTATGAGGATAGGGATCAACTCCCATATTTTTGAGCTTCAAAAATTTTTCCCATCTTACACTTTCTTGATCTAATATTTTTTCCATAACCTTATATTATACTATTTTTATATAAATCATTAAATCTTTCTTGAAATAAAATTAAATGTGGTAGAATATTGAAAAAAGGAGGAAATATGTTTTTTTTAATTTTATTTTTATCTTCTATTGTTTTTTCACAAGGGCTTACCTTTGATGATTTTATTAAATTAAACCGTTTATCAAACTTGAAAGTTTCAGAAGAGGGAGGCCTATTGGCTTTTGAAGTTTCGAAAGCAATTTTGGAAAAAAATAAATTTTCAAAGCAGATCTGGATTTACAATATAAAAGAAGAAAATTTTTTGCAACTTACAAATAATGATAAACCCTCTTCAAATCCAAAGTTTTCAAAGGATGGAAAAATTGTTTATTTTTTGTCAGGACGGGATGGTATTCAAAATGTCTGGGCTATAAATATAAATGGAGGGGAAGCATTTAAGGTTACTAATTTTGAAATTGATGTAGAAGATTTTTACCCTTTAAGCAATGGTGACTTCATAATAAATTTTTCAATTTTTAAAGAATGTAAAGAAGATTTAAATTGCACAAAAAATAAATTAAAAGAAATGGAAGAAAATCCTGTAAAAGCAAAGATTATTGAAAATCTCTACTACAGGGTCTTTGATGAATGGCAGGATGGAAGAGTTTCTCACTTATTTTATTATAATAAAAAGGAAAATAAATTATTTGATTTAACTAAAAATGAAACAAATGTTCCACCTAAAAGTTTAGGAAATAATATCCATTTTAGTTTATCCCCTGATGAAAATTTTATTGCCTACACAACAAACAGAGATAAGAATATTGAAAGATCCACAAACCATGATGTAATTTTATTAAATTTAAAAGATAAAAAATCAATAAATTTAACAGAAAAAAATAAGGGCTGCGATTTTGGTGCAATCTTTTCACCAGATGGAAAGTATCTTTTGTTTTCAAGGATGAAAAGAGAGGGCTATGAAGCTGATAAAGTTGATTTAATTTTATATAGTTTAAAAGAGCAAAAAGAAAAAAATCTAAATGAAAATATGGATTTGTCTGTCTCTGAATATGCTTTTATGGGAGATAAAATTTATTTCACTTCCCAATACAAAAAAGATTTTAATTTATACCAAATTGACTTAAAAAACTCTAAGATTGATTTAGTATTAGGGGGTGAATCGGTTTCTAATATAAATACAATAAAAGATAAAGTTTTCTTTTTCAATCAAAAAACAAATTATCCTCCAGAAATATTTTCTTATGATTTAAAAGAGAAAAAATTGAAAAAAATAAGCCATTTCAATGATGAAACTCTTTCTAATTTAAAATTAAAAGAAGTTGAAGAAGTAAGTTATAAAAGTTTTGATGGAACTGAAGTTTATGGACTTCTTTTAAAGCCACCCTCCTTTGAAGAAAAGAAGAAATATCCACTCCTTGTTTTATTACATGGAGGACCTCAATGGGCTTTTACAGATACATTTCATTATAGATGGAATGCCCAAATGTTTGCATCAGAGGGCTATATAATTTTTATGCCAAATTTTAGGGGTTCCACTGGATATGGTGAAAAATACAAAGAAGCAATAACCTTAAATTGGGGTTCTTACCCTTATGAAGATGTTTTGGAAGGAGTAAAATATTTAATTGAAAAATATGATTTTATAGATAAAGAAAGAATGGCAGCAGCAGGTGCTTCCTATGGCGGCTATTTGGCAAATTGGATTGCAACGCATAACCATCCTTTTAAATGCATTGTATCCCATGCAGGTCTTTGGGATTTAAAGAGCAAGTATGGAACAACAGATGAATTGTGGTTTCCAGAGTGGGAATTTGGCGGAGATCCTTATAATCATCCTGAACTTTATGAAAAATGGAGCCCTTCAAGTTATGCAAAAAACTTAAAGGTTCCAATGCTTATTATTCACGGTGCCAATGATTTTAGAGTTTCAGAAAATCAGGCATTTCAAATTTTTACTGCTCTTAAAAGATTAGGTATAGAAGGAAAATTTTTGTATTTTCCCGATGAAACCCATTTTGTTTCAAAACCAAAGAATGCTCAAATTTGGTGGAAAGAGGTTTTAAACTTTTTAAAATTTTATTTAAAATAAAATTTATATTGTTTATTCAATCAATATCTTTTATATTAAAAAAAACCTATAGCTTTGGCTTTTGCTCTATTTCGGCACAGCCCTTTCATAGTTGTGTAAAATAGCCCAGGCAAAAAAAACTTCAACTAAAATTTTTGTAATTTATTTTTCTGTAGGGGCGACCCTTGTGGTCCCCCGCAACATACAAATAATATAATGAAATTTATTTTTTTGTGCTTGATCATTAGTTATTTTGGCGGGGACAAGCCCCTCCCCTACAAATTGCCACAATAATTCACTTAGGAAATGGACACGGACAACTGCTCTACTGCTCTTTTAAAATGCTTTCACCAATTAAATATAATGAAAAAATTGTTAAAGAAAGAAATAGACCTGGAAAAAAGGAGATCCACCATGCTTCAAATAATACATCTTTACCATCAGCAATTATGTTCCCCCAGGAAGGATCTGGTGGCTGAATACCAAGCCCTAAAAAACTCAAAGATGCTTCAGCCAAAATAAGCCCAGCAATCCTTAAAGTTGAATCAACAAGCAGAATTCCTTTTAAATGGGGAAGAATATGTTTAAAAATTATCCTTAAATTAGAAGCACCTATTGCTTTTGCAGAAAAGACAAACTCCCTTTCTTTTAAAGATAAGACCTGTCCCCTAACCAAGCGGGATACTTCCATCCAGGAAAAAATTCCTAAAATTAAGATTATTCCAAAAAAGGAAAGTTTTTTTTCCAGCACTGCTGAAAGAATAATTAGTAAAAATAAGCGCGGAAAAGCTAAAAGAGTATCAACAAACCTCATTAAAATTGTATCTATGATTTTACCAAAATAACCAGAAAAAATACCAATTAAAGTTCCTATAAATAAAGTTATAATTAAAGATAAAATTCCAATTTGCAAAGAAATCCTTCCACCATATAAAACCCTTGAAAATATGCACCTTCCAAAACCATCTGTTCCAAAGGGAAAAATTACTTTTTTCCACTGCCCTACCCTTTCTTTTGAAATTTCACCACTTTTTGAATCTTCATAAACAACTGAAAAGGGCTTTAAATTTGCACAAATCTTTGGGTTGTATTGTTTATTTGGTGGATTTGGAGAAAAAATTGGAGCAAAAATTGATAAAAAGGATAAAGTAAAGAAAAGGGAAACTCCAATTATAAAGTTAAAGTTTTTCATACCTTATCCTTGGGTCTACAATGAAATAAAGAATATCAGCCAAGAGGTTTCCCAATAAGACCATAAAAGAAGACAAAATTGATGCGCCAATTATTAAAGGATAGTCTCTTGAAAGGATTGCATTATATGTGAGTCGTCCCATTCCAGGCCAGGAAAAGATTACTTCTGTTAAAAGAGCACCTGATACAAGGAAAGGAAAGGATAATCCAAAGAGGGTTATTATTGGGATTAAAGAATTTTTTAAAGCATATTTAAAATAAATTTCTTTTTTTTGAACTCCTAATAATTTTTGATTTAAAATAAATTGCTCTTTTAAGACATCTTCATAGGCCTTGAAAACAAATCTTGATGTTGCAAAGAGAGAAGATAAGCCAAGGGCAAAGCCCGGTAAAATTAAATGTTTCAAGATATTTAAAATATTTCCCTCATAACCTATGTCATACATATGGGATGGTGGAAGGATTTTTAATTTATATGAAAAAATAAAAATAAAAATTAATCCAAGCCAGAAGGAAGGGATTGCATAAATCAATAGGGAAAAAAAATGATAGAGAAGGCGGATTAAATTCTTACTTATAAGAGCAATTGTTATCCCTAATAATATTCCAAAAAAATATTCAATAAAGAGAGCAAAGGCACTTAAAATTATTGTATTTGGTAATGTATCAAGTAAAACATTTATAACCTTTTGATGATATGAAAAAGAATAGCCAAGGTTTCCTGAAAATGCTTCTTTTATAAATAAAAAATATCTAAAAAATAATGGCTTATCAAGTCCGTATGCCTTTTTTAAATTATCATAAACTGACGGAGGAACTTCAGGGTTTAAATAAAGGCGAGTTGGATCACCAGGGGCTAAACTTACAATAAAAAAAGTAGCACTTACAATTAAGAACAATAAAATTATCGTAAAAAAAAATCTTTTTAATAAAAAATTTTTCACTCAACTTTCCATTGATATAGATTATAAAAGGAAGACAAAACATTCATATTGTAGCCACTTACCCTTTTGTTTATACCATTTATTTTCATATTTTCATAAATAAAAGTATAGGGCTGATCATCATAAATTATTTCCTGTATCTTATCAATATATTTTTTTGCTTCTTCAATATCAGATATATTTTCCATTTTTTCAATCAATTCATCTACTTCTTTATTTGAATAAGAGACAATGTTATAACCACCATCAATTGAAGAAGAATGCCAGATTTCTTTAAAATCAATTTTTGTGGCAACTCTCCAGCCCTGAAGACAGGCATCATAATCTTTTGACATCAAACTTTTAATCATTGTATTCCATTCAAGAAATTTTAAATTTACCTTTATGCCAATTTTAGATAAATGGTTTTGGATAAGTATTGCCGTCTGCTCCCTGATTGAATTGCCTTTATTCGTTATAAGTTCAAACTCAAAAGGTTTACCCTTATAATCTAAAATTCCATCTCCATTTTTATCAATAAATCCTTCATTTTTTAAAATTTCTTTTGCTTTTTCTGGATTATATTCAATTTGTTTTAAGTTTTTATTAAATGCCCATAAAGAAGAATGGATTGGTCCTACTGAGGGTTTTGCATAACTATGCCATACGACATCTATTATTTCCTGAATATTTACTGCCATTGAAATGGCTTTTCTGACATTTTTGTTTTTAAATAAGTCCTTTTTCAAATTCCAGCCAATGTAAACATATTGCCTATCAGGATAAGTTACCAATTCAAGGTTTGGATCTTTCTTTACTTTTTCAACATCCTTTGGCGGTATTAGTTCCATCATATCAATGGCATAACTTAAAAACTGAGTAAGCAAACTGTTTTGATCTGGGACTATTCTAAAAACAACCTGTTCAATCAAAGGATAACCCTTTTTATAAAATTGAGGATTTTTTTCCAAATAAATTGCTTCCTGTTTCCTCCATTCTTTTAAAATAAATGGTCCTGAATAAACTTTTATATTTGTGAAATCAAAATTCCTCCAATCCTTGAAAGGAATTTTTCCAAATTCTTCTGCTGAGTAAATGACACCTTCATTTAAGTCCATCAACATATAGGGATATTTTTTTGTAAACTTTATTTTAAAATTATAATCATCAATGATTTCTATTTCCTTTATAAACTTTTTTGATTCAATTCCAGTCCAAGCAACTTCTTCAGAGGTACTGGCTTTGTGAGTAAATAAAACATCTTTTGTTGTTATTCTTTTCCCATTTGACCAGAAAAGCTCTTCCCTGAGTTTACAATTTAAAGTCAGATCATCATCAAAAGAGTATTTTTCTAAAAGTTCAGGTGAAAAGGTTGGTGGTCTTTCTTGAAAATCAGCATTTTCTTTAAATAAATGTAAGTACAATTGGTTTATTATCTCTGATGAAAAAGCACTTTGGGTTATAAAATCATTTGTTGTATCAATGTCGCCAATTGCACCAATTATAAGGGGCTTTTGTTTTTTTACTTTTGGTGCACAAGAGATAAAAATTAAAACTGTTGATAAAATGATTAAAAACTTAAAATTTTTTTTCATTTTTTTTCCTTCTTAATCCTTTCTATGTAATGTTTTTTTTCTGTATCAATTTTAACAAAGTCCCCTGCTTCAATAAATTGGGGAACCATAATTTTTAATCCATTTTCAAGGGTTGCTTCTTTCCAGGTAGAACCTTCTGTATCCTTTAAACCCTTTGGTGTTGATATAACTTGCAACTCTAAATAAGGAGCAATCTTTAAGCCAATTGGGTCTTCCCCTGCAAATTCCACATCATAGATTTTATTTTCTTTTAAAAATAAAAATTCATCGCCTATTAATTTTTTTGAAATTGGAATTTGTTCATAACTTTCTTCATCCATAAAATAAAAATAATCTTCATCACTATAAAGATATTCCATTTTTTTTCTTGTTGTTGGAACTTCTTCTAACTTATCAGTTGGATTAAATCTAAAATTATGTATATGCCCACTTTCAATATCCATAAATGTCACAAACTCCATTGATCCAGCTCTTCCTCCACCCATTTGCTTTTCAGAAGACACAACCTTTGTTTTTTTTCCATTAAAAATTACAACCATACCTTTCTTTAATTCTGAAGCCATTACCATAACTTCCTCCTCAAAAAATGTTAACATAAAAAAGAATATAATTCAATTAAATTTCCTTTAAATTAAAAAATGCATTTGAAAATTATTAATAGAACAGGAGAGCAGCAGAGCAGTAGAGTGTAGGGGTTGCACTTGTGCGACCCGTAAAATAATAATCAAAAAATCGTAGGGGTCTTATCTTGCACAACCAGCAAAATAAAAAAATTCATTCATTTTCGGGCGGGGACAAGCCACTCCCCTACGGGCTCCATAAAAATAATGAAAATTTTTTTAAAATTTGTATTTGCGGGCTAAAAAATTAAAACCATACAGCAAAATAAATTTTATTGTGTCTTGCTTATGTAGAGGGCGATGACAAGCATCGCCCCTACTGAAAACAAAAAAATAAAAAAATATAGGGGTCGCATTTTAATCGCTCCTTTAATAAAAAAACTATATCTTAGAAGTTGAATTTATGCGACTTAAAATTTAAAAAAAAATTAACATAGGGGTGATTCAAACATCACCCCTATAAAGGACAAAAATATAATTTTTAAAATTAAATTAAACTTTTAGTAAATCAATAAGCTCCTTCACTGCATCTGCTGATTTTTTTAGCATTTCTTTTTCTTCTTTATTCAATTTCAATTCAACTATTTTTTCAACACCTTTTGCACCTATGATTGCTGGCAGTCCTAAATAAATTCCTTTAAATCCATATTCACCTTCAACATAAACAGCACAAGGCAAAAGTTTTTTCTTGTCTTTTACAATTGCTTCAACCATTTCAGTAACAGCAGCAGAGGGTGCATAGTAAGCAGAACCTGTCTTAAGCAATGCTACAATTTCTCCACCACCTTTTCTTGTCCTTTCCACAATTGCTTCAATTTTATCCTTTGGCAAAAATTCAGATATTGGAATACCTTGAACTGTGCAATAACGAACAATGGGAACCATTGTATCACCATGTCCACCCAATACAAGGGCTGTTATTGATTCAACAGAGATGTTTAATTCCATTGAAAGAAATGTCCTCATCCTTGCTGTATCAAGGATTCCTGCCATACCAAAAACCCTTTCCTTAGGAAATCCTGTTACCCTTCTTGCAACTTCACACATTGCATCTAGGGGGTTTGAAACAATGATCATTATTCCATCTTTTGAAAACCTGCCAGATTCCCTTGCACAAACAGAAACGATTTCTTCATTTGCTTTCAACAAATCATCCCTTGACATCCCAGGCTTTCTTGGAAGTCCTGCTGTAATAACAATAATATCTGAGTTTGCAGTATCCTCATAAGAATTTGTTCCTTTTACCCTTGAATCAAATCCAACAATAGGTCCTGATTGATAAATATCAAGCCCTTTTCCCTGTGGCATCCCTTCTATGATGTCAAGTAAAACAACATCCCCTAATTCCATCTCAGCAATTCGCTGAGCACAAACCTCGCCTACATGCCCTGCACCAATAACTGTAATTTTTTTTCTCATATAACCTCCTTAAATTTAATTCATATTTTCTATAATTGCTTCTGCAAACTCTGATGTTTTGAGCTCTTTTGCTCCTTCCATTTGTCTTGCTAAATCATAGGTTACCCTTTTTTGTGAAATTGCACCTGCTATCCCTTTTTCAACTAAATCCTTTGCTTCTTTCCATCCCATAAATTCAAGCATCATTGCACCTGATAAAATCAAAGATCCCGGATTAACTTTATCAAGGTTTGCATATTTTGGAGCAGTCCCGTGGGTTGCTTCAAACAATGCTGCTTCGTCCCCTATGTTTGCCCCAGGAGCAATTCCCAATCCACCAACTTGAGCTGCTAAGGCATCTGATAAATAATCACCATTTAAATTTGGAGTACAAATTACACTATATTCATCTGGCCTTAAAAGCACTTGCTGGAACATAGAATCTGCAACCCTATCTTTAATTAAAATTTTTCCTGCTGGTACTTTTCCATTATAATTTTTTGTAACTTCTTCTTCTGAAATCGTTATATCAGAAAAATTTTCCTTTGCTTCTTTGTAGCCCCATTCCCTGAAAGCCCCTTCTGTGAATTTCATAATGTTTCCTTTGTGAACAAGTGTAACAGAAGTTCTATTTTGTGCAATTGCATATTTTATTGCCATTCTGACCAGGCGCCTTGATGCAAATTCACTTATTGGTTTAATACCAATTCCACTTTCAATTCTTATATTTTTCCCCATCTTTTTATTTAAAAACTTAATTACCTTTTTTGCTTCTTCTGTTTCTGCTTTCCATTCAATTCCTGCATAAACATCTTCAGTATTTTCCCTAAAAATAATCATATCAACAAGTTCTGGTTTTTTAACAGGGGAAGGAACCCCTTTATACCATTTAACAGGCCTAACACAGGCATATAAATCAAGAACCTGTCTTAAAGTTACATTTAAAGAACGAATCCCACCACCAATTGGAGTAGTTAAAGGACCTTTGATTGCAATTTTATAATAAGCAATTGCTTTAAGTGTCTCTTCTGGAAGCCATTCATTGAATTTATTAAATGCTGTCTCCCCTGCCCAAATCTCCATCCAATGAATTTTTCTTTTTCCACCATAAGCTTTCTCCACTGCTGCATTTAAGACCTTCTCAGTTGCCCTCCATATATCAGGACCTGTCCCGTCACCTCTTATAAATGGGATAATTGGCTCATCTGGTACTTGAAACTTTCCATCAATTACTTCAATTTTTTTACCCTCTTTTGGTTCTTCTGATAATTTCCATTCCATAGATACCTCCTAAATTTAATTTCAAATAAAACTATCATAAATTTATTTTTTTGTCAAACAAGATTTATTAAAACCATCAATGAAGAGTGAAACTTTCTTGCAAAATTGTAATATATTTTAATATTTATGTTTAAATATTTATCTCTTTGTTATATAATTTATTTATGGAATTGCTTTTTGAAAGATACCAGCCGAAAAAAAAATTAGGGGAAGGCGGATTTGCTGAGGTCTGGCTTGCAGAAGATTTAAATCAGAAAAGAGAAGTTGCTTTAAAAATTTTAAAACAATTGGATGAGACATCAAAATTTAGATTTAAAAAAGAGTATCATATTTTAAGTAAGTTAAATAATTTAGGTATCGTAAAGGTCTTTGAATATTTGCAAAATTCCCATATTTTATATTCAATGGAATTTATTAAAGGCAAAAATATAAGGGATTATCTTTTTTCTTATGATTGGACTGAAGGAGAAAGGGAAGGTCCTTATTATATCCATAGAGATGGAATTGAAAAAGCATTGGAAATTTTTTATCAAACAGCAAGTACACTACATTATATTCACAGTGAAAATATAATTCATAGGGATTTAAAGCCAGAAAATATTTTCTTTGATGAAGTAAATGATTATGTCAAGATTTTGGACTTTGGTCTTGTAAAAGAAGAATTGTCAATACAACAAACACAGAAGGATTTAATCCAAGGAACACCTGCTTACATTTCCCCTGAATATATCAAGGGTAAGGAAATTGATTTGAGGGCTGATCTTTATGCCTTAGGCGTAATTTTTTATGAACTTTTGACAGGCCGTCTCCCTTTTTCTTCAAGTTCAATAATGCTTTTACTTGAATCTCATTTAAAACAAATCCCAAAACCTCCAACTTTTTATAATTCTTTAATCCCTGATGAAATGGAAGAAATAATATTAAAACTCTTAGAAAAAGAGCCACAGAGAAGGTTTGCTTATGCAATAGAGGTTGCTCAGAAGATTAAAAAGGTAATGGAATCATTTAAAAGAGGAGAAGAAAAAAAGAAAACAAGAGAGGAAAAGACAATTGCAATTGAGCCAAAACTGCCAGAACAATTATTTGTGGCACCTTGGATTGGAAAAAAGGAAGAATTAAAGCGTGCTTTTCTATCAGTAGAAAGATTAAATCAAAAGCAGGGGGGAATCCTTACTATTGAAGGAGAACATGGTTCAGGAAAAAGCAGATTTGCAGAGGAGATAAAATCAAAGGCAATTGAAAACGGCTTTGAAGTTTTTTCTGCTTTAAGCAAAGAAGAAGTACCTTATCCCTTTTATCTTTTTGAAAAAATTGTATCCCAATTTTTGAAAAAATATAAAAAAATTCTAATGGAGGAAGGTGAGATAATCCTTCAATTTTTTCCTGAAATCCAAAAAGAAATTGAAAAAACAGAAGAATTTGGAACAATACCACAAATTGATCCAAAGGGGGAAAAAGCAAGGCTTTTTTATTCTTTTTATTCAATAATTAAAAATTTAAGTGAAAAAAAGCCCCTTGTCTTTTTATTTGATGATTTACAATGGGCAGATCCTTCATCCTTAGAACTCTTAAATCATTTAATTTATATGTTATGTTTTTCAGAAAATCCGTTGCCTGTTTTGTTTTGTTTGAGTTATACTCCTGAAGAAGTTTCAGAAGAAAATAAAAATATTTTATTTAAATATAAAAATAAATCAGAAATTATAGTTTTAAAACCCTTTAATTTAGAAGAATTACAAGAGTTTGTCCAATCTTTATTATATAACCCAGAACCCCTTCCCTTATCTTTTCTTGAAATTTTACTAAATCAAACAGGAGGAAATCCTCTTTTTATAATGGAAACAGTTAAAGCTTTGATTGATGAAGGGTTTTTAAAAAGGCAGACAGGAAGAATAAATTGGATTATTGCATCTTATAAAGATGCCCAAAGGGCAACTATGACACTTCAAAAATTAGCCCTTCCTGAGACAATTAAGGAAAATTTAAAATTGAGACTAAGAAAATATAATGAGAAGGAGCTGGCAATTTTACAGAATGCTGCACTAATTGGGAAAAAATTCCCTTTTGTTTTATGGCATAAAATATCTGATATAACAGAAGATGAACTATTAAACTTGGCAGAAAAACTTTTAAAAGATAGAATTTTAAAGGAACTGCCAAATGAAATTTTAGAATTTTATAATGACCAAATAAGAAAAATCTTAATTGAAGAAATATCAGGTTTGAAGAAAAGAAGGGTTCAAGGAAAGATTGCAAATGCAATTCTGTCCTTTTATAAAGAAGTTCCAGAAGAACTTTACTTAACTTTAGCACAAAGTTTAGAGGCATCAGATAGAGGAAGGGAAGCAAAAGTTTATTACAAAAAATTAGCAGCAAAACATTTTAAGGTCTATGATTTAATTCAAGCAGAAGAATTATGGAAAAAAGTTTTAAGTTTTTCAGAAGGAAAAGAAAAAGCAGAATCTTTAAAAAATTTAGGTGATATAATGGCTTATAGTGGAAGATATGAGGAAGCAAAAAATTATTATTTGGAAGGAATAAATATTTCTTCGCCTTTAGAGGAAGAGTATTTTGATTTAAAAATATCTCTTGGTTCCCTTTATAGTCAAATGGGTGATTATAAAAAAACGGCTGAGATTTTTGATGAAATAAATAAAGAATTAGATTTAGAAAAGATGGAAAAACAATTGGGTTGGGTTTATTATTATAAAGGAATTATAAATTACAGTTTAGGAAATCAAACAGAAGCAATAAATTTTTTCAAAGAAAGTTTAAAAATCTTTGAAAAATTAGAAAATGTAGAAGGAATTCTTGCCATCTATGGTTCTATGGGTGCTCCATATTTTATTTCAGGAAAAACAATAGAAGCAGAAAATATATTCAAAGAGGGATTAAAGCTTTCATCAAAATATGGCGATTTTAGAAGGAAACTTTTATGTCTATCAAATTTAATATCTTTAAAATTGAATTTAGGAAATTATGAGGAAATGGATGAATATTTCAAAGAAGCATTAAACTTATCATCAAGTATTGGGGATTTAAGGATTTATTCTCACATTCTTTATATTAAAGGATTGTTTTTGAAGAGAAAAAAAGAATTAAAGGAAAGCATAGATTATCTTGAAAAAGCAAAGGATTTAAGTTTGGAAATTTCTGCAAAGGAAGTTTATTGCGATTCTTTGGTTAATCTTTCTACTGCTTTGATAGAAGAAGGAGTTTTAGAAAAGGCAAAAAATTATTTAAATCAAACAAGAGAAATTGCCTTTGAATTGAACTATCTTGTTAATTTGAATTATATTGATTTTTTAATTAATTTTTTAAAATTTTTAGAGGGAAATAAAGAGGCATGCAAAAAAATGGAAGAAAAGTTAAAAGAAATCAAAGAAAAAGGTGACCCTTATGATTTTGTTGAATGTTCAATCTATTTTGCAAAAGCATTAAAGAATTTAAATGAAAATGAAAAAGCAAAAGAATGCCTTCAAGAAGCACTTGAAATTGCAGAAGAAAAAAATTACAACTATTTAGTAAGAAAAATAGAAGAAGAGTTCTCAGGAATTAATTAACCCAAAAAATGCAGTTGAAAATGAGATAAAATAGAGCAGCAGTGTAGGGGTCGCACTTGTGCGACCCGTAAAATAATTTACAAAAAACAAATTATTACCCATCTTACCCAATAAAAAATATGTGAAAATCCTTTGGAATAAAGCATTTCCTCCATAATTAAAATTTCTGTTATGCTTCAGATGGAAATGGACAAAATGGATTTGCTAAAATAGATTAGGCATGAGGAGTAAGCCCCAAAGGGATTGGTGCACCAAAGGTGCTTAAAACCCTTGACGGCTTAAAGTCCAAAATATTATAATAAT
>JBBISU010000046.1:0-22929 GCA_037441225.1 Acidobacteriota bacterium
TATTTTACGGGTCGTGCAAGCACAACCCCTATACTACTGCGCTATTTTTACTCCCCAATAATTTTTATCAATACTCTCTTCCTCCTCCTTCCATCAAATTCCCCATAAAATATTTGTTCCCAGGGTCCAAAGTCCAATTTACCCTTCGTAATTGCAACTACAACCTCTCTTCCCATAATTGTTCTTTTCAGGTGTGAGTGAGCATTATCTTCTCCAGTCAAATTATGTTTATATCTATTAATATCTTGAGGAGCAAGGTTTTCAAGCCATCTTTTAAAATCTTCAATTAAACCATTTTCATTATCGTTTATAAAGACAGAAGCAGTGATATGCATTGCATTTACAAGGCAAAGCCCTTCTTTTACACCACTTTCTTTAAGTGCTTCTTCTACAATCTTTGTAATATTTATAAATTCAATTTTTTCTTTTGTCTCAAACCAGATTTCTTTTCTATAACTTTTCATGGCTCCTCTACCAAGGGCTTTTTAATCCTTTGAATCTTTGTCTTCTTTAAGGACAAATCTTCAATTAATATCTTTTCTGGTGCAATTACAGAATATGCCAAACTATCCATTGATAAAAATTCGTAAACTTGGCTTAAAATTTTCTCCTTTGTTGAAAATAAAATATCTTTTAATACATTTTCACTTATACTTGAAAAATCAAGTCCCCAAATTGGCTCTCTCTCTTTTGTTTTAATATTATACAAATACACAACCATTGGAGAGGATAAAGCACTTTTTAAGCCCTCAACAAAAGAAAAAACATCTGTCTCCAGATCAGACATAGAAAAGGATTTCTTTAATCCTTTTATAATTAAAACTTTTTCAATCCCTTCCTTTTCGCAATATTCTTCAACTTTTTTGAAAAATTCTTCCCCCTCCAAGCCATTTTTATCTTCAATTATTAAATTTGTAACGGTTGAATCCACATCCGTTGAAATTATTGTGAACTGCCCTTCCCTACTATGGCCATTTAAATTTATGTAATCTTCAAAAGCAGTCCTTCTCATTGGAAGGTTTATAAGTTTCCCTTCTTTTACAATTTGTATATCTTCTGCCTTAATCCCTTCATCATCTACAGGCAAATATCCAATTAACTTGACTCCATTATATTCTTTTAAATTTGGTTTATCCCAAACATCAAAGCCTGCTGGCATTACTTTTTGATTTAACTTCTTACCTAAAAATCCACCCTTTTTAAAAGGCATTGAATAACTCTGATCTGATAGCGGCTCCCTCACTCCAGAAACCCCCTTTCCTAACAGGGATAAAAAGAAAGAAGTACTCCCCTCTCCTTCAAAGATAACTGGTCCTGAATAAGAATCTAAGGGTTCTTTTTCCCTTATCTTACTTAAATAATTAATCATTTCATCAATTTCTTTTTTAATATCTTCTTCCTTTGGAATTGAATCCTTAAAAACAAAGTTTTTATTTAAAGATAAGGGATAAAAGTTCAAAGAAAAACAATCAAAAGAAACTTGAATTGAATAAATTGGCTCAATCCTTAAATGTTTTGAACCCTCTGAATCCAAAAAATATTGTTTCTTTAAAATTGAAAAAAGAGTTACATTTCCATCATTTAAAAAATCATTTTTTTTAAGATATGAAGAAATATTTTTTGAAATTTCATATATCTTTGAAAATTCCAATATTTCTGGCATAGTATCTATATATACAAAGGGTTTTTCAATCTTTATAAAATCGGGAAAGTATTTTTCCTGTGGATGGTGTTCAATAAAACCCTTCTTTTTTGAAAATTTTTCCTGTGCTTCTTTGAATGCATTATCAATTGAAAGCCAGAATGCCTGCCTTAATACATATAAATCATCTTCAATTGGGATTGATGTAAAATAATCCATATCATAAAAACCAAAATCAAAGGAAGGGGAAAAGTTTGTTTGATCAAATTCAGGTGTTCCAACCCTTACAATTGTTGAAAGATTCCTGTAATATGATTCATCCCTTGAATCTTCAAAGCCAAAGGAAAAATTTACTGTTTTTATTTTTATATCCTTTAATCTCAAAGAAATATAATAAAGATTTTGAAGGTTTTCAACTTTTAAATTTTCCATTGCTCTATTGATTTCAATTTCCATTGCTTTGAATATATCTTCATCGGAGGAAAAAGAAAAAAGTGGGAAAAAAATAAATAAAAACAAAAGTTTTTTCATTTTTCACCTCCTTCAAAAGGTGAAGGCAGGATCGGTGGCTTTTCCATACCTTTGTACCTTTTTTCAATTTCAATGTTTTCAACTAAAATTGAAGGCGCTATTGCTGAAACAGGAATATATCCAGATTCAGCACCACAAAAACCATTGAATACATCGTATTCTTTTCCTGTTTCTATAATCTTTTCAAGGACAGATAAGGGAGTTCCAACAATATCAACACCTCTTACAAGTTCTTCCTTTCCATCGGGATAAATTCTATAA
The DNA here is from genome assembly GCA_037441225.1 of Acidobacteriota bacterium. GTDB lineage: Bacteria > Acidobacteriota > Thermoanaerobaculia > UBA2201 > UBA2201 > JBBFMJ01. The sequence continues at coordinate 2,435 of JBBISU010000046.1, forward strand.
ACCTCTAAGGGAATTACTTTAAAAGCTTGAAGAAAAGTTCTTCGGGTAATTGTAAAGCCACCTGAAACATCTGCAAATATAAGCCCATAGGGCTTATTTTTTTCTTTTATCATACCAATCAATTTTTGTTTTAGCTCTTTGAGAGGAACGCCTTTTGAAGATAAAACAAACAAATTCCCCTGCCTTGCCACAGTTTTTAAGCCAATTTGTCCCCTTCCATGGCCATTGGTTTGAAGGAAATTTTTTATTGGAACTTTTGAAAGCAAAAAGCTTTTTAATATGCCATTTTCCACAAGGACTGCTCTTTCTGCTTTTGCTCCTTCATCATCATAAAAATAATTCCCTGCCAGGCACTTTCCTTCAAAATAATCCTTTGTTGGATCATCAACAATAGTTATAAAATCAGGAAGGATTTTTTGCCCTACTTTTTTTGTAAAGGTTTGTCCTTCTTTTTCTGTCTTTTGTCTATGACCCTCTAAGCGATGTCCTAAGACCTCATGAAAAAAGACCGCAGTTGCTTTTGGAAGAAAGATTGCAGGGCCAGAGTATGGTTCTGCTTCAGGTGAATCTTTTAATTTTAAAAGCTTTTCCGCCAATTCCTTTGCCTTCTTTAAGAGTTCTTTTTCATCAGGCAATTCTTTTTCTGTGGAAGCAACAAAACTCTCATAAAGGTAAAGATCCTGTCCATCTTTTGTCCTTGTTTGAACCTGTAAAAACAATTTAAACCTTCCTTCTGGATGCTTAATTGCAGTTCCATTTGAATCCACAAAATATTTATTTATTAAATAATAATTTAAATTTCCAGTTCCTTTTAAGATATCTGGATACTTTTTAAAAAGAGCAGTTGTCTTTTCTAAAATATTTTCCCACTTATTCTTTGAAAAAACAAAGGGCTTTGGAGAAATATTTTCTTGATATGCTTGTCCAACATTAAAATCAGGCGAAGTATCTTCCCTTTCTGCTTTTACTTTTTCATTTGCCAAAACCTTTTGATACCTTTCAATTGCCTTTGCAAATTGTATTTGTGTATTTTTCCATAATATTTTTCTAATTGTTTTTTCATCCTCTTCAAAGGGTATTGGTTGGATTTGAAAGGAATAGCTTTCATAATCATAAAAATCCCTTCCCTTCATTTCATGGGTGTTGTCAAGCTCAGGGGAGCCAACTCTTACGACAACAGCCAACTGCCTATTTTTCTCTGAAGAATTGGAAGTTTTAACTCCAAAGGAAAAAGAGAGATTTTCTTCTTCCTTTTCTTCTATTCTATAAGCCAGGTAATATAAAGGAGGGTCATTTTCCTTTAAAGCAGAATATTCCCTTTCAATTTCTGACTTTAAAATAGACAAAAGTTTTCCCTCATCCCCTTTTGGGAGAAATAATAAAAAAATTGTTAAAAGCCACATAAATTACTCCAATTTTTCCATCGTTCCATCAGCCCCACAAGAAGGGCATTTCTTTGGTTTACATCTTCCTTCCTTTACTTCTCCACATTTTTTACATTTAAACTTTGCCATAAAGACCTCCTATTTTAATATAAATTTTAAATCCTCCTCTTTAATCATACCTTGAGGGACTAAACGAATTAAAAGTTCTTTCCACTCATTTTTATTTTCAATCAAAGGTTTTAATATTTTTTTCCCTTCTTCTTTCTCACCTGATATATAGAAACTTATTCCTTTCCAAAAAATTATTTCATTATTTTCGTAATATTTTGATGCTTCTCCATAAAATTTTAAGGCATTTTTTATATCTTTTTTTGAAAGCGCTTCATCACCTTTATCCATTAAAGAATATGCCTTGTGGATTTTATATAACCTTTCTAATTCTTTTATTGGCTCTTCTGAATCCTCAACCCTTAAATCAAGGACAACATTTTTAAAAGGGGGACCTTTTGGTTTTACTTTTACAATTTTAATTGCAGCTGATTGTTTTCCCCTCAAATCCCCACCTACTGCTTCTGCTGCTTTTAATGAAGCAATCATTTTTTCTGCCAAATCCCCTTTTGAATTTTTGAAGCTTTCAGCCATTGCCTCTGGAACTCCTTCATTTTTCATTAAATTTGCTTGAACAGAAAAATTTTTACCCTTAACATCTCCTGCATACTTTATACAATTTTTACCAGTAAAAACAGAAACATTTCCTTCCTTGTCAACAATTGCAACCTGCCTCACTTCCCTTTCTTCATCAATTGAAAGAAGTGCTTTTAAAACTTCTTCTCCATTAAATCCTGCTTTTAAAAGTTCAAGCCCTATGTAGCCATAATCTATATTTGCAAAGGATTGAGTTGCAATTGCCCCAACACCCGCCTCTGCCCAGGATACAACAGTACCAACAGAAAACCAATGGCTCTGGACAGCTACCCCCATCTCTTCTCCATCCCAGGCAACAATTGAATAAGTGCAAAAAGAAATTGATGGAATTAAAAGTAAAATAAATACTTTTATCATAAAAAAATTATAGCATAAATTTTTATTTAGAATTAAAAAATTTAAAATTTTGTTGTATAATGTTAAAATTAAATTTCAAGGAGTTTATATGAAAAAATATTTCCTTTTAATAATGTTTTTTAGCACCTTTGTCATTTCAACACCAAAAGTTGTTATAATTGGCTTCGATGGTGTGGACTATAATTATACTGAAAGTTTCTTAAAAGAAGGTTATCTGCCAAACCTTAAAAAACTTATGGAAGAAGGGGACTTCAAACCTCTCCTTCCGCCAGTACCTGCCCAAACCCCTGTTTCCTGGTCAACCTTTTCAACTGGTTTGGAACCAGGTCAGCATATGATTTTTGATTTCTTGAAAAGAGATCCAAATACATATATGCCATCTTTTGCAGTTGCAGAAGAAGGAAAAAAGAAATTGTTTTTTGGAAAATATAATTTTATTTTCATCCCTTTAATCCTTGGTGTTATCTTTTTCTTTTTATTTTTTTTGATTTTTTCACTCTTTAAATTAAAAATTAGATTCATAATTTCTATAATTCTTTCTTTTGTTTTAATTTTTCTGACTGGCTTTATTGTAAAAAAATATTTTCCTTTGGAGTTGCCCACAGTTAAATGTAACCAACAAGGCGTTCCTTTTTGGGAAGTCCTTGCAAAAAAAGGGGTCAAAAGTTATGTTATGAGAATTCCAGTGACATTTCCTGCAAAACCATTTGAAGATGGGCACCTGATGGCAGGGCTTGGGGTTCCTGATTTGTCATTTAGGATAGGAAAGCCATTTTATTTTACTTCTGACTTGTTCCTCCCATCTGAAAAAAATGAATTTTCTGTTGAGATAGTTGAACTTCCAGATAATAAAGGTGAAATGGAAGTTGAAATTGTAGGTCCTCCAAATAAGTTATTTAAAGAGCCAGCATATATAAAAATTCCACTTAAAGTTAAAGTTGCAGAAGACAGGAATTCAATCACACTTGAAGTATGTAATCAAAAAATAACTTTAAAAGAAAAGGAATGGAGTGATTGGGTGGACTTTATTTTCCCTATCAATCCATTAATTAAAATGAGAGGTGTAAGTAAATTTTATGTTTTGTCTTTAAAGCCAGAAGTTCGCTTTTATTTATCTCCTATAAATTTTGACCCAAGGCACCTTCCTGTTGGTTTTGATGTGACATATCCTCCATCTTGGGCAAAAGAATTAGCAAAGAAATTTGGGCTTTTTAGAACAATTGGATGGGGTGTGGACACCTGGTCTGTTTCAGAGGAACTTACAGATGATGAATTTTTTATGGATGAGTGGAACATTGAGCCCAAAACATTTACACCAATTTTTGAAGAATTATTAAATCAAGAAAATGATCTGGCTGTCTTATATTATGAATTTACTGATAGGGTTGGACACATATTTTTTAGATTAATGGACAAGGAACATCCTTACTATAAAGAAGAAATTGCTTCCAAATTTGGAGAGGCACTAAAGGAATCATATATTTTAATGGATGAAATTGTAGGACAAATTAAAGAAAAACTTCCAAAAGATACAACTTTAATTGTTTTATCAGACCATGGTTTTTCAAGCTGGAGATGGGCTGTAAATTACAATACCTGGCTTGTGCAGGAAGGTTTTATGAAATTGACAGGTGAAGAAGGTAAATTGCAGGATTTATATGCCTTATTTGATCAAGGACAGTTCTGGCCTAATGTGGACTGGTCACAAACAAAAGCATATTGTATGGGCCTTGGTGGCCTTTATATAAATTTAAAAGGAAGGGAAGCACAAGGAATTGTTTCTCCTGGGGAAGAATATGAAAATGTAAGAAAAGAATTAATAAATAAACTTGAAAATTGGGTGGATCCATCAACAGGTCTTCATCCAGTTGCAAAGGTTTATACAAGAGAAGAAGCTTATAATTCTTATGATCCAATTTTAATTCCAGATTTAATTGTAACAAATAGCCCTTTTTATAGGATTTCCTGGCAGACCTCACTTGGAGGAATCCCTTCCCAAACAATTGAACCAAATGCACAGGTTTGGAGTGGAGACCATTGCTCTGTGTATCCTCCTGCTGTACCAGGTGTTATTTTTGTGAATAAAAAAATTGGAAAACAAACACCTTTTATTAAAGATATATACCCAACAATTTTAAATTATTTTAAAGTTGATCCTCCATACAAATTAGATGGCGAAGCATTGTTTTAGTTTAATTTTATTATTTTTATCAATTTTTTTATTTTCCCAAGAAAGAGAAATGGAGGACTTAAAAGTTTTAAAAGAAAAAATACAACTTTTAAAGAATGAGCTTGAAAAATCTCAAAATATAAAAAAATCTTATGAAAATGATTTGAAAAAGGTTTCCCTTCAATTAGAGATTATTTCTAAGGAATTGCAAAAAATTGAAATAGAGAAAAAAATTCTTGAAGGAAAAGTTGCAAAAAGTGCAGCAGAAGTGCTTTCTTTAAAGTCAAAACTTGAAGAAATGAAAAAAAGATTGATATTTAAATTGCAAATGTTACAAAAAATGGGAAAATTAGGTTATTTGCGCCTTTTCTTTTCTGCAAAAGGCGAAGATTTTTTAAGTGTTTTGAGATGGATTTTGCACTTTTCTTATGAAGATAGAAAATTATTTATAAATTATTATGGAACTTTTTCAAAATTAAAAGAGGAAAGGGAAGAATTAAAAAAAGGGGAAGAAAATTTAAAATTAATGGAAGACAGCATAAAAGGCAAGTACAAAGAATATGAAGAAATTGAAAAACAAAAGAAAATTTTAATTGCCCAATTGGATAGAAAAAATAAAGAAACTGAAGCACAAATAACATTATATAAAGAAAAAGTTGAAAGGCTTGAAAATTTGCTTAAAATTATAAACTCAAGAGAACCAGAGATATTAGCAAAAGAAGATATAAATAAATTCAAAGGAGTTCTTGAATGGCCTCAAAAAGGGAAGATAAAAAGTTCCTTTGGGAAGATAACAAATCCTCAATATTCAACAACAATTTTATCAAATGGAATAGAAGTGGAATTAAAAAAATCAGAAGATATATATCCAATTTTTCCAGGAAAAGTAATTTATGCAAAATGGTTTAAAGGTTATAACAATTTGGTTGTAATTGATCATGGAAACAATGTTGTGTCCATTACTGGTTATCTGCATACAAATTATGTAAAAGAAGGTGAATGGGTTTATTCTAATAAAGCAATTGGAAGGATAACCACAGAACCTTATATTTATTATCTTGAAATAAGAGAAAAGGGAATACCAGTAGACCCTTTAAAATGGTTGAGGTAAAATAATATTATGAAATATGAAAAAAAGATTGGGATTTTAATTTTTTGCTTTTTCGTTTTTCTGCTCATCTTAGGTGCAACCTTGGGAAGAATTTTAACAGATCAATATCCCTATCCTGAGCTAAAGATACTTCATCAAGCTTTTTCTTTAATTTTATCCAAATTTGTAGATCCAATTGACAATGAAATTTTGCTTCAAGGAGCAGAAAAGGGGCTCCTCTATTCCTTAGATCCTGTAAACATTTTCATTCCAAAAGAAAAAGTTGCAAAATTTGAAGAATGGAAAAAGAAACCCTTGTATGATTGTGGTATAAGATTAAAAAGAAGTGGAAGATTTGTATATGTTTCAAAAGCTTACCCTTCCAGTGCAGCAGAAAAAGAATTTCAAATAGGAGACATTATCGAAGAAGTTAATGGCTTAAAATATCCCATAGCAGACCTCTGGGAGCTGGAACTTGAGATGAGAGGTGAAGTTGGGAAAAATGTTAAAATCCATTTTACCCCCGTAGAATCTGATGAATCAAAGGAAGTTCTTTTAAAAATAAAACCTTATGAAATTAAAAGTATAGAAATTAATTCAAAAGGAAATTATTATACTATAAAAATTAACGAAATAAATTCAGAGATCCCAAAAATATTAAAAAATGAATTAAAGAAAATACCAAAAGATTTGCCAATCGTTATTGATTTGAGAAATACAAGTTCTCTTGATTATGAAAGTTCTTATAAATTGGCAGATTTCTTTGTAAAAGGTCCCTTTGCAATAATTTTTAAAGAAGCAAAGGGAAATACAAAGAAAAAAATAAATGATGAGGAATACTTTCCCTTTGAAGAAATATATATTTTGCAGGATGAAGAAACCTTTGGTTCTGCTGAAATACTGGCTTCAATTTTAGAAAAAAAAGCAAAGGCAAAATTAGTAGGAACAAATACTTATGGTTATGTAGGGATTCCAAAGGCATATCCCCTTTCAGATAAATCAATTATATATCTTACTTCAACAATTGTTCTTATGGATGAAAATGAAAACTTAATGAAAAAGGGATTGAAGCCAACAATTGAAGTAAAAAAATCTTATCTTTATTCAGAAACCTACAAAAAGATTGAAGAAACCCTTGAAGAAATCCTTAAAGAAAAGAAGAAAGAAGCAGCTTAATTTAATCTTTGGACTCCTTTTTCTCTTTTCTGGAATATTTTTGATTTTCTTTTTAAATCAAAAAAATATTATTTTTTCAAATAAAGAAAAAAAATTAGAGAAAAAATTGAAAATCTCTTGTGTAATGGACGATTTGGGACAAAACACAGAACCATTAAAATGGTTTATTGAAAATAATTTTCCAATCACTTTATCCTTTTTGCCAAATCTACCTTATACAAAAAAAATGTCAGAAGAACTTCACAAATTTGGATATGAAATAATTATACATATTCCAATGGAGCCAGAAGATTATCCCCAAATAAATCCAGGCAAAGGGGCAATTTTTTTATCTATGAAGAAATCAGAAATAAAAGAAAAAATAATAGAATTTAAAAAGGAAATCCCTTTTGCAATTGGGGCAAATAACCATATGGGTTCAAAATTTACCTCTGATTTAAATAAAATGATAGAGCTTATGGAAATTTTAAAGGAGGAAAATTTATTTTTCTTGGATAGCAAAACAACAGCTGAAACAAAGGGGTTTGAAGCAGCTAAGGCAACTCAAGTTTTATATCTTGAAAGAGATGTTTTTTTAGATAATGTTTTAGAGTTTGGTCATATTAAAAGACAGTTTGAAATACTCTTAAAAAAAGCAAAGGAGAAAGGTTATGGAATTGGAATTTGCCATCCCCATAAAGAGACCTTCAAAATCCTAAAAGAAATTCTGCCTTTATATTCAAAGAGAGTAGATTTTGTAAATTTAAAAGATTTGATAAAGGAAACGAAGAAATAAAAAATAGAAGTAATGGAAGAAAAAGGGCAATCTTATACTATTATGCCCCTTGTATTTTTAAATAAAAAAAATTAAAATATAAATATGAAATATTTAACCTTTTTGCTTTTCCCATTTATCTTATTTTCCAATTTGGATGAGGATTTTAAAAAAGGACTTGATTGGACTTTGGAGCTTTCAAAGCATATAAAAATATTAGAAGATCATCCCGATTTGGAAATGATAAATGATATTGGTTATTCCATTTCATCAATTTTAGAAGATAAAAATTTATATTCCTTCCAAATAGTAGATATGAAAGAAGCAAATGCTTTTGCAATCCCTGGTGGCTTTGTATTTATAACAAAAGGAATGTTAGATTTAAAATTTTCAAAGGATGCCCTGGCAGCTCTTTTATCACATGAAATAGTTCACATAAAAAATCAGCATTCAAATAAAATGGAAAAAAGAAATAACATCATCTCTGCTTTATCAAATATTCTTCTTTTAGGCGTTTTGTTTGGTGTAAAAGATGATACACCTTCGCAAAACCTGCCCCCCTGGTGGAGTGTTCCAGATTCCCAATGGGATAAATACAATGTTTATGAAACAAAAAAAGGAAATTTAATTGAAGGAACAATTGCTTTTTCTTTAATTTTTCAGGAACTTCTGATGCAAGGGTATTCAAGGGAATTTGAAATGGAATCAGATAGAGAAGGCACATATCTTATGGCACAAGCAGGGTTTTCACCAGGAGGGGTTGTTGAACTCTTAGAAAAAATGAAAAACCATTATTGGGAAGCACCTGATTTGGGTTATTTTAGATCCCATCCTTACCTGGAAGATAGATTAGAACTTGCAAAAGTAAGGGTTACGCAACTTAAAAAAACAAAAGAAAATGAAAATGTTATAAATTTTAGAAAAAAAATCCAGGAAAAGTTTTATTTCCTTTCAGTTCAAGAAAAAAATGAAGAAAAGAAAAAGATTTTATTTAGAATTGCAAAAAATTCCTGCAATAAAGGAGTATTGGCTTTTGAGTTGAATTTAAAAGAATTGCAGGAATTAGAAAAAAAATATCTTCTAAAAAATCCCTTAGAGACCAGATATGAATTTTTGCTCAAAAAATATGAAAAAATTTTTGAAAAATTTCAAGAGGATCTTGAAGTAAAATTTTCCTTAGAAAAATTAAAATTAAGGTACAATGAAATTTTAAAAGAAAAAGAAGAATGTTTTCCCCTCTTTAAAAAACATTTTTATGAGGGCTTCCCTTCTTCTGAATATCTATCTGCTTATTATGAAAATTACAATGATGAAGAAACTGATTTTACTCCTTTTATATTTTATGGTTCAAATTTAATCAGATTGGGAGAGGAAGAAAAAGGAGTAAAAATTTTACTGGAAGTTTATAAAAAAAGTGATGAAGAAATAAAGGAAAAAATTCAAGAAGAAATTTTAAATTATGGAAATAAATTTAAAGATTTAAGTGCAATCTATAATATTTATAATTCCTTTGTTGAGGGCTTCATAAAAATAAATTTTAAATCAATATTTTTGGAAAAAATGAAAAAATGCCAATCCCTTTCTGATTTGAGGAAATTTTTAGATGAATTTCCGGATTCAGAATTTGAAGTTATTGCTTTTGAAAAATTAGAGGAACTGGCTGAGAAAAACTATGTCAAGGGAAGAGCATACAAGAGCGTTGGTGATTTTCAATCAGCCCTTGAAATTTATAATAAAATATTAGAAAATGCTTATGATACAAAAGTTGCAGAAAAGATAAGAAAAGAATTAAAAGAAGGAGGTTAAATATGTATTTTATTTTATATTTAAAGGACAAAGATTGGGATGAGGATTTTGATGAAGAATTTTATGAAGATGAGGATTTTGAAGAAGATGAGGAAGAAGAATATTTAGATGAAGAAGAGGATTTTGAAGAAGATTATGAAGAGGAAGAGGAGGAAGATTCTTTTGAAAATAAGGAAAATTAAAAAATAAAGTTAGATATTATGTTAAAATATAAAAATGAAGGAAATTTTATTAAAAAATAGTATAAAAGTATTAATAATTTCTATTATTGCAATTGTTGGTTATTATTTTGAGAAAATAGCACAATTACCTTTTTTCCACTTAATTCCAGGTGTTTCCTTATTTTTTCCATTAACAATATGGATTATATTATCCTTTTACCTTTTTGGTTTTTACGCTGCTATTGGTATAATAATTGGCTCAATCCTTGCCCCTTGGAGACCAGGGGCACCTTTATATCAACTGATCATAAATGGTTTAATTCATTGCATTGAAGGTGGAATTCCATATATCATTTTGAGAGGAAAAGGTGAAGATCCTTCCCTTCAGAAGCATAGTACTTTGATAAAATTTCTTGGTTTGGGTTTATTGCTTGGGACATGGCTCAGCGCTTCTTTTGGTAGTTTATTCCAATATTTAAGGTATAAAGAGTACTCAGGCGATATGATTTTGAGATGGTTTTCCAGGTGGACCTCTGATTTAATTGCTGCCTTTGCCTTTGCTTTGCCAATTATTTTATTAATTCAACCCCTTCTTTCAATAATCCCTGAGAAATATAAGCAAATTATCCTTGACAAAATTCATAAAAAACCCTTCAAATTTAACCCAATTAAAATTAAATTAACTGTAAGAGAATATTTTCTCTTTTCAATAATATTTTTACTTTTTTGGTCCTTAATCTTTATTTCTTTTTCTGCTTCCTTTGAGATTACTTTGAACTGGTTTTCTGTGTTATTTTTGTTTCCTGTTCTTTATATTGCAATTAAGACGGGCTTTAAGGGAAGTATTTATTTTGCTGCTTTGGCAGCTATTGGGCTTTTGATTTTAATTTTCTTACATGGAATTCCTCAAGAAAATCCATTGCTTTTAATTACTTTTTATTTAAACATAATTGTTATATTTTTTGCTGGCTCAGCAGCTGGAATATTATCTGAATCAAATTATTTAAAAATATCTGAAATTAAAAAACTTCATGATTTTGCTTCTCAATTGGTTGCTAAGAAAGCAGCACCTGAGGTTATGCAAGAATTAGCAAAGACATTACTTGAAACATTGCAATTGAAAGGAGTAATTATTAATCCATCAAAGGGAGAATCTAGTACATTACCTGAAAATTTAAAAATAGATGGAGATGAAGCAAAGGAAACAATGCTTATAAAGGCAGATGGTATGACTTTTGGAACCCTTGAATTAATTAAATATGATCCAACTCCTTTTTCAGAAAAATCAATCCATATAGCAGAGTCAGCCATAAGACAAGCAGCCGTTGCCCTTGATAATACAAGAATTTATGAAAGTTTGGAGTTTAAAGTAAAAGAATTAAAAGCACTCTTCGATGTGGCAAAGGCACTCCTTGTAACCCTTGATATAAATGAAATTTTAAAAAGAACAATAACAAGTTTGTCCCAGGCTTTCCATTTATCGATAGCATATATATTTTTAAAAAATAAAGACAATACCATTTCCTTAAAAGCTGCTTCAGGAATTGAACCAGAAAAGATTACAATTAAAACACTAAAACCTGGGGAAGGAATAATTGGAGCTTGTTTTCAATCAGGAAAAATAAGATATGCCCCAAATGTCAAAGAAGATAAAGATTATATTGAAATGAACCCTGGAATCCATTCTCAGCTTGCTATTCCACTTTCAATAAAGGAAGAAGTTATTGGAGTTTTAAGTTTAGAAAGCTATTTACCCGATGCCTTTAAAGCAGAAGATATTCAGCTTATAAAAGCAGTTTCTGCACAGCTTGCCCTTGCAATAAGACAAGTTCAACTCCATGGTGAACTTGAACAAGCACACGTTACTTTAAAAGATACTTATTTTGAAACAATGCAAGCATTATGCAATGCTGTTGAAGCAAAAGATAAATACACACAAGGACATGTTGAAAGAACAGCGACTTATGCCTTAGAAGTAGGAATTCGCTTAGGATTAAATGAAGAACAATTGGACAATTTAAGATTGGCTTCAATGCTCCATGATATTGGTAAGATTGGAATTCCAGAGGATCTTTTGCAAAAGTCCTCTTATCTTTCACCAAGGGAAAGGGAAATAATTAAAAGACATGTGGATATAGGAGTTCAAATCCTTCAGGAAATTGATTTTTTAAAACCAGCAATTCCTGCAATTTATTACCACCAGGAATGGTACTCTGGTTATGATGGCGTAGAAAGTTTTGGTTATCCAGTAGGATTAAAAGGAGAGGAAATTCCAGTAGAAGCAAGGATAATAGCAGTTGTGGACTCCTTTGATGCAATGACTTCTTCAAGACCTTACAGGAAAGCTTTATCCTGGGATGAAGCAGTTAAAAGGTTAATAATTGAAAAGGCAAGACAATTTGATCCAATAATAGTAGATGTTTTCATAGATATCTTACAGTCCTCTTATAATTATCGTCTTCCTTCTGAGCTAAGATATTTACTGCTTTTACCACCCTTGAAAGGAAAACCACCAAAAGGGTATGAGCCAACAGAAGCTTGGCCCCCTAAAACATAGTAAAAATATAAACTGGTTGATAAAAAATATTTCTTTTTTGTAATTGATAAAAAACTACGCTTAATTATATATAAAAAGAAATTTAGGTCTGCCATTATCTTTTAAAATAAAAATAATTTAAATATAGATAAACTCGATAAACTAAGCAAAAAAATAATAATAAAAAATATAGACAAGCTATTAAATACCCTAATTCAAATACTAAAATTCTCAAAATTATTATTATATAACTGCAGCAGTTGATACTGAAAGAAACTAAAAGGGCCTTTTATGTTTTGAATTATATATTTTTAATATTCCAAAGAATGGTGCTTTTTGTGTAAAATTCTTTGAAAAGTGAGTTCCAGAAAATTCTTCTTTAAAAATCAAAGACCATCCCTTTTCATCCAAAACTTCAAATTTCAAAAACCACTTTCTATCTTTCAATCCATTGATATTTAAATTATAATTTTTGCCCCCCTCAGATATATCAGAAATTATTGCCCTGCAACTATTTTTTTCTTCTTTACAACCTGCAATTAAAAATATATTCTCATCATTTTGGTATTTTATTGCACTGAGGCGTTCAGAATAATTTAAAATTTCGTTAAAGGACTTAAATGCTTCTTGAATAATCCAGGGATTATCTTTAGGCCACCACATACCAAATGGATGGACATCCCCTCTATATCTAAATGCAAGGTCCAGTTCTGAATCCTGAAAGACAACAAGAGCAGATATATGCCATACAGCACCTTTTAAATTCAAATTATTTTCTATTTCCTCTTCTTCAAGAGATCTGTTATATTCTGTTAAATGATTTTCTGAATTTGAAAAACCATATTTTTTCATTAGTTCTTTTACATATAAACTAATGTTTTTTAAATTTAAAGGATTATAACCTTCTCCTTTGTACTGATAATGATGCCAAGATACAAAATCCAGTGGAACTTCTTTATTTTTGCAATAATTTAAAAACCTTTCGAGAAAATTAAAATTATAGGCAAGAGCAGGACCTCCAACTTTTATATTTTTATTATAATTTTTAATTGCTTTTACTGCTTTTTCATAAAGTAAAAAATATTCATTATCTGTTCCAGTCCAGAAAACATCAATATCTGGCTCGTTCCAGATTTCTACATATTTAATTCCTAAATTATATCCATTATTCCATCCATCATTATAATGCTTTAAGATTTGAACTACAATCTTTGCCCATTTTTCCGGATCTTTTGGAGGAGTTGGATTTCCCCCCCAAGATATTCCCATCCTAAAATAAATTTGAATACCACATTCATAAATTGCCAAAATGTATTCATCTGAATCCTTAAAATTATATGCAGATGGATCTTCTGGATCCTTTGAAAATTGAGGAAAGATATAATCCCAATCAGTTGGCCCATAAAAATCATGAGTTCTAATTATATTTATTCCCATTTCTTTGTAGCTTTGACATAAATTACAATCGCCTAAATCTTTCAAACATTTTGGTCCATTATTTACTCCATTTAAATTTTTAATTATTCCTTCTTTTTTAGCAAAATTTATTTCAATTTCAATTCCAAATAATGGATGAAAAAATAAAAAAATTAGGATATATAAAAAATAATTTTGCATATTATATATTTTTTAAATAAATTTTATCAATTCCTTTTCTTAATTCAAAAAAATTTATCACCTTCTGTTTTCCACTGGATTTTGATTAAACCATCGGATTTCTTGGAAATCAAATGCAAAATAAAAAAAGCATATAAAATTCTGGCATTCATTCCTTGTGTAAAAGGTCCCTTTGTTATAATTTCATATAAACTTTTTTTCCCATCTACCATTTGCAAAAGTTTTGTCTCCTCCTGAGTTAAATTTAATCCAATAATATCCTTTAATTCAAATACTGGCTCATAAATAGCTGTCTTGTTCCCCAACCTTTGAAGGCATCTCTTTGGATCCTTTATCTTTTTAATTCCTTCAAAGATTGCTTTTTTTATTGGGATTGATAATTTTATCATTTCTTCTTCTTTAAATCTTCCAATTTCAAAAAGCACTTTTCCTTCATTTAAATTAAACATATTGTAAACAATTTCTGCAATTTGCTCTTGAACATAAATAAATAACTCTTTTGGTGTTAAAACATTCATATCAACAAGGATTTTTCCCTGCCTACCTTCACCCCTTTTCAACCTTACAACCGATTCATCATATTGTTCTTTTGTTATTATGCCTTTATAAAGCAAAAATTCCCCCAACCTTTCATCCGGATTTTTGGAGGTGGCAAAAATTATTTTTCCCTCATTTATAAATATTTTCCTTTCATATTTATAATCATCTACAATTATAACTCCTGCAACTTTATATTTTTCTATAGTTGCAAGGATCTCAGGCAAAGGAGAATTGGCTATGTCGTCTTCATAAATATACTTTTTTTGCATCTATAAAATATAATAGCAAATTTATTGCCAAAAAACCACTGCCATTTTGACAATTTTTAACAATCTTTTTTAAGATTTTTTAGAAATCCCTGTCAAAATTCGTCCCTTTGCTTTATCTCTTCTATAAGAAGGCAAAAATTCATTACAATAGGTGCAATTTTCATCAATTAAAATATTTTCATAAAAAGCACCATTTTTAATTAAAAAATTAAAGATATACCCCTTTAAATCCAACTTTCCACCTTTGTAATGTAAAGGAAAAAGGTTTCCAACATCTTCTTTTACCTCATAGCAATCTTTACAAATAGAAGGACCTAAAAAAAATTTGCATTCCTCAAAAGAAGAATTTTCTTTTAAAATTAAATTTTTCATATTTTCTAATATCCCTGATGAAAGCCCTTTCCATCCACAATGGATTGCTCCAACAAAATTTTTATTTGAAACAATCAAAGGCACACAATCAGCTGTCTTAACTCCAACAAAAATATTCTTTTCTTTTGTAAATAAACCATCACATTCTAATTCTTTTTCCTCTCCTTCCCAATAAATAAAATTGCTATGGATTTGTTTTGGAAAAATTATTTTTTTGAATGGGAAAAAATTATTAAATTCTTCTTCCTTTAATTTATAAGTCCATAATATTATTGAAAATTCTGTTTCAATTTTATAAAAATCTTCCATTTTTTTATAATATCATTTTTTAAAAGAATTACCAATTCTTTGATAAAAATGTGCTATCATAAATTATGCTCATCCTTTTTATAATTTTTACAATTTTTATCTTTGATAATCAAAAAGAAAATGATTATATTTATTCTAAATTAGAGAAAAAAGGCAATGAAACAATAGAGAAATATAAAAAAAAATTCCCCTTCAAAGAGCCACCTTTTTTAAAAATAGAAGTAGTTAGCAAATTTGACAAAAGGATTCCTGAATGGGCATCTGGAATATATTTCAATAAAACAATTCTATTAAAAGAAGATAGAATTGAAAATTTAATTAAAACTTTAAACCATGAAATTGCCCATAGCTTTTTAGATGAACAGATAAATAACCAAAAGGTTCCATTGTGGTTTGAAGAAGGACTTGCACAAATAATCTCTGGGGAAGAAGAGGACTTCTTGACATCTTTTTTATTAATTTTAACTGGCGGTGCCCCTTTGGAGGATATTCAAACTTCCTTTCCTTCTTCAATTATTGGAAAAAGATTAGCTTATGCAAAATCAAGGTTTATGGTTTTAAAAATGGTTGATAAAATTGGATGGGATGGTTTTTATGTTTTTTTATTCAATTTAAATAGAGGGGTTCCTTTTGAAAAGGTATTTTTTTACAATTTTGGAGAAAATTTGTACTCCTTTGAAAAAAGCTTTAAAAAGGACAGATTTTATAAGATATTAGCTTATATAGGGACTGGATCATTATTTTTTTGGTTCTTTTTAGCAATTCTTTTAATTATTGCCTATTATTTAAGAAGAAAAAAAAATAAAAATCTGGTAAAATCTTGGGAAGAAGATGATTCAGATTTACCATATTTTTAAGAACTATCCCCCAAATATTAAGGCATTAGTAGATGTGTCTCTTTTTATTGATAAAGGGGAAATGGTATTCATTACAGGACCTTCTGGTGCAGGAAAAACAACTCTTTTAAAACTATTATATAGGGCAGAACTTCCAACTTCAGGTCAATTGCTTGTGGCAGGAAGAAATGTCTTAGCTCTTCCATCTTCAAAGGTTCCATATTTGAGAAGGCAAATTGGAGTTATATACCAGGATTTCAAACTGATCCAAAGAATGACAATTTTTGAAAACATTTCTTTTATTTTAACAGTTCTTGGAGTTCCAAAAAGTGAACAAAAACAAAGGGTTTATCAACTATTAAAACTTGTTGGGCTTCATCATAGAATGAATGCTTATCCAAACCAATTATCTGGTGGTGAACAACAAAGGGTTGCCATTGCAAGAGCACTCATAAATATGCCTCCTATAATCCTTGCTGATGAGCCAACTGGAAATATTGATCCAGAAATGGCATGGGATATAATGAAATTGTTTACAACTCTAAACCAAAAAGGTGCAACAATTTTGATTGCAACTCATAATCTACAAATGGTTGAGCTTATGAAAAAAAGGGTTATCCATCTTGAAAAGGGAAAAATTGTTTATGACACCAAAGAAAAGATAGCAAAATGATTTTAGGATATTTTTTAAAAGAGGGCTTAAAAATAGTTTTATTTCATAAAAAAATTTCAATCCTTGCAATTGGGGTTATTGCCCTTGCTTTATTTTTTATGGGCTTTTTTTTCCTGATTGCTTATAATTTAGAAGGGATTGGAAAAGCATGGGAAAAGGAACAAAAATTAATAATATTTTTAAGCAAGGAGTTTGACGAAAGTTTGAAAAATTCATTTGAAAAAGAATTTTCCACAAAAAATTTTATTAAAAGTTGGAAGTATCAATCAAAGGAAGAAGCTTTTGAAAGTTTCAAAAAGGACTTCCCTTCCCTTGTTCAGGGATTAGAAATCCTTGATGAAAACCCCTTTCCGCCTTCCTATGAGTTGATTTTGGAATTAGGATTTGAAGAAGAAGTTAAAAAATTTATAGAAGAAATACAAAAAAATAAATATGTTAATGAAGTCCAGTATGATTTGAGCTGGCTTAAAAAATTAAATACTTTGGTTTTTTTTCTGAAATATTTAGGAATTGCCCTTGGCATTTTATTGGGAATAGGTGCAATAATTATTGTTACAAATGTAGTAAGGATTGCAACTTTAATACATAAAGATGAAATGGAAATACTATGGCTTATGGGGACACCACCTTCTTACATAAGAGGTCCTTTCATATTTCAAGGATTATACCTTGGATTGGGAGGTGGATTTTTAAGTATTTTTCTATTATATGTAATATATAATTTCTTTGTATATCAGATAAAAAATAACTTTCAATTGCTCTGGAATTTTCTTGCCTTATCTTTTCTGCCTTTAAATTTAATTTTGATTCTTTTATTTTGTGGATTATTTTGTGGGCTTTTGGGAAGCTTGCTTTTCAAATTTGAAACAAAGGACTAATATAAGCAAAATTTAACTAAGGAAATTAAAAATGTTTATTCAGTTATTAGTTTTCAATTTTTTGGTTGCACTACTTGTTTCTTATCTTGTAGTAATCATTTTCAAAGAACCAATTAGAAAAATCCTAAAAAGAATAATCTCTGAAGATTTACATCATTCCTGGGTTCGCTATGTAGTATTTGCAGTTTTTGTAGTTGGCATTTCTGGTGGAATCAGATTATGGGAAATTGATAGGTACATCACACCGGATAGAGAAACAGGGAAAACTATTGAACTTACAAAAGAAAGATGGATTTTAAATTTACAGAACAATTATAGGCACACTTCAAAGTGACACCTGGATGCTCCTTGTATTTTTTTTATTTGCTTTAATTGCTTTTGTGCTTGTAAAAGGTTTTGAGTTAAAAAGTCAAAAAAATTAATCATTCATTATTTTTTTGAAAGTAAGAAACAATACCATCAAAGATTGCTTGAGAAAGTTTTTCTCTAAATTCCTTGCTTAATAAATTTTTTCTGTCTTCTTCATTATTTAAATTTAAAATTTCAATTAAAATTTTTGTTGGAACTAAATTCATTTTTAAAACTGCAGGGAGCCAATATTTTTTGTATCTTATAATTTTTTCTCTTATTGGCTCATAAGGGTGAAGGTTAATTTCGTTATTTTTAAAACTTTTTAAAAGCTCTTTTGCTAATTTTCTGGACTGGCTTTCGCCTTCAATTGCTTCTTCTCCCCACAATGCTTTCATATAACTTGCACCCGGGATATAAAAAGTCGCACCCCTTATGCTTTGGTGCAAAGCATCTGAATGGATTGAAATAAAAAGAATCTTATTTTTATCAACTTTTTCATTTATCAATCTTGAATAGTTCATATTTGCCAATTTCCATCTCATATTGACTCCTTTTTGGGAATCATTTAATTTTTCAGGTGGATTTGACAAAATGATATGGCTTCTATGTTGAGGCAAGACATCCCTATCAATTACTTTAAACTTTGACTTTTTATCTTGAACCAAAGGGATAACCTTTGCTTCTGTTTTTTCTGTTAAAAGGTTATATAAACGATTATAAATATCATAAGTATAAGTTGCCTCCCAGACACCTCCTGCAATTGCCCCAGTATCTGAACCCCCATGCCCTGCATCCAATATAATATATACACCTTCAAGCTTTGGTGCCTCAACAGGTTCAAATGCCTCTTCTACTTCCTTTTCTCTCCTTTCCCACTCCTGTCTTTCAAGAGATTCCTTTGGAAGATATTTTGGAAGTATCAAATCCTTAGGAATCTTTATTGGATAATTTGCTGGGATTTTTGTTACATCTTCTATTCCTGAATTTTTTGCAATCTCTTGTGCTAAATTTATGACCTCCTGAGCATCATCAATTCCAGTGAACCTTACAACAACAGAAGAATACAATGCTTCTCCTTTTTTCAAGACATAAATTGCATAGTCCTTCCCTTCTGGGAAGGCAAGCAACTTTTCACCATTTGAGGTATCTATCTTTGGTTCTATCAAATTTGGAACTTCTTCTTTTATTTCTTCTTTTTTCTCTTCTTTTGGCTTTTCTGGTAAGAATTTCTTAAAACTTTTAAGCAAAATTTTTTCTGGGATAAAAATCTCTTGATTTTCTTTTATTTCAAAACTTGCTAAATTATTTTCTTCCTTTAAAATTTTATAATTCTTCCCATCACCAGTGTACCATAAAGCAATATGCCATAATGTTTCACTTTTGCATTTATGAAAAATTCCATCCCAGTTATATTTATCATCTAAAAAAATATTTCTCAAAGCATCCACTTTCAAATCTTCTTTCAAAAACTCAAAGGGAATTTTTAAAGCAATACCTTTTAAAGGAAACTCAAACTTATTTATTTCTTTAATTTTTTTCCAATCCTTTGGATCTTTTAATAATTTTTCAGATATTTTTATATATGAATCCCCTCCCTCAGGCAAAATATATAAATTGATTTCAAGTTCCTTGCTTAATTCTACTTTTTTTATTTGAAAAGAAAAAAGATTAAAAGCAAAAAAAAGAAAAATGAAAAATCTCAAACCTTTACCCCAGAGGTAAAAAATAATTTTATCATCTTTAAAGTTTATCAAATAAAGTAATAAATTTCAAAGTTTTTATAACATTAAAACATTAAAATATAAAGAGTGAAAACTTTTTTTAATAAGTCTTCTATAAAATTCAGTTTAAAGTAGTATAGACAAAATAGAGCAGTAGACCAGTACTGTAGGGGTCGAACTCGTTGTACCCGAAAAATAATCAGGGTTAAATAAACTGAAGCCTCTACATCATTGTCCTGCAACCAGCATTTAGCATATGGTATTTAGGGTTAAACCCCAATCCCTAAGATGCGAAATGCGAGATGCTACAAAAAGAGCAGTAGAGCAATAGAGCAGCATTTCGCATTTGGCATTTAGCATTTAAGGTAAAAAACATATTCCCGAATCCCGATATGCGAGAACTAGCATATAGCATTTAGCATTTAGGAGATAGGGTAAAAAACTCTAAAGGCGAAATGCGAAATTTTAAGTTCCTATTTAATGGATGAATGGCATATTTTGAGATAAAATAAAATTTCACTTGACAAATTTTAAAAAATAACACACATTAATATTAGGATGAAAAATTTTTTGATTCTTTTGGCTTTGGAAAAAACTTTTTAAAAAGGAGGAGTCTATGAAGAAAAAATCTTTGCTTAACGGGGGGGGAAGTTTAGTTTTATTGTTTTCCTTGGCAGTTTTTCCTTGCACTAATGCCCCACAGACAAATCTTGGAAACTACCAAATCCGAAAGAAAATTTGAGGACATAAAATGAAAGATGTCAATGATTTTTATGATTTGCTATATGA
>JBBISU010000047.1:0-22889 GCA_037441225.1 Acidobacteriota bacterium
CAAATGCTAAATGCTGCTCTATTGCGCTGCTGCTCTTTATTAATTGCCACAAAAATTCAAATAATACACGGACACGGATAACGGACACGGACAGCGAACTGCTGTTCTATTTTATCCCATTTTCAACTGAATTTTTTTGGTTAATTACTTATAAACTTTACCCAAACCTCTCTATTTCTTGGTCCATCAAATTCACAAAAGAATATATGTTGCCAGGTCCCTAATTTTAAATTTCCTTCCTCCACAATTACAAATAAACTTTGTCCTACAAGAACACTTTGGATATGGGCATCTGCATTTCCTTCTGTATGTTTATAATTATGATGGAAAGGTATTTTTTGAGAAAGTGTATCTATTATATCTTCTGCAACATCTGGATCTGCTCCTTCATTTATAGTAATTCCAGCAGTTGTATGGGGAATGTAAAGGATAATTGCGCCATCTTTATAATTTTTTTCTCTAATTAATTTAGTTAAATAAGGATTTAAATCTATGAGATCTTTTCTTCTCCTTGTAGATATGAATATTTTTTCCATAAAAGTTTATTCCTCAATCCAAATTTCTTTAAATCTTATTGGTGGCGGGCTTAAATAGGGTATCAAATTTTGAACATAAGGTTTGTAAAAGATAAAATCCTTTGAATAAAACAAAAATACAACTGCCGCATCTTCTATTATCATCTTGTCTAAATTTTGATACATTTCTTCTCTTAAAGAACTATCCTGAACAAACCTTGCTTTTTCAACCAATTCATTAAAAGTTGGATTAAAATAATGCAATTGCATTAAATCACTTTTTGAATAAAACAAATTTGAAAAGAAGTTATCTGGATGAGGAAAATCAGCAAGCCATTGGGTCATAAAAAGAGCAGATCTCTTCTTTTCTCTTCTCAACCTTTGAATTTCCTCTGGTGGAAGGAAAGTTATTTCAATGTCTATGCCTACTTTAGAGAGGTCTTCTATTATAAATGGCAAGATAGTATCTTCCATTTTTTCTGTGGAAGGATGCCATAAGGATAGTTTTAATCCTGCCCCATAACCTGCTTCTTTTAACAAACTTCTTGCTTCTTCGGGATTATGGGAATATTGAGGTGCTGTTAAAGAATGTCCCAAAATATTTGGAGGCAGTATTCCTCTTGCAATTTGATAAAAGCCCCCAAAAAATTCTTGATTTATTCTTTCTTTATTAATAGCATAATTTAATGCCTTTCTAACCCTTAAATCTTTCAATGGTTCATATGCCTGATTTATTCCTAAAAATATTGTCTTTAAGGATTGGATAGGAATGTAAAATATTGATTCTTCTTTAAGTGTCTGGAATTTTGATAAAGGAAAGTCAGTTAGAATATCTAATTTCCCTTCCAAGAACCTGTTAACTTTTTCTATAGGCGAGATTGGTTCTATTGAAAAAATTATTTCATCAAGATTAGGAAAGGAAGAATCATAATAATTTGTGTTCTTTTTGAGCTTTACATAAGATTCTTTTGCAACCTCATCAATGATGAAAGGTCCAGAACCAACTGGATTAAAACCAAAGGAAGAAAAGTTTTCTTTAAATTCCTTTGGAATAATTGAGGTTTCTCCAAGGGCAAGTAAACTTAGAAAATATGATAAGGGCTGCCTTAAATGTATCTTAAATTTTGTTTTATCAATAATTTCAAAACCTGGCACATCTTTTCTTTTCCCCTTCATAAATTCTTCAGCCCCTTCAACTTCAGAAAAGATCCATTTTGCATGAGAAGAAGAGGAAGGATGCATTAACCTTAAAAAGGAAGCTTTTATATCTTCAGAATCCATTGTTTTTCCATTATGGAAACTTACTCCAGATTTCAGGTAAATTAAATATGTTCTTCCAAAATCTGTAACTTCAACATCTTCTGAAAGAGAATTTAATATATTTAAGCCAGAACCATAGGTCAATAAAGTATCAAAGATATTATGGATTATGTAATTATTTGCTATATATGTAGAAGTTATTGGATCAAAGATATAATCCCCCCTCCATGTCAGGTGCATTCTGGCACCTCCGCCTTTTATTGCTTCTGGCAGCTTATAGGAAGAAATTCTATTTTTCATTGTAAGGGATTCTGAATCCAATTTTTCTGCTGTTGAGGCAAGGATTTGTGCAGAAGCAGAGGTCTCCATATTGACCTTATGCAAAATATCTATTCCATCAAGTATTTTGTATGTGCTTCCTTTTAATTGTTTTGAAACTTGAATTAAATTATTTATGCTTTTTTGAATTTCTTCTACTGCTTTTGAAATTGCCTTTGACCCTTGTAACTGTTCATCTAAGGATTTCAGTATTTGTTTTGAGGATTCCTTCATATGGAGTGACTTAGAAGTGGTTTGGCTTGAAATTTTTGAAACATTTTCCATTTCTCTTGCCATGTTTTGTATCATATTTGTAATGCTTTCCATTGCCAATGTCACTTGTTCAGAGCCCTTTGTCTGTTCTTGTGTTGATTTTGATATTTCATCCATACTGCTTGCAAACTTTTCAATGTACCTGAAGATTATTTCAAGGGAGTTCTTTGCTTCCAAAGATTTCGAAACAGTCCTTTGAACCTTTTCTGTAACATTTTGCATTGCTTCCATTGCACTTTCAACCCTTTTTTGAACATTTGTAATAAGTTTTGAAATCTCTCCAGTAGATGAATAAGTTCTTTCAGATAAATCCCTTATCTCATCAGCAACAACAGCAAAACCCTTTCCTTTTTCCTTTGCCTGCGCTGCAATTATTGCTGCATTTAAAGCCAAAAGGTTTGTCTGGGATGTTATTTGTTCAATTACTCTTACAATTTCTCCAATCTCTTGAGATGATAAACCCAATTCTTTTATAGTATTTAAGGTAGAAGAGATAACTTCTTCCATTTCATTTACAGATTCCACAGAAGATTCAACTGCTTCTTGTCCTTTTTTTGCTGACTCTAATGTTTCATGGGCTATTTTTGCCGAAGCAACTGCTCTTTTTTCTACCTCTCCTATAGTTGCATTCATTTCAATCATAGAGGAAGAGGTTTCAACAGCAGAAGAAGAGATTTCTTCCAGCATTGAAGATAAATTTTTTAATGCCTTTTCATTTTCTTCTATTACATTGATCATCTCTTGAACAAAATCATTTAAATTTTTTGCAAAAACAGCTGATTCTTCAATGGAAGCACTCATCTGTAAAATTGAAGAAGCAGTTTCTTCTGAGGCAACTGAAAGCTTTTCTATTGAATTATGCAAAAGAGAGATTGATTTATGGATTTCTTCCAAGATTGCAGAAGTTGTTTCTGAGGAATTTAGTTGATCTGTTGCATTTTTTAAAAGTCCTTGAGAAATTTTTAAAATTGATCTGGATGCCTTGTGGATTTCTTGAGAAAGAGACAAGAAATAAATTATCATCCTATGAAGAATGTTTCCTAAAAAGAGGAGGGATAAGCTAATTGTTTTGGATTGGGTGTATTCAAGTAATTCATTTTTATCAAATCTTAAATCCCCTTCTGCCATCTGGTAAAAAGCTTTTTGAATTCCTTCCCTTCTTTTTTGGATTGATTTTCGCAAGATTTTAACGAGTAAAATACCTCCAAAAAATTGCAAAATCAAGGCAGTAAAAAGAAGTATAAAAAATTTTCCTGTTGGGATGGAAAGGGATAACAAAACTATGACATAAGCTAAAAAGGATAGAAAAATAAAAATATAATAACTCATACCTTTTAAATATGTTAACATATTTATTGTGAAACTCAAAATTTTTTTGGAGAATTATAAAGAAGAAATAGAAAAAGCAATAGAAGAAATAATTTCTGAAGAAAAGAATATTCCTCCCTTGTTAAAGGAAGGTTTGAAATATTGCTTAATAAACAGGGGGAAAAGGATAAGGCCCCTTTTATCCCTCTTGACTTGTTATGTATTAGGTGGGAAGGTTTCAAAAGCAATAAAACTTTCACTATCAATTGAACTTGTCCATACTTCTTCCCTTATTTTGGACGATTTACCTTCTATGGATAATTCACTTTTAAGAAGAGGAAAAAAATCACTTTGGGCAAAATATGGTGAAGATTTAGCCATCCTTTTAGCTTTTGCATTGCTTAATAAGGCATATTATTTGCTTTTAAAAGAAGCATTAAAATTTCCACAAGAAAAATATCCCGTTGAGAAATATTTGGAAGCATTTTTTGAGGCAATTGGATTTAAAGGGTTGATTTCAGGTCAGTTTCTTGATCTACACCCTGAAAAAGAAAAGTCCTTTGAACTCCTCGAAAATATACATTCTTTAAAGACAGGTTCACTTTTTATTCTTTCTGTAAAGATAGGGGCAATGGCTGCTCAAGCAAAGAGAAAAGAAATTGAAGCTTTGGAAATTTATGCAAAAAATTTGGGGCTTGCCTTCCAGATACAGGACGACCTCTTAGATTTAATTGGTAATGAAGAAGATATGGGGAAGCCAAAGGGAAAAGATACAAAAAAAATTACCTTTACAAATATTTTAGGCATTGAAGATTCAAAAAAAGCAATAGATGCCTTGATTGAAACATCAATTAATTCATTGAAACCATTAAAAGAAAAGGGTAATTTGCTCCAGAGTTTTGCCTCCTATGTCAGAGAAAGAAAAAATTAATTGGGAAGAATTTAGAAAAAAACTTGAAGAAAAGGGATACCTTGAACCTGGGAAAAAGAGTTTTTTCATAAATTTCAGTTTAAAGTCATTAAGTTTTTTTCAATCCCTTTTAAGGCTTTCTTTCCTATTTTCAATTTTAAGTTCTTTTGTTATTTCATTAATAATTACAATTGCCATTTCTTTTTTTCAAAAAAAAGCAATTCCTGTACTTTTTATTTATTATTTTCCAATATTTTTCATACTTTTTTTTGGCATAATTCCTTTGACAAGCTTAATTTTAAGGATTAAACACTTTAAAAGCCCTTCCCTTTTTTCTCTTTATTCAAGTTTAATATTGGCTATTTTTTGCAGTCTTTTAATTCAAATAAATTTTAGTTTTTTTATTCAAAAAAATTTAAGGATTTCTTCCTTTTTTTTAATGACTGCAATATTTTTTGTAATTTTTTTTAAACCCTTTAAAATTTTAAGTTTGCTTTCCTGGAAAGAAATTCCTTTTAACAAGTTGAGGAGAATAAACCTTTTTGCATTATCTGTTCTTTTATTATTCAGTATATTAGGTTCCATAGCAATTTTTTTAAAAAGCGAAAAGGAATTTGAACCAATAGCAGTTAAATCAAATTACAACAAGTTGGCAGTTATTGCTGTTGATGTTTTTCCATTAAACAATAAACTTTTTGAAGAAATTTCATTAAAAGATAAAATTGAAAAAAGTATGATTTTTAAATTAAAAATTAAAGAGTATAAGGATCCCCCTATTTTTTGGACTGAGATTTCAACTGGTTTTCCTCCAGAAGAAAATGGATTTTTAAGTTTAAAAACATATAAATTACCCTTTATTGAAAAGGATTTATATCCTTTGCCGCTCTCTTTTATCTTAGAAAAACTAAAAATTGCAAAGGAGTCCATTTCAACAAGTGGAGTTAGAAAAAAAAGGTCTTTTTGGGAAATCTCATCCCTCTTTGGAAGGCATTCTTTATCTTTAAATTGGTGGGCTTCTTGGCAACCCTTAGAAAATTCCTGCCAGGTTATTTCAAATCTATATTTTATAAAGGCATTAAAAGGAGAAAAAGGAAATGAGTACCAAATAATTGAGCCAATTGACTTGAAAAAGGAAAATCTTCCAAAGGGGTTTCAATGGAATAAATTTGTTTTTGATACTTTAAAAGAAAGGATAAAAGATTATTCATTAATTACAATTTATTTTCCGGGGATTGATGTACAAGTGGAAGAAATGAAAAAAGAAAATGTTTTTAATTTTTTTGAAAATTCAAAGTATATAGAAGAAAACTTTCAAATAATTAAAAACACAATTGAGCTTTTAATTGAAAGAAATTTTAAAATAATATTTATTTCTTATTCTGGAAGAAACAAAGACCTTTGGGGCTGGGGATTTCTCTATCCAAATCAAAAAAATATGGAAGTTCAAGAAAATATATCGCCTTATTCAATTACTCCTACAATACTAAAAATCTTAAACCTTCCAATTTCAAAAAAATTTCCTGAGAAACCCATCCAGATTCCTTTTGAAACTTTTGAAGAATATTATATAGAAGATTATCAGCCCATTGAAAGAGAAAAATCTCAAATTTCTCCACCCCCCTTAGAAGAATTAAAGTCCCTTGGTTATTTGCAGTAAAATTCTTTTTAATTTTTTATTCAAATTTGGTATAATAAAAAGATGGAAAGGTATATAACAATTTTTATATTTTTTTTATCTTTCTCTATCTATTGTCAGGGAGATTTTAAAGAAAATATTTCCAAATATCATTTTGCTTCAATTGAAAATTATGTT
Source organism: Acidobacteriota bacterium (assembly GCA_037441225.1). Taxonomy (GTDB): domain Bacteria; phylum Acidobacteriota; class Thermoanaerobaculia; order UBA2201; family UBA2201; genus JBBFMJ01. The sequence continues at coordinate 6,398 of JBBISU010000047.1, forward strand.
CAAGAGTATTCCTTTAAGTATGGTTTAGATCCTGAACTTGTAAAAGCAGTTATAAAAGTTGAATCCAATTATAACCCAAAGGCAGTTTCTCCAAAGGGTGCAATTGGACTTATGCAACTTCTCCCTTCTACAGCAAAACTTATGGGGGTTGAAGATCCTTATGATATTGAAGAAAATATTTATGGTGGTTGTAAATATTTAAAATATTTATTGGAAGAGTTTTCTGGTGATTTAAAGCTTGCCCTTGCTGCTTATAATGCTGGAAAAGAGGTAGTTTTAAAATACAATGGAATTCCTCCTTTTAATGAAACTGTAAATTATGTTAAAAATATTTTGAAAATTTATAATGGGGATGGCTATTCAAATAAGCAGGTTAGGATTGTAAGAACTGAAGGGGGAAGAATTTTAATAACAAATATGAAGAAATTAAGATGAAGAAAGAACAATCTTCCTTCCCCCCCTTTGATCAAGGTGTCTTTTTAATGCATTTAAATAAGGGGAAGCAGCATTTAAAGCAAAATGAAATAGAACAAGCAAAAATTGAGCTCGAAATTGCATTAAAATACAGGCCAGAAGAGGAAGAATTATTAAATATTCTTGGAATGGTTTATTTTAAATTAAAAAGATATTCAGATGCTGAAGTGTTATATAAAAAATTAGTAAAATTAAATCCCGATGTTTTTATTTTGAGGTCAAATTTAGGGGTTGTTTTATTTAAACAAGGGAAAACAGAAGAAGCAATGGCTCATTTTCAAAGAGCTGTTGATTTAAAACCAAATTATTTAAAAGCACATCTTTATCTTGGCTTAATATATAAAAAGTTAGGAAAGCTTGAGCAGGCACTTGAGCATTTTAAGTTTGCCCAAGCAGAAGCACAAGTTAAAGAGTTAGAAGAAATTTTAAAAGATAAAAAGAAAGAAGTTTCAAAAGAGGAAAGCCCAGAAATTACCAAAACCTTCAAAGTACAACCCATTGATGAAGGAAGGCCTTTAAAAACAATTACTGATGTTTTCCAAAGGGATACCTCTGAAATATTGGAAAAAATAGAGGTTTCAAAAGCAGAAACAGCAAAAGAAATGGAAAAGAAATTTTATTTGCACCATAATGGTTTTTTGGAAATCCATTCTGATGGAAAGGTCTATGTTAGAAGATCTTCACTGCGAAGTTATGTGGGGAATTTTGCCTTTGAGCAAATTCAGGATTTAAAGACAACCACTGCGCAAGAGATTGTTTTGGCAAAAGGTAAAGGAAAACTTTTTGTCTTTGAAAAAGGAAACCAGACATACTTGTTTGAATTAAATCAAGAATTTGTTTATGTAGAAGGAAGCCATATTCTTGCCTTGGAAGAAAATTTGCTCTTTCGTTCAGAACCGATACACGATTATAAAAATAATAAGACATTGCAAACTTTTAAAATTTATGGAAAAGGTGCCCTTGCTTTAACTACCCATATGGAACCCTTAACATTAAGGGTTACCCCTGAATATCCATTGACAATTCTTTCTTCTTCAATTGTTGCCTGGACTGGAAATTTGTATCCAATTGTAGGGCAGAAACCCCTTGAGAGAGAAGGAGAGAATTCCTTTCTCATTAGGTTTGAAGGGGAAGGACTAATAATAGCTGATGAAGAAATATAGGAGAGATATATGATTGTAACATGTTTAAATTGTCAAACTAAATACAATGTAAATGAAGAAAAATTTGCAGGAAAAAAAGTCAAATGTCCAAAATGTGGATCAATATTTCAAGTTCCTTTTAAGGAAGAAGAAACTGTTGTTCAAAAGGATGAGAAGATTTTAAAGGACACAACAAAAGTTGTTCATACCCAAGAGATTTTAAAAGAAGTGGAATCCTTGACATTGAAAGGGAAAAGATTTTCCTTGGCAGTACTTTCAGGTCCATTGTCTGGCCAAGTTGTTAAAATAACAAAGACACCTTTTATTATTGGAAGAGCAAATGGCGATTTAATAATACCAGATACTGAAGTTTCAAGGACTCATTGCCAGATTGAAATTGATGAAGAAAAGATAATTTTAAGAGATTTAGGTTCAACAAATGGTACATATTTTCAGGAAAATAGGATAAATGAAGTTAATTTAGATGATAAATCAGAATTTAGGATAGGAAAGACAAGTTTAATGTTTATCATAACATCAGAAGAATAAAATTAAAGCAAAAAAGGAGGTTAAATGAAAGAAGAACTATGTATTGGTTTTGTAGGCGCAGGAGGGGCTGGCGTTGTTTCAATTGGAGAAATGCTTATCCAAGCTTGCGCCTCAGAAGGGCTTTCTGCTATGGCTACTATGTCCTTTGGACCACAGATAAGGGGAGGGGAGTCCTCCTCAAAGGTCAGGTTTTCTTCTTCTTATGAGATTTTATCTCCAGGTGATAACTGTGATATTTTAGTTGCTTATCATTTAAGCGAATATCCAAAATTTAAGGGTGAGTTAGAATTAAAAGATAATACAATTATTTTTATAGAACACGATGATCCAATGGCACAAAATTTGCCCTTTGAAGTAAAGCCAGAGATGAAAATATTTTTTGTTCCCTTTCAAAAATTAGCAAAAGAAGAAGCAAAAAATCCTTTGGCTGCAAATATAATATCCCTTGGTGTAATCTCTGAAATGCTTAATTTGCCTGATAAAGGAATTATTAATGTAATAAGGAGAAAATTCAAAAAAAAGGGAGAAGATATAATATCAGCAAATTTAAAGGCTTTTGAAATTGGAAGGAAATTTGCAAGGGAAGGGCTTACAACTTTGTCTGATGAAGAAAAATTTAAATATCAAGCAAGGAAGCCAAGGTTAGTTTTGACAGGAAATGATGCAGTAGCAATTGGTGCAATCTATGCTGGTTGCAATTTTTTTGCTGGATATCCAATTACTCCTTCTTCTGAAGTTATGCATTTTATTTCAGAACTCCTTCCAATGTTTGGTGGAAAATTTTTACAAGTGGAAGATGAAATATCTGCTATATGCCATTGCATAGGTAATTCTTTTGCAGGAGGAAGACCACTAACTGTTACATCAGGTCCGGGCTTATCTCTTATGCAAGAAGGTATAGGTCTTGCATCAATGGCAGAAATTCCAGTGGTAATTGTGGATGTCCAGAGGGGAGGACCTTCAACAGGAATACCAACAAAGTCAGAACAATCAGATCTTCTACCAGCAGTCTTTGGTACACACGGAGATACTCCAAAAGTTGTTTTGGCACCTGCAGATGTTCAGGATTGTTTTGATGTAACAATGGAGGCATTTTATGCAGCAGAACACTTTCAAATGCCTGCAATTGTCTTATCGGATCAATTTTTAGGACATAGATATGAAACAATTGACAAAGAAAAACTTCTTTCAGGTTTTAAATATAGAGAAGGAAGAATTCTTCCAACAATAGAAGAATTGGAAAACTATATAAGATATAAGGATACACCCACTGGAATATCCCCAATGGCAATCCCTGGTATGGAAAAAGGTATGTATCTTGCTTCTGGTATAACCCACAATGAAAAAGGGGATCCAACTTCTCTCTCTGAAACCCATGAAAAAATGATTGCAAAAAGGTTTAGGAAATTACAAGAAGTAAGGAAAGAATTAAATTATATAAGACATTATGGAGATATGGATGCAAAGGTTGCAATTGTTGGATGGGGTTCCACGAAAGGTGTTATAAAAGAAACAGTTCTAAAACTTCAAAAAGAAGGATATAAAGTTAAAGGGGTTGTGCCACAAATTATTTATCCCCCAAATTACAAACAATTTGATCAATATGTAAGAAATACTGAAATATTTTTTGTTTTTGAGGTCTCCTGGAATCAGCAATTTGCAAAATATTTAAAGACATACCATTTGCCAAAGGAAAATCAGATACAGACATATTCAATTGCAGGAGGCAGGGCAATTAAATTTAAAGAGGTCTATGAAACGGTAAAGGAGGTGCTAAAATGAGTACAAACCAAATTCGCTGGCAGGATTACAAAAGCCATCTTCATCCAATTTGGTGCCCTGGTTGTGGGCATTTTGGTGTATTAAATGGAATTTATCAAGCACTGGCAAAATTACAGCTTCCTCATCATATGATTTCTTTTATTTCTGGAATTGGATGCAGTAGCAGAATTCCTGGTTATACAAAGACCTATGGTTTTAATTCAATCCATGGGAGGGCAATTCCCATTGCAAGTGGTGTAAAAATTGCAAACCCTGATTTGAAAGTTATTGTGGCAACAGGGGATGGGGATTGTATGGCAATTGGGACTGGTCATTTCCCCCATGCTGCTAAAAGAAATGTAGATATTACAGTTATTATGATGGATAATGGAATTTATGGTTTGACAAAAGGGCAGACATCCCCAACATCTCCTTTAAATCTTAAAACAAAATCAGCACCCTTTGGAAATCCAGAGCTTCCTCTAAATCCAATTTTATTTGCAATGGCTTTTAATTCTTCCTTTGTTGCTAGGTCTTTTTCAGGAAATATACCCCATTTAACTGACATTATTGCTCAAGCAATTGATCATAAGGGTTTTTCTTTTGTTCAGGTTTTATCTCCTTGTGTTACCTATAGAGGAAAAGAGTTGTTTTCTTTATATAAAGAAATATGCAAGCCCCTGCCAGAAGATTATAATCAGGAAGACAGAATATCTGCATATAAATATGCAGAAGATGAAGAGACATTATGGATAGGAATTTTTTATAAAAAAGTAAGAGAGACATTAGAAGAAAGGTTTCAAAAGATAAATGAAATTGCAAAAAAGGTTGCACCAAAAGATAAGGAAGAAATTCTAAATAGGTATCTCCCATAAAATTTAGATGATACCTTTAAAAGATGTAAATCCAAGAGAAAAATTTCCCTTTGTTACTTATACAATAATCTTTCTCAATTTTCTAATTTTTTTTTATGAAATTTCTCTTGGAAAAAATTTAGAATTTTTTTTTAAGAGTTTTGGAGTTGTTCCATTAAGGTTTGTTGAAAATTTTTTAAACTATCCTTTTGATATTTCTAATTTTATCCCTTTCTTTTCCTCTATGTTTTTACATGGCGGTTTTTTGCATTTGATTGGAAATATGCTTTCTTTATGGATTTTTGGTGATAATGTAGAAGATAAAATGGGGCATTTTTTTTATTTGATTTTTTATTTTTTTTCTGGCATAGGGGCTTCAGTTGCACATATTATATTTAATCTCTCTTCTCCAATTCCCACAATTGGTGCCTCAGGTGCAATTGCAGGTGTTATGGGTGCTTACTTTTTCTTCTTTCCAAGGGCAAGGGTATTAGCTTTAATCCCTTTTTTTTTCTTTTTTCAATTAGTCGAAATCCCTGCTTTTATTTTTTTGGGTTTATGGTTTTTGCTTCAAATTTTTTCTGGAACTTTAACCTTAGGTGCTGCTTCATCCGGTGGAGTTGCTTGGTGGGCACATATTGGTGGTTTTATCTTTGGTTTTTTGATTGCAAGATTGTTTTTTTATAAAAAAAAGAAAAGGGTCATTTATTATTTATGAATCTTTGTGATAGCCATTGCCATCTTTATGATATTGAAAATCTTGAAGAAGAAATAAATTTTTGTAAAGAAATTGGTTTTTTTGGAATTCTTTGTGTTTCTGAGGATCTATGGAGTATGGAAAAGACATTAAAATTAAGGGATCATTTTGGGGAAATTATATATCCTGCCTTAGGTATCCATCCTGTCTTTATTTCATTGAATTCAGAAGAAGAAATTAAAAATTCTTTTAATTTTTTAAAAAATCACATAAAGGAAATATTTGCCATTGGGGAAATTGGGCTTGATTTTAAATATGCAAAAGAAAATAAAGAAAAGGAAAAGCAATATTTTTGGCTAAAAGAACAAATGGAATTAGCAAAAGAGGAAAAAAAACCAATAAATATGCATTCTAGAAGGGCTTTAAGGGAAGTTTTGGAAGTTGGAATTAAATTTTTTAAAGAAACAAGCATATCTGTCCTTTTGCATTGGTTTACTCATTCAAGAAAACTGATAAGAAAGGCAGTTGAAGAAGGATTATATATCTCTTGTGGTCCATCCATTTTATACAATAAAGAGACTTTAGATATTGTAAAAGAAATTCCTTTAAATAATTTATTACTTGAATCCGATGCACCTGTTCCTTTTTCAAACATTTCAGCAAGACCCTCCTGGATTTTAAAAGTAGCCAAAAAGTTATCAGAAGAACTAAAAATTGAATTTTCAGAATTTTCTAAAATTACTTTTGAAAACTTTAAAAGTTATTTAAATATTTGAATTTTTTTTTATTTTTTTATAAAATTAGAGTATGATAGAAAAGACATATGTTGGAAAATTGGATGATATTTCAGTTTTGGAACTATTAGAAAATTTTTCTCAAAATAAAGCTTCAGGGATACTGGATTTGCAAAAGGAAAAGGATCAAAGAAGGTTTTTTATTATTTATGGCGATGTTTGTGGTGCTATGAGTAATTCTGTGGCTCATAAAATTGGTCAATTTCTTTTAAGTAAAGGAATTATTAATAACAATCAGCTGCAAATTGCTTTAAAGGATATAACTCATGGTTCAAGGATTGGTCAAAAATTAATTAACCTTGGATTTATAAGCAAAGATTTATTTGAAAAGTCATTAAAAGAATTATTGGAAAATATTATTTATGAGTCACTTGGCTGGTTTACTGGCCTTTATAGATTTACTACAAAGGAATCCCCAATGCCACAAGATATTATTATTAGAATGCCTATGCATATTATTTTTTTTAAAGGTGCAATTTCTTATGTTTCCTATCAATTTGCTCAAATGCGCCTTCCTTTTCATGCAATTTTAAGGGCTTCTCCAAATATATCTCTTCTAACTCAAGATTTATCTTTAACACCAGACCAAGTTTTTATATTAAGTAAATGTGATGGGAAAAACAAAGTAGAAGATATATTGAATTTTTCAAAAGGAAAAGAGGAAGAAATTTTAAAATTTTTGTATGCTTGCAAAGTTTCCGGAATTATTTTGAGTTCAGAAGAAGATAAAGTTGAACCACTGGATAGTTTTTTAGGAAAATATCAGGAAAGGGCAACAGGAACAATTCCAACTGGTGCACATAAAAAGAAATATAGAAAAATAAAATGGCTAAAACCAAAACTCCCAGAAGCAAAACTTTCAGACGAAGATATACAAAAAATTAGAGAAAAAATCAGGCAGACATATAATAAATTGTCCAGAATGAATTATTATGAACTTTTGGAATGCCCTATGAAAGCAACTCAAAAAGAAATACACTATGCATTTCTTGCGCTCTGTCAGTTTTACCACCCTGACATAGCTGAAAAAGAACCTGCCTTTTCTGATTTAAAACAAATGATGGAAACAATTTATGAAAAAATGGAAGAAGCATATCTTGTATTGGTGGATGTAAAAACAAGAAGTGATTATGATAGAAGAATGTATAGAGGAGGTTATTAAATAAAAATGCGCCTGAGGCGATTTGAACGCCCAGCCCTTGGCTCCGGAGGCCAATGCTCTATCCCTTTGAGCTACAGGCGCTTGAAATTAAATTATATCAAAATTCAACTTGACAATAGGAATTTTTATGTTAAAATAAATATTTGAAATATAATGGGAGGTTATATGAAAAAATGCTTATTTTTGTTTTTTATACTTTTTCCTATTTTGGTTTTTTCTCAAGTAGTTACTTATGAAGAAGAAAAGGAAGAAAAAGCAAAAGAAGGAATAATCTTAGGAAAATTTATCTTTTCTCCAAGTATAGAATTCATTTATGAAAACAAAGATAATGTTTTTTTAACAGAAACAAATGAAGTGGAAGATCAAGTTTATGTGATAAGACCTGTCCTTCTTTTTGAATTACCAAAAGAAGAAAGTTATTTAAGATTTTCCTGGACTCCTCAGTATAGAGATTTTCAGGATTATGAAATAAAAGAAAATTGGACCCATTTTTTTAATTTAATGGGTAGAATAAACACTTCAGGTGGTTTGGAAATTATGGCTGGAGATAAATATATTAGTAAAGGACTGCTTGAAGTAACAGAAGTTGACCCTGGGAATGAATTAGTTTTTGGTTTGCTGCCTTTTGATAAAAATCATATATATTTTGATATGAAGTATTTTTTTGACTCCACCAATGGCTTTGGGTTAAATGCTGATTATGTTGATGTTTCTTTTGATAAACCAGATTTTGTATGGGAAAAACTTTGGTATGATTATAAGAGTACAAATTTTGGTGCAACTTATCAGAGATATATGAATCCTCTTTTAAGGATGGCTGCTGGAATAAATTTTGTAAATTATGACCCTGATGAGACAGCATTTTTCAATAAATATGAGGGCTTTGATTATTATATAAAATTTTATGGTGATTTTTCAACAACTGTTAATGCTTCAATTAAGTTTGGATATGAAGAATTGGATTTTGATGGTGCAAAGGATTATAAGGATTGGAATGCAAGGGCAGATATTGTATGGAATTTTTCAGATAACAGAAATTTGGTTACTTCAATTTTAAGACAGGGGAGTCCATCAAACTTGGGTGCTGTTGGTTCTTATACTCACAATTCAATAAGGATTACTTATAATTTTAAATTTTCTGAAAAGTTCTTTTCAGCTTTGGAAGCAGGTTTTGGGAAAAACGATTATAATTATTTTTTCAGGGTTGATGATTGGTGGCGTGCAAGAATAAACTTTGGATACCATTTTAATCCTTTAATGTCAGTTCGTTTTAATTATATTTATGAAAATAGAGATTCTAATATGGATTGTTTTCAAGGATGTGATTATAAAGCAAGTACATATATGTTAAACTTTATATTAGGTTATTAAAGGAGGTGTTTTTAGAGTAGATGAAGATCAAAATATTTATTCTTGTCCTTCTGGCAAATACATTTTTGTTTTGTCAAGAAAAGTTATCTTCTAAAAGTGATTATTATTTAAAAGAAGCAAGCTTTTATACTTTAGGTGCTGGAGACATTATAAATGTAACTGTCTTTGGTGAACCAGAGCTTTCCGGGGACTACGAATTAAATGAAAAAGGTGAAATAAAATTTCCTTTATTAAATGAAATTTTGCTTTTGGGATTAACTATACAAGAAGCATCAAAAAAAATAGAGGATCTTTTAAAAGTTAGTTACTTTCAAAATCCTCAGGTCTCTGTCACTGTTAAAGAATATAAATCTTACTGGATTAATGTAATTGGAGAAGTAAAAAGTACAGGAAAAAAGTATTTAAAGCAGAGATCAACAGTTTTGGATGTAATATCGGAATGTGGTGGAATGACTCAGGAAGCAGGAGATAAGATCACAATACAAAGAAACAAAAATGATAAGGAAAGCAGTATTATACAATTAACTTTAAAGGATTTGACAGAACCAAAAAGTGATTATTATAATTTTAAAGTGGAAAGTGGAGATACTATAATTGTACACCAAAAGCCCTATTTTTATATTCAAGGAGAAGTGGCAAAACCAGGGAAGTATGAACTTGTAGATAATTTAACCCTTCTTCAAGCAATTGCTCTTGCAGGTGGGGTTGGTAAATTTGCAAATGAAAGAAATATTGAAATTTATAGAACTGAAGGAAGTGAAACTAAAATTATTAAAAAAAATTTAAAAGAAATTAAGAAAAATGAAGAAGAAGATATAGTTATTTTACCAATGGATACAATTATTGTAAATAAAAGGACTTTTTGATTATGGACGAAAGCAAAATACAAAGTTTGCCTATGCCCGAAGGGCTTGATTTACAAGCTTCTGCCTTTCATTTTAAGGATTATTTAAGAACTTTATGGAAAGGCAGATATTATATTTTTCTTTCTATTTTAATATTTGGAGTAGGGGCTTTTGTTTGGTCAAAAATGCAGGTGCCTATTTATGAAGCAACTGCTACAATTTCAATTGATGTGACTCCTCCCCAGATATCTCAAAATCAGGTCTATCCTGTGAACTACTGGTTTGAGATAAACTATTATATAGCTGAACAAATAAGGGTTTTGCAGTCATATCGCCTTGCTCAAAAAGTTGTATCAATATTTTCAAAAGACCCGACATTTCCTTTCAATGGTGCACCAGACCCGGCAAAGATATTTTCTTCCTGTATAAAAGTAGAAAAGCAAGAAGATAGTAATATTTTAAATATTAAGATGAGAGGAACAGACCCTCAAAAAGTTGCTCTTTGGGTAAACACAGTAGTTGACGAATATTCAAAGTTAAACATTCAAGACAATCTTGAAAAATCAAAAAAAATCCTCCAAGTTATCAATGAACAACTTCAACCAATCTATAACAAATTAGGTGAAAGCGAAAGACAATTAACCCAATTTCAAGCATCACAGAACATTTATATTTTGGATGATACAAATAAAAATGTTGTAACAGAACAAATAGAAAAATTAAATAAAGAGTATGCAGAAGCAAAAATTCAAAGGATTGAAATTGAATCAAAGATGAGAGCACTTAATGATTTAAAATTTGGTAAGGCATCATTAGATGCTTTTCCAGAAGCTTATATGAATGAAGCCATTAAAAAAATTAATACTACAAGGGTTGATCTGGAATTACAAATTCAAGATTTAAATAAACAATATAAACCAGAACATCCAAAAATAAAAGCTTTAACACAGCAATTAGATGATTTAAAAACAAGTTTAAAGAAAGAAATTTCTACATTGATTGCTTCACTTGAAACAGAATATAAAATAAAAAAAACAAGAGAAGAAGAATTATTAAGGAATATTGAATTGCTTAAAGATGAAGCAGTTAAAGGTTCAAAGGTTTCCTTAGAACTTGAAAAAATAAAGGAAAATTATCAACAAAATAGAATGTTTTATGAAGATTTGCTTAGAAGAAGCAAAGAAATGGAACTTTCTTCATCTGTAAGCATAAATAGAATAAGGCCAATAGACCCAGCAATTCCACCACAAGCACCGACATCTCCAAAGACGAGACAAAATACAGTTGTTGGTATCCTTTTAGGGATTTTTTTAGGTGTAAGTTTTGTCCTTTTCCTTGATTATCTCGATTCGTCAATAAAAACCCCCTCAGATGTAGAAAAACATATAGAACAATCTGTTTTAACTGTTGTGCCAAAGTATTCGCCAGAAAAAGTCAAAGTTTTAAAAGAATTTTATCAATCTTTGAGAACAGCTGTTATGTTTGCAAGAAAAACAGAGGAAAATCAAATTGTATTAATAACATCAACTGGTCCCTCGGAAGGTAAAACAACTACTTGCTATAATCTGGCAAAAGTTCTTGCTTCTGCTGGTGATAAAGTTCTTTTAATGGATACTGATTTTAGAAGACCTGCAGTCCATAAGACCTTTAACATTCAAAATTATATAGGAGTAACTTCTTTCTTTTTAGGAAAAAAGGAAGAAGAAGGAATTATACAACCTACAAATATTCCAAATCTCTATGTTGTCCCAACGGGACCACTTCCACCAAATCCACCTGAATTTATAACAAGAAAATCCTTTGAAGAACTTATAAAAAAATTAAAAGAGAAATATAATTGGATAATTTTGGACTCTCCTCCTGTTTTATCAGTTACAGATCCAATACTTTTATCTGTTTTGGCAGATATGACAATTGTTGTTATAAGGTATAATGAAATTGATAGAAAATTAATAAAGCAATGTATTAATAGTTTGAAAAGGACTGGGGCAAATGTTATTGGAACTGTAATAAATGATGTAGATTTTGAAAGAGATACAACTTATAGTTATTACCATTATTATTATTACTATAAGGGCTATGATGAAGAGGCATTAAAGGAAAAAGGTTTTTCAAAAACAATAAAAAAGAAAAGAAAAATAATAGGTTGAACTTGACATATGGTTTTTTTTATAATAAAATATTTTGATAAGGAGGAGATATGAAGAAGTATTTAGGTTTTATATTGTTTTTAATCTTTGCTGGATACCTATTTTGTGGCACAGATCCAAAAGAGATTATAACGCAAGGTGCTTTTGCTCTAAAAGTTGTAAAGGTTATGAAAGCAAAGCTTCCCTTGGAGGCAACAGAACAAGATGCAGTAGCTTTTCTTGAAACCTTAGGACTAACTCCTTCTGAGGGCTGGAATATCTCAAAGAAGCTTTCAGAAAAAACAATGAGTGAAATCCTTGTAATTGTTGGTGCAAATCTTACTCCAATTGAGCCAGAGGCACTAATTACAAATTTAAAAGCAGATCAAACCTTACAAAGATATGGAAATCTTTTCAGAAAATTTTATCTGGCAAAGCTTGCATCTGATAACCAAACAGAAACAGAAGTAGTAGATGAAGGTGCCCTAAAAGGAGTTGCTGCTTCTCCTACAATAGAAAAATAAATGTTTATAGGAATAAAGGGAAGAGCAAGAGGACTTTTAGTTCTCTTTGCTCTTTTTTTTTATATAAATTGTTCTTCAAAAGAAGAAAAAATCTTAAAGGCAAGGAATTCTTACAAAATAAAGCTTTTAAGTTATCAGGATATTGAAAAAGGTACTGCCCTTGATTTTTTAGTTTATAACAACTGGGGTGATTATTTTAAAGGAATAACAGTTGAAATTTTGGTTATGAGCAATAATAAGTCTAAAGAAAAAAAAGAGGTCTTTATTCCCACTGAAAATTTAAGGCCCTTTTATGAGGAGCAAATAACTGTTATAATTGAAAACTTGCATCTTAAAGAAGATGAAGGGCTTGCAATGGTTGAAATTCCAAATCCAACACCTCTTCAAAAGAAAAGATTTAAAGAGTTTCAGTGAACCAAAAATTTTTTGAAGAAATAAACAAAATTCTTTTGGGAAAAGAAGAAGTTGTAAAACTTGCTGCTATTGCAATTTTATCAAAAGGGCATATTTTGTTTCAAGATGTGCCAGGGGTTGGAAAAACACTTCTGGCAAAGGCATTGGCAAAAGCAATGGATTTATCTTTTCAAAGGATTCAGTTTACTTCTGATATGATGCCTGCTGATATTATTGGTATAAATTTATTTAACCAAAAAATACAAGAATTTGAATTTCACCCAGGTCCAATATTTGCAAATCTTTTGCTTGCTGATGAAATTAACAGAGCAACTCCAAAGACCCAATCAGCTCTTTTGGAAGCAATGCAAGAATGGCAAGTGACAGTTGATAGGAAACCATTAAATTTACCTAAGCCCTTTTTTGTTTTTGCAACTCAAAACCCCTTAGAATTTTCAGGTACTTATCCTCTTCCAGAATCCCAACTTGACAGGTTTACAATTTGCTTATCCCTTGGTTATCCTTCAAAGGAAGTAGAAGAAGAATTAATGGAAGGGGGAGGAAGGGAAAAGGAGCTGGAAAATTTAAAACCAATTATAAATAAAGAAGAAATATTAAAATTACAAGAAGAGGTTGAAAAAATTTATGTTTCTAAAAAAATATTGTCTTATATAAGGGAACTTGCTGAAGGTTTAAGAGAAGATTTAAGAGTTTTTATAGGACCAAGCCCAAGGGCTTTGATCCAGCTTACTCTCTGTGCAAAAGCAAAAAGTTTCCTGTCAGGCAGAGATTATGTAATTCCAGATGATATTTATTATCTTTTTATCCCGGTAATGGAACATAGAATTGTTTTAAAAGACCCATCAATTTCAGTAAAAGAAGTTTTAAAGGAAATCTTAGATAAGACAAAAAGCCCCCTTTAAAAATGAAGATAGAAATTGATAAAAAAGGGTGGGTTTATATAATCCTTTGCTTTATTGTAACTGCTTCTGCTACAAATACTTCAAACAATTCTCTTTATCTTTTAAGTTCCTTTATGCTTTCTATTTTTCTAATTTCTGGTTTCCTTTCCACTTTAAACTTATTTTTTTTAAAAATAGAAAAAGTTAATATTGGTGAGATATATGCAAAAAGGTTTTGTTATATTTATTTAAAAATAAAGCCATCAAAAATATTTCCTTTGGCTTTAAAATGCAATAATTTTGATTTAAAAATTGATAATAATTTAATTGCTTATCCAATTTATTTTCCTCAAAGGGGTCTTTATAAGCTTCCACCTTTAAGGATTGAAAGTTCCTTTCCCTTTGGCTTCATAAAAAGGGTAAAGATTTTTAAAATAGAAGAAAAAGTCCTTGTTTATCCTTCTTGCAAATTATTTGAACTTCCTTCTTTTAAAATTAGGAGAGCAGATGGTGAAGAAGAAGAGAGGAAAAGGTGGGGGGAGATCTTAGAAGTTTATGGAATAAAGCCATTTCAAGAAGGTGATGATCCAAGGTTTATCCACTGGAAAAAAACTGCCCAGAGGCAAGAACTGATTGTAAAAGAGTTTGAAACAAAATCAAGGGGAAATATGCAACTTTTTTTAGATACCCATATAAAGGAAGAAAAAGTTTTTGAAAAGGAAGTAGAAAAGGTTGCATCCTGGTGCTTAAAACTTTTATTTGAAGGAAAAAGTGTTTCCCTTATGACCTGGGAAAATTTTCTGCCAGAAGGTGCTGGGGAAGGGCAAAGAAAAAAAATACTTTCTTTTTTAAGTTTAGTAAAAAGAAATGTATAATCTTTTAGTACTTTCTGTCCTTGCAATTGTGCCTTTTCCTTTAACTTATCTTATCCCTTACCCTTTGGCAGTTATTTATTCACTCCCTCTAATATATCAAATTCTTAAAACTATAAAAGGAAAACCTATTTTTTTGAAAGAAAAGACAATAGAAATTTTATCTTTTTTTTGTCTTTTATTTTTTGTCTTTGATTCTATTTTCATATCAAGGCGGATTATACTTGTTTCTATACATTTAACAATGGGTTTAGTCCTTATTAAAGCTTTTAATTTAAAAACAAAAAGGGATAAAGATCTATTTTTACTCCTCCTTTTCTTCTTGATTTCTGCTGGGATTGCAAACTCCTTTCACATAACACTTTTTCCATATATTCTAATTTGTCTTTTTTATTTTACAAAATATTTAATGGAAGATGTTGGAGTAGAAAAAAAGAAATCCTTTTCCTTTTCCTTATCAATCCTTTTCCTTTCCACCTTAATTTCAACCCCTTTTTTTGTTTTTTTTCCAAGAACAAAAGCACCTTATGTTCCAGGTATTGGTTTTAAAGAAGAGACCTTTGTGATAAGAGAAAATGAATTGAGCTTAAATGATATTGAAAACTTAAAAACAAGAAACGAAATTGTAATGAGGGTTAAATTTAATAAAAAAATTGAGAGAGGGAAGGATTTTTATATAAGATTAAAATCTTTTTCAAAGTACAATAATGGTATCTGGTCAGAACAAAAACCTGAATATAAACTTTTAATGTCAGAAAAATTTGGAATTTTTGAATTTTCAAAAAAGAAGGTTGATAATGAAGTTGAATTATTTTCAAAGGTTTTTTTTCAAAATCTACCCCTTTTTTATGGAACTACAAGTATAGAAATTCCCTTAGAATTTTTAAACAGGGCTAAAGATGGTTCAATTTTGCTTCCAACATCCTGGCAGAAAAGGAGATTGAAATATAAACTTCAGTTTACAAGCCAAGCCTCTTTATTTCAAAACAATGAACCAACAAAGGAAGAAGAAAAAATCTTTAATATAAAGAAAATAAAAGATTTAGCAAAAGAAATCTTTGAGGATGAAGGGGATGATTTAAAAAAGATTGAAAAGCTTTTATCATACTTTTATAAAAATTACAAATATGGGATTGAAAATTATAATTTGGAAGAATTCTTGGAAAAGAAAGTAGGGCATTGTGAACTTTTTGCTACTGCTTGTGCTTTAATTTTAAGAGAAGGTAGGATACCATCAAGGGTTGTGGTTGGCTGGCTTGGTGGTGAAAAACATCCCTGGCAAAATTACATAATCATAAGGGGCAAAAATTCCCATGCTTGGGTTGAAGTATGGATTCAAGATAAATGGATTTTAATTGATCCAACGCCTCCAGATTCAAGACCCCTTCTTACTGAAGGTAACATTAGTGATTTTTTAAAATATCTCTTTGAATCAGTTTCTTTTTTTTGGGATAGAAATATATTGGGTTTCACATATTTAGAACAAATGGATATATTAAATTTTTTAAAAGAAAACTCAAAATTTATTTTTAAAATTATAAATCTTTTTTTTCTCTTAATTTTTATAATTTTAATCTTTTTATTTTTAAGGAAATTAAAGATTAAGAGAGAAAAATTTTATTTAAGATATTATAAAAAATTAAGAAACAAAGCAATAAGAAAATTGAAAATCCCAGAAGGGATAACGCCAGAAAATTTATCTTTCATATTAAAAGATTTAAAGCCAGAAAAGCAACTTTATATAGACAAGTTTTTTAAGTTATATTTAGATTCTTCCTTTGGAAATAAAAGGACAGATAAAAAGGAAATTAAATATTATTATAAAAAAATAAGAATATTGTAGGTGCGGGGCTCGTCCCCACCCAAAGAACGTTCCCCGTATCCGTTTTCTGTTATCCGTTAAAAGCTTGGAAAATTAAAAAAATTTTAGCCATCTCCAAATATTTGGTTTTTGTAGCCGCAACATTTAGAGCCTGTGCCAAAAATAGATTTTTATATTAAAAAATTCTACCCCTTTTAATGT
>JBBISU010000048.1:0-22772 GCA_037441225.1 Acidobacteriota bacterium
TTTATTCTATGCAAACTCCAAAATAATTAAATTTTTACTAAAAAATCAATTTTAAATAGCTCAAAATAATGTTGGCTAAATTTTACATAATTTAAAATAAACAAAACTAAAAAATTAAAAAGCTTTTATTAAATTTTCCTAAATTACAAGCGGAATATGAATTTTTCTAATTTTTCTGATTTATTCTTTAAACATAATGCTTCTACAAATTCTTTATAATTTTCCAATACCTTCTTTCTTACTACTTTTTGAGTTGGTGTAATTTCATTTTTCTCAATTGATAAACTTTTTTGTATTAAAGCAAAACCATAAAAAGGAATTTTTTCTGGTTTCCACTTATTTGAATTTCTTATAATTTCTTCCTTTAAATTTCTTATATCGGCATTTTGATTAACAAATATCAAAGCACCTACCTTTTCCATACCATTGCCAAATAAAATGACATTTTGAATTTCCTTTGATATAAAAGTTAATTTTTCTTCAATGGGTAAAGAAGCAACTTTTTTCCCATTTGAAAGCTTAAAGATACCATCATTTCTGCAAATAAGTCGTAAACCTTCCTTTGTAATTTCTCCTATGTCACCTGTCTTAAGCCAACCATTACAAAGAACTTCCCTTGTCTTTTCTTCATCTAAGTATCCTTTCATCACATTTAGACCTTTTACATAAATTTCGCCCTCTTTATTAACTTTAACTTTGCAACCAGGAATTGGAAAACCAACATAAGAATGCTTTCTTCCACCTTTTGGTGAAGTTAAAGTTACTGTTGGTGATGTCTCAGTTAAACCCCATCCTTCCATTATAACAACTCCTTTTTTTTCAAAAAATTTTGAACATTTTAAAGGAAATGGAGCTCCTGCTGTAAATAATGTCTTTAAGTTTTTATGAAAGAATAATTTCCTTATTTTTTTACTTTCTTCCAACTTTTTCAAAATTTCAATATAGACCTTTGGAACACTGAAAAAATGAGTTGGCTTTATTTTTTCCCATTGATAAAATAATTTATCTATATCTTTTCCAATTTCAGGGTCTAAATACCATAAAACGCCATAATTTATAGCAATAAACCTTTCAAAGAGTCCCCCATAAGAATGATACCAAGGCAGATAAGATAAGAAAATAGAGGAAGGAGGGATTTTCCAAATTAAAGAAAAAGCCCTTTGTTGTGATGTTATGTTCTTATGAGTTAAGACAACACCTTTCATTTCCCCTGTTGATCCTGAAGTAAATTGAATAAATGCTTCTGTTTCTGGTTCAACCTTTTCAATTAAATCCAGTAAAAATTCCTCATTACTATTGCTTTCTTTAATTTTTTCTATTTCCTTTATTTTATATATTTTCATATCAAAAAACTTTTTTATCATTCTTTCTTTTTCAATAGAATCAACAAAAGCAAAAGAGGGCTTTGAATTTTTTATAACTTCAAAGAGCATTTCTTCCTTTGCTTCGTTCCAAACTGATACAGAAGCAATACCTGAAAAAAGGAGCGCCAGTTCCCAAATTAACATATTATAAGAATTTGAAGAAAGGGTTATTGCTCTTTTATTTTTTTCCAAAAACCCTTCTTTCTTTAAATGATAAGCTATTTTGCTTGCATCTTCAAAAATATCTAAATAACTTTTAGAAATCCATTCATTATCTTTTAAATAAAAGAAAAACCTCTTGTTATTATATTTCTTTAAGCTTTTCAAAAACAAAAAGCCAATGTTCTTTTCATATTTTCCTATTCTAATCTTTGAAGATAAAACCTTACATTTCATTTCCTTTATATTTTACAACATTTTATAAATCTTTTTAATCTAATTTTTTTCTATTATTGGATTAAAAAAGAGCCAGTTTCTCTTTTATCTTTAAATAATGAAGAATTTAAAAGAAATTTTATTAAGAATTATAAGATTTGGCAAATTATTGGGCTCAAAAGTAAAATTTCCTTTTTCCTTTTTATATAATCCAAAAAATATGCAATTTAATGCAAGTTCCTTCCTTAATATTTGAAAAAACTCCTTAAAACAAAAAGCCAAAAAATAAAAAAAATTAAAGATATAAACCATAGGCAAAATTTTTTTGTGCAAATTCTTTTTCCTTTTTCTCTTATAAAGTTTAAAATAAATGCCCATAAAACAAGCAAAATAGCATAAACAACTACAACAGCAGGTCCTGATGGAAAATCCAGAACATAAGAAAGTATGAGCCCTAAAATAGAGGCAATAGTTCCAGCAATCCATCCAAAGATAAGTTGTTTTCCAAAATCCTTTGTCAAAAGCATTGCCATAATTGCAGGCGTTACAAGAAATGTAAAGACAAGCAAGACACCTGCAACTTCAACTGAGGTTGTTATTACAATTGCAAAGGAACCATAAAACAAAAGATCCCATAAAAATATAGGAATTCCTTCTTCCCTTGCCTTATCTGGATCTGTTGAAATTAAATAAAATTTATCTTTAAAAATATAGTGAAATATACCAATCAATAAATAAATCACAGCTGCCTTTATTACTTCTCTTTTTGTAACCCATAATAGATTACCTGAAATTATATCCTTCATATGTTCAGAACCAGTTGAAGCCCTATCCAAAAGCAAAACAGACAAGGATGCAGCAACTGCATAAGCAAGGCCAATTATTGCTTCCTGAGGTATATCTTTTTGATTTTTAAACCTTGTGGCAGAAAAAATAAAGGCACCTAAAAAAGCAAAGGAAAGGGAATAAAAATAAGAGGGCAAGCTCCCAGGATGAAAACCAAAAAGAATTGCAGCAGCAGTTCCAAGTCCAGCCATCTGTGCAATTGATAAATCAACAAAAATTATCTGCCTTCTTATGACATGGAGCCCTAAATAAGAATGGATTCCAACTAAAATAATACATTCTAAAAAAGGCAAAAACATAAGATTTAATACGTTCATTTTTTCTCCTTTAATGTTTTTAAAATCAAATCAAGAGATTTTTCAATCAGGTCAAAATAATCTTTTGTTCCCATATCACCGACAAAAGCAGGTACGATTGCATAAGGTATTTTTGTTGCCTCTGAAATTCTTTTCATTTGATCTTCTCTATAATAAGTTGTATCAAAAATTAATGAAACATTTTCCAGCTTTATTGAGTTTATCAATTTTTCAACATCCTTTGGTGAAGGAGGTATGCCTGGCTTTGGCTCCACATAAGAAGAAATTTCCATTCCAAAGGTCTTACAAAAATAAACCCACATCTTATGATAATTTACAACTTTTATCTTATTCAAAGGTTTTGCCTTTTGCAGCCATCCGCCTACTTTATCTTCAAGATTTAACTTTTTAATCTCTTCCCAGAAATTTCCATTTAAAAGGAAACTATCTAATTTTTCTACATCAATTAATTCTAAAAGTTCCTTTCCGTAAAGATTTTCATTAAATTTAATTATAAGTTCTTCATAATTTTTTTTATAAAAACTTTCATTTTCTGGATCAACCCTTATCAGTCCTTCCAAAATATTCTTTGCTCCAATTTTCAAATAAACAGGTGAATTGTAAAAATGTGGATTTCCATAAATGTGTATATCACCTGCTGCTCTTGTTATTGTTTTTGGCACTTCTTCCAAGGGAACTCCTTCTGCAACAATACAATAGCCCTTTCCACCTTCCAATATGTTTTTATTTCCTGCCTTATCAAGGAGCGCTGGAACCCATAATTCCAAATCAAGGCCAGTTGTAATAAATAAATCTGCCTTTTGAAGCATTAAAGCAAAGGATGGTTTAGGCCTGACATAATGGGGGTCTTGATCGGGCAAAACAATTGCTTTTGCCTCCACTTTTTCCTTTCCAATTTCTTTTGCAATCCAAGAATAATTTGGAAGTGTTGCAACAATTTGTATCTTTGAAAATGAGAAAACACAAAAGATTAAATTTATTATAAAGAAAATTTTTTTCATTTCATACCTCCTTTAATATTCTTCATGCTTATGTGGACCTGCAGCAAAGGTTATTTGAAGGGCCGCCATTTTATCATCATCATTTCCAAATTTTTCATTTATCAAATGCAGGCGAATGCGAACAAACTCTGACTGCCAGAAAGTCAAAATCCCTGAATATCTTTTTGTTATTTCTTCAAATTCACCTTTTTCTTTAAAATATTCATAAGACCCTCCAACTGTAAATCTCCTTGTAAACTTTTTTTCCAAAAGGAACAAATATCCAAAATTTTCATCGTTTTTTCCATACTCAAAATGCATTTGATAATGGCTGTACTTTGCTCTTGCTGAGGGTTCATAAAGGAAAGTTAAATCTAAAGCATAATATTTTTTATCATGTGAAAAATAAGATATGCCTGCTTCAAAATAACTTTCTTCAGATAAATCAAAATATGATTTATAATGTGCAAGTAATTCATTATTTCCATGATGTGACAAGCCCTGCAAAGTCAATTCATTTGTGCCAATTCCACTGAAAAGGTAATTTCCAGAAATTCCAGTTGAAGAAAGTCCTTCATCTCCAAAAAATTTTCTTATATACAGTGGATATTCTAATATTGGCAAAGCGTGGGGATGCCATCTGTTATAAGTTCCAAAGGGTGTCTTGAACTTTCCTGCATCAATTGTTATATTTAGACCCAAGCCCACCCAGGTTACATATGCTTCTTCCAGATGCAAATGATAGTAGCTGTGATGGTCTTCTTCTTCCTCTTCTTCTCTATGTATTCCTAAGAAAACCTTCATCCTTGAAAAAGGATCAAGAGGTGTCTGGAAAGAAAGCTCAACTTCTTCTAAGACACTTTCTGTTTTTGATTCTTCATCAAAATAATTTATAAAAAAGTCACCAAGGACTGAAATCTCAGGGTTTAGTTGCCATTGAACCCTTTCACTTCCATATTGCTGTGAAAATAAAACTAAGGGAAAAATAATAAAAAAGAAAAATAAATTTTTCATTTAAAACCTCCTTTAATATTTTTTTTAAAAAAGATTTAATTTAAATTTTTAAAGGAGGTCCTCTTGATGTCTTATTTAAAATATCCTCAAAGAAAAATCCAATTTTTAAATCTTGATAGAAGAAATAAAAAATATTTAAAAAAATTATTGATTTGTTTTCAGGAATTTTAAGAAATATATTTAAACAAAGTTTGCAGGTATCTATTTCTTTTTTGAAATCCTTTGTTATCTTATATGCTAAATCAACTTTATTTTCTAAATGTTTATGAAAAATATGGTGCCAAGCAAAAAGAGACGAATTTACAAGAAATAAAAAAGAAATAAAAAATGAAAAAACCCTTTCCATATTTGATATTTTACGATTTAAAAATAATAAATGTTTATTTTTCATTTAAAAACAATATCCCAGTTGTATGGAATTGATGGATCATTATAAGGAATTCTGTATTCATCTGGATTTTTATAATCGTATAACTTTGTTGGAAAATTAACTAAAAGAGAGGGTTTTTTTCCAATTGTTTTGTATCCATGATATACAAAGGCAGGTATTTTTATTATTTGAGGATTATCTTCTCCTATAAAAAATTCATTTACCTCACCCTTTGTGGAACTTGAATCCCTTGGATCATAAAGAGCAACTTTTATCATACCTGAAACACAAACAAATAAATCATCTTGCAACTTGTGATAATGCCAAGCCCTTATAACACCAGTATAATTTAAAGAAACATAAGCCATTGCAAATTTTTTAAAAATAGGAAAATCTTCTCTTAAAATTTCCATTAAAAATCCACGCTCATCACAATTTTTTTTCAGTTGAAATAACTCAACACCTTCAATTATTTTCATAGTTTTTGTGCATATTCACTTAGAATTGGGATCTCTATTTTTTCACCCTTTAATGCTTTTAAAATGCAAAAGATGTGCAAGACAATTATTCCAACCCATAATAAAAAATAAAAAGAGCCAAAAAGAAAGCCAAAGATGTGAAAGATAAAAGTAAATATAAAAAAGAAAGGAAAGGTTAAAAAGTAAATTGCCAGTTCAACAATAAAAAGTCCCAAACCATTCTTTGAATGCCATAATATCTCCGGATCTTCCTTTTTTGTAAGCCGTGGAATTAAAGCAAGGATCCAGAGATAAGACAAAATAAGCATTGTTTTTCTTTCATCTAATTCAAATTTTTCACTCATAAAATTATTTTATCATAAAAATTACTTTATTTAAAAATAAACCAAGTAAAAAGAAAAAACCAAAAGAGACAACCAACTGGGATGTTATTGCATCAGCCCCTTCTGGAATTTTAACTTTAAATTCTTTAAATAATTTATATGCCTTTGGAATTGAAAGAAATGCCAGAAGCCCTAAAGGAGATACAAATTTAAATATGTATAGAATGACCAAAGATAAATAAGAAAAAACAATAAAACTAAGATAAAAATAAAGCCCTAACCTTTGTCCAAGCAAAATTGCAAGTGTTTTAATACCCTGTCTTTTATCATATTCAATGTCCCTTAAATTATTTGCAAATAAAACAAGGGAAACCAAAATTCCAATGGGAATTGATACAAAGAGTGCTTCCTTTGAAAATTTTGCATTTTGAACTATATAAGAACCTTCCACCATAAGAGGACCCCAGACAAGAAATATTGGAATTTCTCCAAGGGCTTTGTATTTATATGATAATGGAAATCCACAGTAAGTAAAAGAAATTAAAAAACCAATTATTCCAATTATAAAAATTAGATTTGAGACATTTAAAGAAAAGAAAATTCCAATTAAAAATGTAAAAAAATATAAAACTGTAGCGTATAAAAAGATTTCTTTTGCACTAAACTTTCCCGTTATAATTGGATGAGGCCTGTAATGGCAGGTTGGGGAATCAGGTCTGTCAATACTTTTTTTGTAATCAAAGTAATCATTTATTAAATTTGTTGCGCCATGAAATAAAACTGTACCTAAAAGACATAAAAAATAATAAAGAAAGTTAATCTTTCCATCAAAGGAAGCAATGATTGTCCCAAGTGTTATTGAAAAAAAGGTCATAACAAAAGACCAGGGCCTTGTAGCAATAAACCAATCTTTTAAACTTTTCATATTCCCTCCTTATCTTAATTATTCTAAATATTTTAACACATTCTTATAATAAAATTTAGAGATTGCTAAATTTATAATTTTCTTCCAAATATCTTTTTAATGTAATTAAATATGGATGAAGTTTTTTTGTTTCCTTCATTATTTCTTCAAGTTTAAATAAATCTGGAGGTTTTCCAAGTTTTTCATAAAAAATTTTCATTTCATAAAACTCTTTTGCAAATAATTTTAAAACAATTTTTGGTGCTGATTTATATTTTATTTTTCTTTTTAATATTAAAGATAAAATTTCTGCAAGTTCCTCCCCATTTTTTAAATCAGATATAAGATTTATTGTTTTATCTTTAAATTTTTCAAATTCTTCAAATGCCTTTAAGACAAAAAATCCAATATCCTTACAGGATATATATGTTGTTTTAATATCTTTTTCTAAGAGTCCTCTTACATAATTTTTTTTTATAGGGAAAAAATCTTTCCCAATGTTTTCCATAAAAGATGGGAGTTTAAATATTGCGTATGAAATACCACTTTCCTTCAAAAGATCTTCTACTTTTAATTTGCTTTCAAGGTGTGCAACTTTCGTATTTTTGTATCCTAAATTTATCATAGAAGTGTAAACAATATACTTAACTCCTTCTTCTTTACACATCTCTATTACATTTTTCCCCTGTAATATTTCTTTCTCTGAAAAACATTTTTTATTATCAGGAGACCAGGGTTGTGTAACTAAAAATACTTTTGTTGTACCTTTAAATGCTTCTTTTAATGTTTCTTTATCTTCTAAATTTGCTTCAAAAATTTCAACTCCTTTTTCTTTAAAATAAAGAATTTTTGGATTTTTTTTATTCCTTGTAATTGCCCTCAAATTATAATTTCCTTTTTCAATTAAAGTTTTTAAAACCTCTCCCCCCTGCTGACCTGTTACACCACAAACCAAAATTGTATCTTTATTCATATTTAAATTTTAATATTTATTTAAGAAAAATTCAAAAAATTCCATAAGCAAAGATTTTGCTTAATCTTTTTTTGGAAATTTTACATTCATTCAGCAGAAGAAGGTTTAATAAATTTTAAAAATTTTTTATTCCTCTTTCAAATCCATAGGTTCATTTTCCCTTGGTATATAAAATTCTTTTTGCATATAATAGGGCAATATCTTTATCTTATGCCAGTTTTCAGAACAAAAGCTTTCTGGCTCAGTTCCTTCAATAAACGCTTCTTCAATAATTTCTTTGCATTCAGAGGTTACTTTTTTGCCTGTTTGTCTATCTATTTCAACAAAATTTATCCCCCTTGGAACTGTAAATTCTTTTTTATTTTCTAAACCCTTTTCTTCTATATAGTTTGCAATTTCAATAAAAGCAGGAAGAGCTGCCCTTGCTCCTGTCATCTTGCTTCCAATTTTAATTTTTTGATCATTTCCAACCCAAACACCAATTGTGTAAGTGGGAGAAAAGCCAATAAACCATGCATCTGTATATTCAACTGTTGTGCCTGTTTTGCCTGCCAGGGGTAAGGGGATTTTGTTTGCTTCTGCTGCTGTTCCCCTATCAATTACACCTTCTAAAACATAAGTGATTAAAAAGGCAACTTGTGGATTTAAAACTTGTGTGATCTTTGGTTCATTTTTTTCAAGAGGAAGATTTCCCTGCCTTATCTCTTCAATAAAATATGGTTCTATCCTTGCCCCAAGGTTTGCAAAAGTAGTGTAAGCAGATGTTAGTTCTAAAGGTGTAATTTCTGTTGTTCCAAGTCCAGAAGAGGCATAAGGTGGGATTTGTCTTTTTATCCCACACCTCTTTGCCATCTCAATGACATCATTTTTATATGTTTCAAATAATTTTACAGCAGAAACATTATAAGATTGTTCCAAAGCTTCTCTTAAAGTTACAATTCCATAATATTCCTCATAATAATTTTTTGGAGAATAAAGGGGCTGGTTTGGACCTGCATAAATTGAGACAGGCGCATCATAAATTAAATCAGCAGGAGTTTGCCCTTTTTCAAAGGCAGTTGCATAAGTAAAGGGTTTGAAGGCACTTCCTGCCTGCCTCAATGCTTGAGTTGCCCGATTAAACTCTGATTTTTCAAAATCAGTTCCACCAACCATTGCCCTGATCTTACCTGTAGAATTTTCAATTATTACAATAGCGCCTTGTATCTTTGGTTCAACTGTTAAATGTAAAAGCATATTTTCATCAAATTTTACTCTTACAAGATCCCCTTCTTTTATTAAATTTTTCAAATTGTTAACATTTGTCCATTCATAACCTTCTTTTTTTAGTTCATATATTTTATCTTTTATTTTAATTTTAGCAGTTTCTGAATTTACTTCTAAGACAATTCCCCAGATTGGTTTTTTCAATGGTATTGTATTTAAAAACCTCCATGTGGGATGTTCATATTCCTCTAATTTTGGATAATCCTTTTTTATATTTTTAATTTGCTCTTTCCTAAAACCTTTTTCTTTTTCAATTTTTTCAAGGTCATTGAAGAGTGCAATTTCTGCTATCTCTTGAAGATTTAAATCAACTGTTGTATAGACAGAAAGACCTTCTCTATAAAGTTTTTCATAGCCATATTTGTTATAAATATATCTCCTAACTTCTTCACTGAAATATTCTCCAGCGCCATAGATCTTTGATTTTAACCTTAAATTTAAGGGTCTGTTTATTAGTTCCTCGTATTTTGATTTAGATATGAAACCATTTTTATAAATTCTTCTTAAAATTTCATTTCTCCTTTGAACTGCTCTAACTGGATTTTTTGTAGGAGAATCAATTTCTGGAGTTCTTATAAGCCCTGCCAAAAGAGCTGCTTCATCTAAACTTAAATCCTTTGGCTCTTTGCTAAAATAAAAATCAGATGCCATTCCAACGCCATAATTTCCATTTCCTAAATATACTTGATTTAGGTAAAAAGAAAGGATTTCATCCTTTGAATATTTTTTTTCTAAACTAAAACTTAAAAGAGCTTCTTTTATTTTTCTTGAAAATGTTTTTTCTCTTGTTAAAAAAAGCATCTTTGAAAACTGCTGAGTTATAGTTGAACCTCCTTGTGCAAACTTTCTTTTTTTTACATCTTCAAAAAATGCTCTTAAAAGGGCTTTTAAGGAAATACCGCTATGCCTGTAAAAGTCCTTATCTTCTGCTGAAAGAACTGCTACTTTTAAAGCAAAGGGAATGTCTTCTGGTTTAATTATAACTCTTTTTTCTATCCCATAAAAAGAAAAGGGCTTGCCATCTTTGTCATAAAATATTGTTGTTTGAGGTGGTTTATATTCCTTCAATTTTTCTACCTGAGGAAGTGAAAAACTCTTTCCAATAAAATAACCTGATAGAATTCCAAGGACAAGAAATATTATTAAAAATAAAAGGAATTTTCTCATAAAATATTAAAAAAATTATATCACAATTTTTTATTAAAAAAAAATAAAAATTTATAGAAAAAGCAGGATTATTAAAATAGTTCGGGGCGATGGGATTTGAACCCATGACCTTTTGGTCCCGAACCAAACACGCTTCCAGGCTGCGCTACGCCCCGCATTTTTTATATTTTTTTAATAAATTTAAAGTTTTTTTTATATCCTTTTCATTATTTATAAAATGAAAGGAAAAACGCAAGTAATCCAACCTTTTTGATATTATAATATTATTTGACTTAAGATATTTATACAGTTTTTCTGGATTTTCTACCTTTATTGTAACTATCCCAGAAGGTCCATCTTCAGGTGTTATTGTTTCAATTTTTAAATTTTTTATACCTTCATAAAATAAGTTTCTCAGGTTTAATATTTTTTTGTAAATATTTTCAATTCCAAATTTTTGAAAATGCAATAAAATTTTTAAAGCACAATAAAAACCAAGAAAATTTATAGTTCCAATTTCAAATCTTTGTAAATTTTCTGAAAGTTCCATTTTATAATTTAAAAAATCCCAGGGGTTTTTTACCGAGAGCCAGCCAACAATTGGTGGCTTTATCTTTTTAAATAAATTTTTGCTTAAATATAAAAAACCAGTTCCCTGTGGCCACATAAGCCATTTTGCCCCTCCACAAGAAAGCCCATCAATTTCTGACTCTCTCACATTTATAGGACAACTTCCAACCCCTTGAATTCCATCCACTATAAAAAATATATCATTTTCTTTACACCATTTACCTATTTCTTTAAGATCTGCTTTATAACCATTTAAAAATTGCACAAAACTTAATGAGAAAAGTTTAGTGTTTTTTTTTATGGATTTTTTTATCTCTTTTAAGGTAATCAGACCATTATTTGGCTCAATGAAATCAACACAAATTCCTTTTTCTTTAAGATACAAATAAGGATAAACATTTGCAGGGAATTCAAAAGAAGGCAAAAGAATCCTATCTCCTTTTTTAAGCATTAATCCAGAAGCAATAATGGAAATTCCATAAGAAGTATTTGGAATAAGAGCTATTTCATCTTTTCTTTCTGCATTTATAAATTCTTTTATTGAGTTTTTTAGATTTTCTTTTAAATTATTTATTTCTTCTATAAAATCACAATTAAACTTTTCTTGAAATTTAAAAGCAAAATTGAATGATTTTTTATGAAGAATTGAAAAAGGAGAAGTTGAAGCATAATCTAAGTATGTTTTTTCATTGAAAATAGGAAAAAGTTTTCTAAAATTCTCCATTATTCCAGGAAAGTAATATTCTTTTTCTTTCTTTTTTCTGGTTCTTTATATTCCTTTTCTATTCCGCCACTTAATATATAGGTATAAATTAGTTCCAAAGATTGTGTGCCATCGGAATTAAATCCAATTAAATAGTAATTATCATTTTTATTAATATAGAGATAACCTCTATTCCATGGATCTGTCAGACTTTCCAATGTAGCAAGGTTATATTTGAATAAATCTTGAAGTGATTTTGGGTATTCGCCTTCAGAAAGAAAATATGTATTAATAGAAGAATCTAAAAGATATATTTGTAAAAAGGTTTTTTGGTATTTTATATTATTGAAAAGATTATCTTTTGCAATTATGGAACTAAAGGTATTTAATGGATTTTTGAAGCGAAATAAATTTGCAAAGGTAAATATTACTAAAAGTATTAAAATAGGAATAAAGGCAAACTTTAATGGTTTTTCAATGGGAACTGCTTCTTTCACCACTTCTTCTTTTGGTGCCTCAACTGGTTTTTCCTTTTTTTCTTCTATTAAATTTCTTTGAGAAAGTTCATAAAGGGCTTTGCAAATATCAAACTCGTTATATTTTGATTTTTCTACAATATCCATCACTTTTGAAGAACCATCTACTAAACTATAAACATCATAAACCAATTGAGTTAATCTAATTTTATCCCCTCTTTTTTCTGCAACTCCACTTTCAAAATCAAATTCCTCAGAATCAGATATTTCTATTTCTTGGTCTATCTTTGTTTTTTCAAAAACCATATCAGGATGTTTCACAACTCTTTCAATTATAGGCCATTCATCTAACATCTGAGCCCCTTCCATTAAAACAGATTCAGAAGTAATTGGATTTATGCTATCTCTGTCATATTCAACAGCAATTTCTTGAGAGAAATAATACTCTCCTTCCCTCCATCTGAAAACCTTATAAACAATTTGCAGTATTTGCTGAGTCAAAGCATTTTTTAGCTCCTCATTTGTAATAAATCCTTCTTTTACAAGTACATAACCAAGCCTTTGAAGTGTTTGTTTTTGTATTTCTAATGCCTTGTTTAGTTGTTCTTCTGTTATTGAACCTCTTTTTAGAAGGACCCTTCCTAACTTGCTTTCAATTTTTGCCTTTTCTGAATCAGCATTGACTATTTTTCCATCCAAGAAAGTAATATATATTGTGTCTTGTGAACTTTTAATAGTTAAAATGCCTGTTTTCCTTTGAAGTCCAATAAGTTGAAAAATGTCTTGTAACCCAAAATCTTTTAAGCTTCCTTCAAGTGCCATTTAAATTCCTACCTTTTCTAATAAAATTCTAATGTTAGTTAACAACCACAAAACAACAAGCAAAATTATTGCAATTGTTTTTAAAAAACCAAAAGATATTGGCTTGTAAAGACAAGAATAAAAAGGAAAAGGCAACAATAAATAAATCAATAAAAGAGAAAATATTAATATTATTACAAAACCTTTTAGATTTTTTTCTTCCATCAGATAGCCAAAACCAGGGAAAACTATATTAAACAGTTTTTTAAGATAATGTTCTTGTCTTAAAAATCTTTTTACTTCATTTATTTTTTTAACCTTTGTATCAAAAGACACACCATCTTTTTTTATATATATATGAATACATTGTGTACAATAAATCTGGCTTTCTGAAGCACTTTTGCATTTATTACAAAAAGCTCTTCCACATTTAGTACAAATCCCAGCATATTTCCATTTCTTATTTCTGTAAATATTAAGAGCCAATGTCAGAATCAAGCATAATATAAAAGCAATTGTATATGGATAAAGGAAAGCACTTTTTAAACTTAAAATCTTATCATGCCCTCTTATCCCTTTTCCTTTTAAAATACCTCTTTTATTTATTTCACTTACTAAATCCCATGCCTCTTTAACAGATAAATACACAGGCATAATTTCTCTTTGTGGTCTGGAGGAAATTAATTTTAACATTTGTCTTGAGTTTGTCGCCATACCTGTATTTAATGCCTCTGTTCCTTTATTATACTGATAACTTTGATTATATGCTTTATTTAAATTAAAATAAAGGGGAACAAAAAAAGGCAAATATTTTTGAGCGTTTAAATACTCAGTTATTGCTGCTGCAAAATTTCCCTGCCAGTAGTACTGATTTCCTAATCCTATGTAGGATAAACCATGAGCGGGATTTTTTGCTGTTGCCTTTTTATATGCTGCAATTGAATTAATTGTGTCTCCTGATGCTTCATATAAATTACCTAAAAGAAATATTAAATCAGGATCTTCGTATAAGCCAGTGATCATTTCAAGATCAGGGACATATTTGTAAGTTAGTTCTTTATTCTCAAGGGCATAAGCACTTTGAATTATTGGAGAATAGAACTGATAAAATTTGTTTATATTATGATAAATTACTGGAAAAGCAATTATCTGAATTATTATAAGTATTATCAAAATAATTTTTTCAACTGTTTTTGTATATCCAAATATAATTATACAAAAATAGCAAAGGAGCCAAAACCAGTTTAAGCCAAGTATAATTGGTAAGAAAATAAAAGCAAAAATTAGAATTACTGTAGATAGAAGGTTATATTTTTTCTCAAAAAGCTCCAAAAAATCATGCTTTATTTTTGGAAAATTTCTATAAAATAGAAATAAAGTAAAAACAATAAGCATAATTAAGAATAAAATAAAAAACATTATTATAAGGTTATTTGCTAAACTATAGAAATAATTTTTATTTAATAAAGATTTATATAAATATTTTATTATATTAATAAAATAAGCAAAATAACTGTTTTGAGACCAAGCAAAATCTGCTTTTGCAATATAAAGTTCTGGTAGATCTGGGTTTAGAAGGGAAGCAAATTTTAAAAAATTTTGTGCTTGAAGAGTTTCTTCCCTTTTCATTGAATCATAAAAAAGACTAATTGAGGCAAGAGCAAATTGAGTGAATTTTTTTATTTCCCATTGGTTTGCTTCATCTATTATCTTCTTTATATCCATTTCAGCAGAAGAAAATTGCTGTTCTTTTATATGAGAAAGGGTTATAAACCATAGTTGTTCCATTCTGCTTTCAAGGGGAAGTTTACTTTTTTCTTCTTTTTTTGGTGCCTCTGAATAAGGTGTTTTTAAAATTAGTACCTCTTCATTTTGCGAAAATAAATTTAATGTAAAAATTAAAAAAATTAAAAAGATAATATTTTTTTTCATACTTTTTTATTCATAATATTTACAAAATTTAAACGCAGTTCCGTTAACAAATTATTAAAAAGGTTTTTTTCTTCCTCTGTTAAATTACCTTGCGTCTTTTTTTGAAGAATTTCAAGGATATCTATTGTTTGCTTTGCTTGTCCTAAATCAATTTCCATTTTTTCAGCTCCTTTTACTTCTATTGCTCCCATACTCATCATTGCAGAAGCATAAAGAGAAACTATAAACTCTGAAAAAGTTGGGGTAGGAGGAAGTTCAATGCTCTTCTTTTGATTTTCCTCTTTCTTTTCCTTGAGGGGTTCTTTTAATTCCCCTTCCTTTGTAAAAGTTCTTTTATCTTCAACTTTTATTGTCATAATAATATGATATAAGAAATTTTTAAATATTTCAACTCAAATTATTAAATCTTAGAAATCCTCAACTTGGCAAATTTGCCATTTTTGGAAATAAGGAAGGTATCTTAATATAAAAAATCGCTCCTCTGATTCAACTTTGTAATAGAGTATTAATGCCCTTTCTGGATCAAGTCCTCCTTCATACCATCTATCTTCTATTGTATCAATTTCCCACCATTTGTTTTTGTAAAAAAACCTTTTTGGTTGCCCTGGATAAGAATGAGAAGAGATTGTTTCAACCTTACAGATTTTAAACCTCATCAATACCTGATTGAAAAATCTTTAAAAATTTCTTCTCTTTCTTCAGGAAATGTTAATACTTCTTTCACTTTTGCATAAGGGTGTTCTTCCCTTAATTTTCTTATCAATTCATTTATATTTTCTTCCTTACCCTGAAATAGAGCTTCTACGCTTCCATCTGGTAAATTCCTTACCCATCCTTTTACATTTAGTTCCTTTGCAAAATCCTCTGTGTAAGCTCTAAAATATACACCTTGGACTTTTCCCTTAAAAATACATCTCATAGTTTTCATAAAAGAAAAAACCTCCTTCCCCTGATTTCCCATCTATTTTCTATTAACAATTTTAATGCCTCTGAATAAGCAATGTGCTCTTCTTTTAAAATTCTTTCTTCCAAAGCCTCAACAGAATCTTCTTGAAAAACAGGAACTACTCTTTGAAGTATAATTGGTCCTGAATCAACTCCTTCATCTACAAAATGAACAGTACAACCAGAAAATTTAACACCATATTCAAGAGCTTGTCTTTGGGCTTCTACTCCTGGAAAAGATGGAAGAAGCGCAGGATGGATGTTTATAATTTTCCACTTATATTTTCTTACAAATTCTTCTGATAAAATCCTCATATAGCCAGCCATTACAATAAAATCTGGTTTTAAATTATCTATTATTTTTTCAATTTCTATTTCATGTTCCCTTCTGGAAGGAAGACCTTTGTTTTCAATTATAAAAGTTTTCAATCCAAATTCTTTTGCTTTTTCAATTCCTTTTGCTTCTTTTTTATTTGAAAAAACGCCACAAATTTCTGCAAACAAATACCCATTTTTTATGTTTTCATAAATCTTTAAAAAATTACTACCTCTGCCTGAAAGCATTATAAAAAGCTTCTTTTTCATTCAATGACTACCCTTCCTTCTCCTTTTTTAATTTCCCCAATTATATAAAATTCCTGTGAGTTTTTTTCAAAATAATTTGACAAACCTTTTAATTTATTTTTTGAAATTATTATACAAATTCCAATTCCCATATTAAAAACCCTGTACATTTCTTCTTCCTTTATTTTACCTTTTTCTTTCAAAAACTCAAAGATTGGCAAAACTTTCCAACTTCCTCTCTTTATAATAACATTCATTCCTTTTGGCAGAACCCTTGGAATATTGTCATAAAAACCTCCTCCTGTTATGTGGGCAAGACCTTTTATTTTTCCATCAATTATTGGTTTTTTTAATATTTTTAAGTAAGAAATGTGGGGCTTTAATAGTGCTTCTGATAACTTTTCTTCCAATGGAAATGGCTTATCTTCTAAGGAATATCCACTATCCTGTATAATTTTTCTTGCTAAGGTATACCCATTTGTATGCAAGCCAGTGGAAGGGAGACCTATTATTATGTCTCCTTCTTTTATGTTTTTCTTTGGAAGGATTTTACTCTTTTCTACAACCCCAACTATAAATCCAACTAAATCAAAGATCCCTTCAGGATAAATACCTTTAAGTTCAGCTGTCTCCCCACCCAATAGCACAATCCCATTTTCCTCACAAGCTTTAATAATCCCCTTTAAAACATTGTTGAAAACTTCTCCCTTTAAGCCTTCACAACCAAAATAGTCCATAAAGAAAAGGGGTTCAATAACTCCTTGAACAAGAATGTCATTTATGCAATGACAGACAATATCATAACCAAGTATATCTAAATTATTTGATTTAATTCCTAACAAAATTTTTGTTCCAACTCCATCACAGGAAGAAACAATTACTGGATTTTTATAATTTTTAAAAGGAAAAGAATAAAGCCCTCCAAAACCACCAATACCTCTTATCAATCTTTTACTTTTAATTTTTTGAGTATCCTTTTTTAATTTTTCAATTAATTCATTTTGAAGGTCTATATCTACACCTGCTTTTTTATATTTCTCCATTAAAAACTCCTTTTTAAAGAAAAAAGTTTTTGTTGTTTTGTATCGGCAGGTAGAACTGGATAATTTCCATCCCAGCAGGCAGTACAAAACCATTTTTTTTCAGGATCCACACTCTTCTGAAGGCTTTCCAAGGATAAATATTGAAGGGATGTGGCATCAATAAATTCACACACCTCATCAACACTTTTATTATAGGCAATTAGTTCTTCTGAAGTTGGAGTATCAATTCCATAAAAACAAGGAAATCTTGTTGGAGGGCAGGAAACCTTCACATGGACTTCCTTTGCTCCTGCATTTTTTAGAAGTTGAACAATTTGTCTCATTGTTGTGCCCCTTATAATTGAATCATCCACCAAAACAACCCTTTTTCCTTTAATTATTGAACTTATAGGTGCAAGTTTTAATCTTACTCCAAAATCCCTGATTGATTGAAAGGGCTGGATAAAAGTCCTTCCAATATAATGGCTCCTTATTAAGCCAAAACTTAAAGGAATTTTTGATTCCTCTGAATACCCCATAGCAGCAAAAATACCTGAATCAGGCACTGGGATTACAATGTCTGCTTTTGTTTTTTGTTCCTGTGCAAGTTTTCTTCCCATATTTATTCTACTTAAAGAAACAGGAATATTATAAAGAATACTATCAGGCCTTGCAAAATAAACATATTCAAAGATACAAAAATAACTCTCCCTTGATTTTTTCCACTCAATAGATTCAAATTTTTTGTCAGATGATATAACTACCTCACCAGCTTTTAATTCTTTTATAACCTTTCCTTTAATTAACTCAATTGCAGCTGTTTCAGAGGAAAAACAAAAGGAATTTTCAACCTTTCCTAAAAATAAGGGCCTGAAGCCATAAGGGTCTCTTACTGCCAAAATATTATCTTTAAATAAAAAAAGCAAAGAAAAGGCTCCTTGAAGCTCTGAGAGAGCATCAATTATTGCATCCTCCATTGTAGGAGCAGAAGAACGAGCAATTAAATGTAATATTAATTCAGAATCAGAATTCCCTGTTAAAATTGCTCCTTCCTTTATGAGTATTTGTCTTAAAAAAGGGGCATTCACTAAATTACCATTATGGCACAATGCTACTTCTCCTTTTGAAGTAGTTGCATATAAAGGTTGCGCATTTGAAAGGGATGATGAGCCAGCAGTAGAATATCTCACATGTCCAATGCTTAAATTTCCTTCAAATTTTTTAATTTCTTCTAAGGTAAAGACATCCCTTACTTGTCCCATTCCAGTTTTCACATATATTTTATCTTTATTTAAAACAGCAATCCCTGCACTTTCCTGTCCCCTGTGTTGCAAGCCCTGAATCCCCAGGTAAGTTAAAATAGCTGCTTCTTTATGCCCTATAACTCCAAAAATTCCACACATATATTACTCCATAAACTTTTCAAGTCCCTTTTCAATTAAATCTTTTAAATCATCAAAGGGAATTTCAAACTTAAAATTATTTGTTTTAATAGAAAATAAATTTTCATTAAAATTTCCTAATTTTATTAAAGGAACTTCTAAAATCTTTGAAAGAGATTCAATTTTATTATCTTCGCCAAAAACCAAAGCCTTTGAGCCGCCTTCACCTAATAAAAATAGTATTTCATTTTCTTTTGAAAATTTTATGTCCACTCCAGAATTCAAAAGAAGAGATAATTCAACTAAGGAAACCAATAAACCCCCTTCACTTAAATCATGGGCACCAAAAATTGCCTTACTCTTAAATCCATTAAGCAAAAATTTGCAAAGTTTTTTTTCATTTTTCAAATTTAATTTTGGTATTCTTCCAATTAAAATTCCTTTATGAAATGAAAATAAACTTGAAGAAAGCCTTAACTCTCCTTCCCCTGCTAAATAAATAGAAGATTTTTTTCCTCTCTCATAATTTAATACTTTTTTTATATTTTTTATAAAACCAACCATTCCAATTGTAGGTGTAGGCCAGATTGATTTTTTAGAAGTTTCATTATAAAAACTCACATTTCCAGAAACAACAGGGATATTAAAAAATTTAAGGGCTTCAGAAATTCCTTCAATTGATTCTTTAAACTGCCACATAACTTCTGGGTTTTCTGGGTTGCCAAAGTTTAAGCAATCGGTTACACCTATGGCTTTTGCTCCAACACAAGAAAGATTTCTTACTGCTTCTGCAACTGCATAGGCAGAACCCTCCCTTGGATTTAAATAACACCACAAGGGATTTACATCACTTGTTAAAGCAATCCCATAATCTTTACCCTTAATTCTTAAAAGAGCAGAATCAAAAGAGGGCTTTAAAACAGTATTTGTTTGAACTTGATGGTCATATTGCCTGTATATTGGCTTCTTAGATGAAATATTTGGATTTTGTAAAAATTCAATTATTTCTTTTTCAAAATTTTTAATCTCAATTTTAATATCTTCTTCTTTGTTTAATTCATCAATATAAGAAGGTTTTTTGTAAGGTCTTTTATATTTTGGTGCCTTTGAAACCAGTGGCTCAATTTCCAAATCAATTACTTTTTCACCCTTAAAATATCCTTCAACTTTTTTTGTATCAGTTACATAACCAATTTCAACTGCATCCAAATCCCATTTTTTAAAAACCTTTAAAACTTCTTCTTCTTTTCCTTTTTTTACAACCATCAGCATCCTTTCCTGTGATTCGGAAAGCATAATTTCATAAGGATCCATATCTTTTTCCCTCAAAGGAATTTTGTCAAGGTACAATACAAGCCCACTTTTACCTCTTTCTGCCATTTCAAAAGAAGAAGAAGTAAGTCCTGCTGCTCCCATATCCTGTATCCCTTCAATTGAATCCCCTTTCATAATCTCCAAAAGAGCTTCCAAAAGCAATTTTTCTGTAAAAGGATCACCTATTTGAACATTTGGCTTTTTTTCCTTCAAATCATCTTCAAAAGACTCCGATGCCATAGTTGCACCATGTATCCCATCCCTTCCTGTTTTAGAGCCTACATAAAACACTGCGTTTCCTTTCCCTTTTGCCTTTCCATAAAATATTTCATCTTTCTTT
This sequence comes from Acidobacteriota bacterium, assembly GCA_037441225.1. Lineage (GTDB taxonomy): Bacteria > Acidobacteriota > Thermoanaerobaculia > UBA2201 > UBA2201 > JBBFMJ01. The sequence continues at coordinate 20,407 of JBBISU010000048.1, forward strand.
GCAATTCCTAAACAAAAAACATTTACAAGGATATTATCTTTAAAAGCATCATAAAAAGATGTTTGCCCTCCAACAGTTGGAACACCAATACAATTTCCATAAAAAGCAATACCTTCCACAACCCCATTTAAAAGATAAACCATATTTTGATCTTTTAAGGAACCAAAAAAAAGAGAATCCATTAAACATATAGGCCTTGCCCCCATTGTAAAAATATCCCTTAAAATTCCCCCAACACCTGTTGCAGCCCCTTGAAAGGGTTCTATATAGGAAGGATGGTTATGGGATTCCATTTTAAAAACAACACACAATTCATCGTCTAATTTAATTATTCCTGCATTTTCTCCTGGTCCTTGTAAAACCCTTTTCCCTTTTGTTGGGAATTTTTTAAGATAAATCTTTGAACTTTTATAAGAGCAATGCTCAGACCAGAGGGCAGAAAAAATTCCAAGTTCTGTATAATTTGGAATTCTCTTTAAAAATTTTAAAATTTTCTTCCACTCTGCTTTTGAAAGTCCTAAAGCCAATGCATCCTTTAAAGAAACAATTTCGTTATATTTCATCTTTTTAACCCATTAAAAAATTTTTAAGGGATCTGAAAATATATATCCCATCCCTTGAGCCAAGGATTTTTTCCACATACCTTTCAGGATGTGGCATCATACCTAAGACATTTCCTTTTTTATTAAAAATTCCTGCAATTGAATAAAGGGAACCGTTTGGATTTGCTTTTATATTTTCTTCTTCAATTTTTCCATTATGTAAACAATATCTGAAAGCAATTTGTTTATTTTTTATAAGTTCTTTTAAAGTTTTATCATCGCAAAAATAATTTCCATCCATATGGGCTATTGGAAGTTTTATAATTTGTCCTTTTTTTAATTCCTTTAAAAAGATTGGATTTTTATTTTCAACCTTTAAAAAAACATCCTGACATAAAAATTTTAAGCTCCTATTCCTCAAAAGTGCCCCCTCCAAAAGCCCTGCTTCAGTTAAAATTTGAAAACCATTACAAATTCCTAAAACAGGTTTTCCTTCCTCTGCAAATCTTTTAACTTCTTCCATAATTGGCGAAAATTTTGCAATTGCTCCTGCTCTTAAATAATCTCCATAAGAAAAACCGCCTGGCAAAACAACTCCAGAAAAATTTTTTAAAGTTTTTTCCTTATGCCATACAAGTTCAGAGGGTATCCCTGCAATTTCTTTTAAAGCATAATAAACATCAAAATCACAATTAGAACCAGGGAAGACAATTACTGCAATTTTCATAGATAAACTTTATAGGATTCAATAATCTTATTACAAAGGAGCTTTTCTGCTGCTTCTTCAACAATCCTTCTTGCTTCTCCTTCTTCTTCTATATTCAAATCAATATAAAAAATCTTTCCAACCCTTAAGTCTTCAATCTCATCAAATCCCAAATTTTTCAAAGCATTTTTTATCGTTTTTCCCTGGGGATCCAAAACCGTTTCTTTCAAGTAAACCTCTAACTTTGCTTTCATTTAAACCTCCAAAAATGGAATTGTCTCTTTTTGAGAAGAGACAAAGCACAAAACATTTTCTGCTGAATGGACCTTTAAAATTTCTTCCACATAATATTTTACCAGATTTGGATCATTATTTACTTCTGATAAGTGAATTGGAAAAATATACTTTAAGGATGGTGAGATTAATTTAGAAATTGCTTCAACAGCATCTTTATTGGATAGATGTCCAAAAGTACTTTTAATCCTTTTTTTCAAATTATATGGATAGGGACCATTAATTAAAAGTTTTTCATCATGGTTTGTTTCAATTGCAATTAAACTTGAATTTTTCAATTTTTCTAAAACCAAAAGGGTTACCTTTCCTAAATCAGAAGCAAAACCAATCTTTTTATATCCCTTTGAAAAAGAAAAAGCCATTGGTTCAGAAGCATCATGGGGAACTGAAAAGGGAGAAATATTGATGCTTCCAATTTGAAAATCTTCCCCTCCTTTTATTGATCTTATTTCTGTTTTTAATTCAAAATTTAAAGAATTTAATGTTCCATTACTACAAAAAACTGGTACTGGATGGATTTTTAAGAAACCTTCAAGTCCTTTTATATGATCCCAATGCTCATGGGTTATCAAAATTGCTTTTATTTCTTTTGGCTCAATGGAGACCTTTTCTAATCTTTTTATAAGTTCTCTTAAAGAAAAACCAACATCAATTAAAATTATAGTATCATCATCTTTAATTAAATAGGAATTCCCTTTGCTTCCAGAACCTAAAACTGAAAATTGCAATTTTATTGCTCCTTTAATTTAATTAAATATAATAATTAAAAAAAATAAATTTTTCAATATTTTTTATAGGTACAAAGATCAATTATGAAAATAAAA
>JBBISU010000049.1:0-22733 GCA_037441225.1 Acidobacteriota bacterium
GACAGCCTCTAAAGAACCTGCGACTACAATTTTTTGATTATTATTTTACGGGTCGTGCAAGATAAGACCCCTACACTGCTGCTCTACTGCACTGCTGCTCTTCTTTTTTGGGAGGAGGCAAGCCCCAGCCATACAATCCTTTTGGTGCTTCATTTAAATGAAGCACTTGAATTTTTCTTTTTCAATGAAATGAAAAGATTATTATGATTGCATTTTTCTCATGCTTCTTTTCCTTCATTTTCAAAAGAAAACTTCTGGCACTTTCGTGCCTCAAAAGGATTTCTTTTAATAAAAATGTAATGTTTATTAAATAAGAATTTTTTATAAGGTATGCTCCATTCAAAGGTTAAGGGCGTTGAAAGTCCCGGGGCATCTACTGTGTCAAATTTCGTTGTCTAACATCCTCGCCGTATATCTAAACGAGAAGCGGTGTAGCCAACTCATTTTCCTTGTTATCTGCCCCAATACTTCAACGCTTTTGGCTTTCCTTCCCCCTAATTCTTTAAAAGCTTTAAATGGTAAAAATAATGCTTTATAAAGATTTCTTGTAGTTAAAATTTTAAAATGGCTATGCAATATATTGAATTATTTATTTTAATTAAACCATATATATTGTGTACGGACAACGAAAAACGGACACGGAAAACGATTCAACTCTTTTCCCTCGGGCGCGGACAAACGACACACCTACAAATTGTTATTCCACAATAATTTTATTTTTTCCTTTCTTCCCCCCATAAAAGTTTATGGAGGGGAAGATTTAAAAATACATCAAGTTTGTATTTAACAATTAAATTTGCAAGGACTATGGGTGAAAAATATGGATAAGCAGGTGCAAAATAAACTTTACAAATAGAGGACAGTTTTAATTCTTCTATTTTTTCCTTTGCCCAAAAGAAATCTTCTTTATCAACAATAACAAATTTTAAAGCATCCCATTTTTTCAAGTAGTTTAGATTTTCCGTATTAAACTCAGGTCCTTTGCTTTTTGGAGTTTTAAAATCCAGGATTTTTATAACTTTTTCTGGAACATCTTTTAAAGATTCAAAGCCAGAGGTTTCCAAGAGAACTGTTTTTTTTAATTTTAATAATTTTTTAAGGAGTAGGGGAGTTGCTTTTTGAGATAAAGGTTCACCCCCTGTAACTTCTACTAAATTTAAACTTTCTTTTTTTACTGATTTTAAAATTTCTTTAATGTCAACTTCTCCGCCTTCTACTTTTGCATATTTTGTATCACAATAAATGCAATTATGGGGGCAACCTGCTAATCTGATAAAAATACAAGGATGTCCTTGAAAGGGACCTTCCCCTTGCAAAGATATAAAATATTCACATAAAATTAATTTATTGTACTGAAACTTCTTTTGCAAAATATTCTGGATTTAAAGGTTCCCCTGTTGCCTTTTCAATTAATTCTTTCCAGTTGTAAAGCTTTCCTGATTTAAATATCTTTTCTTTTAAGTAATTTCCAAGTTCAGGGTTTTTCTTAAAAGAAATCATAAAAGGCATTGGAACATTTACTTTTTCTGCCATTTTTAAAAAAAGTTGAGATGCCAAAAGATTTCCTAACATATAATTGTGGTAATAAACAGGGGAGGAAGTCAAGTGAATTTTTGCTGCCCAGTCAGGTTTATCCCTTCCTTCAATTCTTTTAACTTTTTGATATTTTTCAACCAGATCCCACCATAGATTATTTAAATCTTGATCAGGATTTTCATAAAGGGCTCTTTCAAAATGAACCATAACTTCACTCCACATACAAAAGATTAAAAGTCCCATTTTTCTTTCTTCCTCAAGTGTAGGCCTCCATTTTTCAACCACATCAACAGGGATTTCTGCAAATTCAATTAGCCATAAGGGATTAGTGGGAAGTGAACCAAATAATTCTGCAATTGCTTCTGTTGTAAAAATATGTGATTCTTCTCTTAAAAGCCAGGGAAGATTTTTATCAATATTCATCGAATAAACACCATGGCCTAACTCATGCATCAGTGTTTCAAGCCAATACCTGTTATTTCTTATAGAACACATAGTCCTCACATCACCTTCCCTATCAATATCAATGCAATAGGCATGTTGATACTTCCCTTCTCTTTCATAAAGATCGGATCTTTGTAGCATTTCTGAAACTGGAAGATTTAAGTGATTGTAAAAATTTTCAACAATTACCTTTACATCTTTTTCTTTTAAATAATCATCCATATTTACATCTCCAACTGCTTGTACTTCCTGGAAGAAAAAGTCCTGATAATGATATGGCTTTAGTTCTTCTTTTTTTATTTTAAACTTTTTTGCAAAACTTTCATCAATTTTATCTTTAATTTTTATAAAAGAGGGCTCTGCAACTTCTGCTAACTTGTCAAACAATGAAAAAATTTCTTCCACATTTTGTTCGTTTAAATAGATCTGAAGCTCATAATAATTTGGAAAACCAAGAGATCTTGCTGCTTGATTTCTTAATTTAACTAATTCTTTCAAATTTTCTGCCACTTCTTCTCCTACCTTTTTTGATGCTTCCCAAGCCCTTTTCCTCCTTTCGACATTTTTTTCTTCTTTTAATATATCTGATAAAGTATTGTCGGGAACCTTTTGACCCTCAAATTCAGCTCTAAAAGTATTGAATTTTCCTTCAATTTCAGAGGAAAGTTTTACTATTTTTTCAAGTAACTTTTCATCCACTTGATTTCCAAAATAATCCAAATATAAAAGCTCAATTTGTCTTTTTATAAAGGGATCTTTAATTTCTTTGCTATTCCTTAATTCCTTTAAAAACTCAAATTCATCCTTCCTTCTATATATTTTTTTTAATTTCAATTCAAGATCTGCATATTTTTTATACAACTCTTCAGAACCCTTAGCAGTTGCTTCCCAATGGGAAATATTTAATTCATTAAAAATAGGGCTTACTTCATCTGTATGTTTCTGGATAAAAATTTTTGCTTTCTTTTCCTTATTCTGACAGGAAATCAAAAAAACAAATAATAAAAACAAAATTTTAACTAATCTCATTTTTTACCTCCAAAAAATTTTCTTTATTTTATCAGAAAAAATATTACTTGACAAATGTTCTTATTTTTTGATAAATTAATTAGGGAGGTTTTAATGGAAACTACTTTAATATTAAAAGGTGTAATTTTTGACACAGCTTCAAATTCGCCTGTTGTTATTTTAAAAATTTCAGATGCGGAATTGTATCTTCCTATTTGGATAGGAGTATTTGAAGCACAAGCAATAATTTTAAGATTAGATAATATACAGACGCCAAGGCCAATGACGCATGATTTATTAAATAATTTAATAAAAGAATTAGGTATAACTGTAGAAAAGGTTGTTCTTTCTGATTTGGTAGACAACACATATTATGCAGAAATTCATTTAAATAAAGATGGTAAACAATATGTAATTGATTCAAGACCCTCTGATGCAATTGCCTTAGCTGTAAGATATGAATGCAATATTTTTGCAGGTAATAATTTGATGCAAAAAGCAAAATTTATTGACCTTTCGTCTAAAGGTGATGAAATGGAACAACTGAAAAAATGGTTGGAAGAATTAGATCCTGAAATTTTGGGAAAATATGAGATGTAATTTATGATATTAGTTATTGCAAATCAAAAAGGTGGCGTAGGAAAAACAACAACAGCAATAAATTTGGCGGCAGCTCTTGCAAATAAAAATTTAAGCACATTACTGGTAGATATGGATCCTCAAGCAAATTCTACTATTTCTTTTTTAAATAATGAAAGGACAAAAAAATCAATTTTTGATTCAATCATTCCAAATGGATGCCCAATAGAAGAAGTTATAGTTCCCACAAATTTTTTTGATTTAAAGATAGCTCCTGCCAGTATTTCCCTTGCAAAATTTGAGACAATGATGGCAGGGGAGCTGGATGCACATTTCAGGTTAAAAGACATCTTAACGCCTATCGTAGACAAATTTCAATATATAATAGTAGATACCCCTCCTTCTTTAAGCTTGCTTACAATAAATGCAATGGTAATGGCAACTCATATACTTATACCTATCCAGTCCTCTTACTTTGCTCTTGAAGGAACCGATGATTTGCTTGAAACAATTGATAAAATTAAGAGAAGAGTTAATCCTAACTTACAAATAATTGGCGTACTTTTGACAATTTTTGATGGAAGGACTCTTCTTTCAAGGGATATTTATAAACAAATAAAAAATGTATTTGGGAACAAATTATTTAAGACAGTAATACACAAAAATGTTAGATTAGAAGAAGCGCCCGCATATAAAGAACCAATATTTACATTTGCTCCAAATTCAAGAGGAGCAATTGAATATTATCAATTAATGGAAGAGGTATTAAGCCGTGTCTAAAAAAAAAGGATTGCCAGAGGAAAAAAAAATGAGACATTCAAAACATTTTATTGATGTTCTCTTTGAAAGAGATGATAATCCAATTGGTATGAATATACCAATTGAAGCAATTGAAACAAACCAAGATCAGCCAAGAAAAGAATTGGGCGATATGGAAAGTTTGATTGAATCTGTAAAGCAAAATGGTATTTTGGAACCAATAATTGTAACACCCAAAGGTGATGGAAAATTTAAAATTATAGCAGGGGAGAGAAGATACCACGCAGCAGTAGCTTGTGGATTTACAACAGTTCCTTGTGTAGAGATTATAATTGAAAATGAAGCGCAAGCATTAGAGCTTGCCTTAGTTGAAAATCTTCAAAGGAAGGATTTAGATCCTTTTGAAGAAGCAGAAGGATATTTAACATTACAAGAGAAATATGGCTATACCCATGAAGAAATAGCAAAAAGAATTGGAAAAAGAAGATCTACAATTTCAGAGACAATTCTTCTTGCAAAACTCCCTGAAGAAATTAAAAACCTATGTCGGCATGCCGACATAAAAGCAAAATCCCTTTTATTAGAAGTTGCAAAAGCAAAGGATATAAAGCAAATGAGAGAGATGATAGATTCAATTGTTTCAGGTATGGCAAGGGAAGAAATTAGAAAGCTTAGAAAAGAAAAAAATATAAAGCAAAGCAGAGGCTTTTGTTTTGAATGGAAAGAAAAAAATCTTCCATTTCAATTGAAAATAAAATACAATGGAAATGAGGAAGAAAAAAGAGAAAAAATCATTGAAATTTTAAGAACTTTATTAGAAAAGATAGAAAAAAAAGAAATAGAAATTTAATTTTTAAAGAAGATTTTTATAGATAAATATATAATTAAGAGCAGTAGAGCAGCAGTGCGTTGACTGTGTCTGTGTCCGTTATCCGTAATATAAATTATAAAAATTTAGCCGCTTTTAAAAAACGGATACGGACAACGGAAAAAGGACTTTGATTGTATTATTCGTATGTTGTTGGCTATGAAAAGCGGGGCCCTTGCAAAAAATAAAAAAATTTTCCCTAATTTTTTTTAAATTCAATTTTAAGCCTTTGATAGTATTAGCAGAAAGTGGAGGAGTTTGGAAATAAAAAAAAATTATTTAAAAAATACAGCTTTAAATTGTATATTTAGGACTAAATATAAATAGATGAAATTAAAATGAATTTAATAAAAAACATTCCATTTAAATAAATATTAAAATTAAAATAAATAAAAGATGACAAGGGAAAATATGCCAATAGAGCATAAAGGAAAAAAACAAAATTATGAAATAATAGCATATTTTTAATTGATAAATTTAACATAATATATCTTATCGGACATTAAGGCATAATAAATTATGATATAATTATTGGATGAAATTAATCAAAAATTATTTTAATAAAGAATTCATTCCTTCAATTTTATTTGGATTATTTTTTTATTCAAGCTTATTTTTGATAACTGCCTTTATGGAAGTTGCAGAATTATCGTTGAAAAATGGAATTCCTTTTTTAAAATCCTTTTATATAATATTTTTAAGTTTTCCTTATATTTTAACAACCACAATACCTATGGCAGTTTTTTTTGGAACTTTATTTGCTATAGCAAAACTTCAAAGCCAGAATGAAATTTTTGCTTTTTACTCCCTTGGAATTGAAAAAAAAATTTTTTATAAAGAAGTTTTTAGAATATCTTTATTTTTCTTTTTTCTTCATATAATAATTAGTTTTTTTATCCTACCAAAAGCAAATAGAAATCTTGTTCAATATAGAATTCAACTTTTGCAAAGTGGGGTTTCTAAGTCCATTGAACCTGCTACTTTTATAAAAGCTTTTCCACAAAAAATAATTTATATAAAAAACTTAAAAAATGAAAAAAGATTGTGGGAAAATATATTTATAGCTGATTATTCTCAGCCAAATTTAGAGCAATATATTTTTGCAAAAGAAGGCGAACTATATTTAAACCCTGAAGGGAATCAAATATGGCTTAAAATCCATAATTCAATAAATCTGGCTTTAAAGGACGAAAATTCTTTCCAAAAAAATACCTCTAAGGAACAAGATATTTTGTTATTTCCCCCAATAAAGCAAATCAAATCCTATAAACTTGGTGCAAGAGAAAAGAACTTAAAAGAGCTTTATGAGGAATTTAATGATCAAAACCAGTATATCAGGAACAGGTCAAAGGTTGAATTTAATAAAAGATTTGTTCTGCCTACTTTGACTTTAATATTCCCATTTCTTGCTTTAACAATTTCCTTAAGAAAAAGAGAAAGGGGCTCTGTCAAAGGTTATGCTTTTTTAGTTTCCCTGTTGGTTATATTAGTTGCTTATATTTTTTTAATCTACAATGAATCCCTTGCCCTTGAAGGGAAAATGAACCCTTATCTTTCTATGTGGATTATGCCTTTTTTCTTTTTATTTTTAGCAATTCTATTTTTGTTTTTACCTGAAAAAGAAAAAGCAATAAAATTAATACCACCTATTGAAAAGAAAAAAGAAAAAAGAAAAAAAAGAGAAATTAGGATTTCTTTTAGTTTTTATCTTTTGGATTTTTATCTCTTAAAGACCTTTATCCCCTATTTTTTTATTACTATTTTATCTACCTCTTCTCTTTACATAATACTTGATCTTGCTCAAATAATTGAAGATATCCATAAAAACAAGGTATCCTTTTACTCTGTTTTTTCATATTATCTCTATTCCTTACCCCAAAATTTATACGACTATATAATACCAATAAGTATCCTTGCTTCTTTATCAATTGGGCTTGCTATACTGGAGAGAAATAAGGAAATAACTGCTTTAAGGGGTCTTGGAATTTCAATTTTCAGAATTTTTTCTTCTCTTTTAACTTTTATTTTATTTCTTTCTCTTTCAATTTTTATATTTTCCGAATCTTATTTGCCCCTTTTAAATCAAAAAGTTGATGAATACAAATCAAAAATCTTTGGAAAAGGAACTATGCCAAAAATAGCAAGATTTTTTGGACAGTATACATTTATTACAAGCCAAAAAGGTTGGATATATAAATATAAAGCTTTTGATAAAAAGAACAATACTATAATTGGTTTTCAAGGATTTAATTTTGAAAATAAGCCAGACATTTTTATATCAGCAGAAGAATTGTATTTTCAGGAAGGAAGTTGGATTGCTACAAAAGGAATAGAAAGGAAAATTTTTGATGAAAAAATAGAATTTAATAAACTTGAAAATGAAGAATATGAAATTCCAGATAAACCTGAAATATTTTTATCAATTGTTGATAGTCCAAGTAATCTAAATATAATTAAATTAAAAAACTATATTTCAAATTTAAAAAAAGCAGGCCATAAGCCCTCAAATTGGGAAGTAAAATTGTTTCAAAAGATATTTTATCCAATTTTTTTAATGATTTTAGGCTTCATTTCTATAATTTTAAGTTTTTCTTCAAAGGCAATTTACCATATTTGGGGTAACCTAACAAAAGTATTATTAGTTGGAGTAATTTATTGGATTTTAATAATATTTTTTGCTAAAATGGGTGAGATGAATATGCTCTCTCCTTTTTTATCTGCCCTTTCTCCAAATTTTTTTGCTTTAATTTTTGGAATATACTATTATTTGGGAATAAAAAATTAAGGGGGGTATATGAAAAAACTACTTTTTTTAATTTACTTTATTCTTTTTAGTACCTTAACCTTTTGTGAAATTGGAAAAGTCATAAAGAAAGTAAAGTTAGAAATTGCTGAGCCCTATGGAATTGCAAAGGATGGAAATTTTTTACTTATTTCAGATAGAGCAACAGGAAATATCTTCTACTTTTCTTTAATTAGAGAAGAAATAACTGACAAAAGAAAAATTCCCTTTAAAAATCCCTTAGGGATTGCAAAAGATGAAAATAATTTATGGATTGTTGAAGGAATAAAAAAGAAAATTTACTATTTTGATTTGAAGGAAGAAAAAATAGTAAAAGTTTTAGAGGATTTAGAAATAGAGCCCTTTGGAATTTCTTTTGATGGAGAAGCATTGTGGGCAACACATAATGGGAAATTTTCAAAGATTGATATAACAGATGGAACAATAATTGAAACTTTTTCTGGTTTAAGTTCGGAGCCAGCAGGCATTTATTTTGATGGAAATTATTTATGGATAACAGACAGGATCAATGACAAGATTTATTGCTCAACAAAAGAAGGAGATATTTTTGCCCTCCTCCCCTCCCCTGCCCCTTATCCTACAGGAATTTTAAGGGATAAAGATACACTTTATGTACTTGATTTTCAGGAAAAGGCATTATATTTCCTCGACATATCTTTTAATGAAAAGCCATATTATTTAGGTAGTCCCCACAAAAGAAAAATAAAATTTACCCATTCCTTATGCAATAAAGGTCCTTCTTCTGATGTTTCTGGAAGCATATTTATAGCAATTCCAGAGGAAGACATCCATCAAAAATTTTTATCTCCTTTAAAATTTAATAAAGAAAAATATGAAGTTAAAGAAGATAAATGGGGACAAAAATTTGCCATTCTGGAAGGTAAAATAGAAAATGATAAATGTTTAGATTTTCAATATTCCACAGAAATTGAAACCTCTGATTTAAATTATTTTATCTTTCCAGAATGGGTAAAGGGCTTTGAAGAAATTCCTGCAGAAATAAAAAACAAATATACAATTGATGGGAAAAAATTAGATATAAATGATAATTATTTAAAAGAACTTGTAAAAAAAATCATAGGAGATGATAAAAATCCTTTCTGGATTGCCTTCAAAATCCATAAATATTTGCACACAAATTTAAAATATGAAAGGTCAGGTGGCTGGAATAAGGCATCAACTGTCTTAAAGAGAGGAAATGGTTCTTGTTCTGAATTCACTTTTTCTTTCATTGCACTGGCAAGGGCAGCAGGTCTTCCTGCAAGATATGAGGCAGGTTTAGTTGTAAGAGGAGATGATGGTTCAATTGATGAAGTGTATCACAGGTGGGCTCAAGTTTACCTTCCGCCCTTTGGATGGATACCTGTTGATCCAAGCAGGGGTATGCCAGCAACCTCTTTGGATGTGGCAAAATCCTTTGGTTCCCTTTCAGAAAGATTTTTCATAACAACTCATTCTGGTGGGGATTCAGAGTATTTAAACTGGACATATAATTCCAATCATAAATATGAATACAAAGGAGAAGCAGAAATAATTTCAATAACTGAAGCCAAATGGGATGCAATGAAATAAAAGAAAAATTAAAAATTGTAATAATTGAACCAAGGTTTTCAATAAATTTAGGTCTAATTTTAAGAGCTTCAGCAAATTTTGGTTTTAAAAATATAATTTTAATAAATCCAAGGTGCAAAATAAATTCAGAAAAATTAAAGCAATTTTCAATGAAAGGTGTTGAACTTATAAAAGAAATAAAAATATATAATTCCCTTGAAAAATTAAAAGAAAAAAACTTATTCCTCATTGGAACTACAAGGGTTTCTGGAAGATATAGGTCCAAGAGGTATTCGCCAGAAGAAGTAAAAGAGTTAATTAAGAGTCAACCCTCCCCTGCCCTTGTCTTTGGGAATGAAGAAAGGGGTTTAAATAGGAAAGAAATAAGGTTAATGGATGCCCTTTCTACGATAAGGACAGAAGAAGGAGAAAAGGGCTCAATAAATTTATCAACAGCTGTCTCAATTTATCTATATGAAATTTCAAAGGATAAAAAAGAATCTTTTGAAGAGGCAAAAAAAGAAAAGATACATCATTTGTATCAATTTATTATAGAAAAGCTAAAGGCAAAAAAAATTTTAAAGGAAAACCATTATAAACATCCAGAAGCAATTATATTAAATTTAATTAAAAGAGCGAAAATAAAGGAAGAAGAAATTGGCTTTCTTTACTACATAGCAAAAAAAATTTTATAGCCATACTGTTTGTAATATAAGAACTGCGGTTGCATTTTTTAATTTTTTGTTTTGGTAGGGGTGGGGCTTGTCGTCGCCCTCACGTACGCTCTGCCTCTTATCATTGTGAGCCGAAGGCGCGATAATCTTGTTTTTAACGGGTAACGGAACCCGGACACGGTTAACGCACTGATACTCTACTGTTTTGTTGCTCTATTGCTTTGCTTTTCAGGCACGACCCCTACTCACCAGCTCTGTTATTCATTCCGCATTTCGCATATCGGAATTCGGGTTTTAACCCTATCACCTATATGCTAAATTCGAACTGCTAACTCCTGCTCCCCTGCTCTGTTTTTCAATTGCTAATCGGTTTAAATCTTTTTAAAAAACATATCTATTTTATCTGACTCAATTGCTTCAGAAAATAAGAATCCTTGACCATATTGGCAATTTAAATTTTTAAGGTATTCAAGCTGGCTCTTTGTTTCAATCCCTTCTGCTAAAACACCAATTTTTAAATTATGTGCCAGAAGAATTATTGTTTTTACAATTTCGCTATTTTCTTCAGCTTTTTCCAGCCCTTCTATAAAAGATTTATCAATTTTAAGTGAGTCAACTTTAAATTTTTGAAGGTACCTTAAAGAAGAATATCCAGTTCCAAAATCATCTAAATGTATTTTTATTCCCCTGTCCCTTAAATCTTTTAACATTATATTTGCATTTCTAACATTTGAAATCAATGTATTTTCAGTTATTTCAAATCTTATATTTTGGGTATTTAAATTAAATTCTTTCAAGAGGTATTCAATATATTTAACTAAATCTTCTTCTTCAAAATTTGCTGAAGATAAATTTATGCTCACATAAAAAGAAAATTTAACATTTTTTGCCCACTTACTTATTTGATAAAATACTTTTTGCATCACCCATCTATCAATTGATATAATAAGCCCTGTCTCTTCTGCAAAAGGTATAAAGTCCTGGGCAACTAAAAAACCTTTTTCTGGATGGTTCCATCTTACAAGGGCTTCCAATCCTTCCATTTTGTTTGTTTGTAAATTTATGATTGGTTGATAATAAACATCTAACTCATTTTTTTCAATTGCTTTCCTTAAATCTGTTTCAAAGCTTAAAATTGAGAGAGCTTTCTTATGCATTTCCTTATCAAAAATTTCGCACTTTGCCCTCCCAAGTGCCTTTGCCCTATTTAAGGCAGTATCAGAATCCCTTAAAATTTCTTCAGGATTAGTATAATCTTCTGGATATAAATTAATACCAATTGAGACAGTTATAAAAACATCTTTTTCGTCTATTTGAAAGGGTTTTGAAAGGTTATTTTGGACTTTTTCAGCAACCTTTAAAACATAAGGATATTTTTCTTTTAAATTTTCTAATATAATTCCAAACTCATCTCCTGCAAACCTTGAAATTGTATCAGAAGGATTTAAAAGCCCTTTTAATCTTTCTGCAATTGATTTTATCAATTTATCGCCTGCCTTATGCCCTAAACTATCATTTAAATATTTAAATCTATCTACATTTAAAATTAGGATTGCAAATCCATATTCCAAATTTATTTTTGAAACATTTAAAAGATAGGAGATTCTTTGCAAAAAGAAGGTCTTGTTAAATAAACCAGTTAATGAATCAAAATAAGCATTATAAAATATTTCTTTTTCTGCTTCCTTTCTTTCTGTTATATCCATTGCATAAATCCTTACAAGTTTTCTTTCAGGTATAATAGAAATTGTCTGCTGATAATATTTTTCTCCAATCTCTATTTCTCTTACAACTGGAATATTTCCTTTATGTGTTGCCTCTGAAACCATCTCAATAATTCCATATAAAAATGGATGGGAAAACCCTTTTTCTTCCAAGGAAGGGAAGAATTCTTTTGCAATTGGATTTAGGTAAGTTATCTTTCCATCATAGTTTATTTCAACAATTGGCACAGGGCTTTTTTCTGGAAAAGAGGCAAGCCATTTTAGTTCTTCTTTTGCTTTATTTGATTTAATTGAATATTCTAAGGACTTCAAAACACTTTCGAAAGATAAAATTGATTTTGGAAGGTAATCTTCTGCCCCTAATCTTAAAATTTCTGCAACAAGGTTTTCATCTCCCTGTCCAGTAATAATCACTATAGGTGTTTTAACATCCATTTTTCTTATTTCTTTTAAAACTTCTAGACCGTCCCATTTTGGAAGTCGATAATCTAAAAAAATACAATCAAATTTTTTATCTTTTATCATTTTTAGAGCTTCAAAACCATCTATTGCTTCGAAGGTCTCAATTTTATCATTTATCTTTGATAATATTCTTTTAAAAACAATTCTATCAACTTCATCATCATCTACAATTAATATTTTTAATCCTTCCTTTATAATGTTTTGCATTTTAAGGCACTTTTGAAAGAGTCCAATAAAGGTTGATTGTTGCCATTGTTTGAATAAATTTATCAAAGGTTATTGGTTTTACAATATAGCCAGCAACATTGAAATTATAAGCAGAGACCACATCCCTATCATCATCAGAAGTTGTGAGAACAATTATAATTAATTTTTTAAGCTCAAGGTCAGCTCTTATATTCTTCAAAAACTCTATGCCATCCATCTTTGGCATCCTTAAATCTAATAATACAACATTTGGATAATTTTCAATTTTTGGCTTTCTTTTTAAAATCTCCAATGCCTCTAACCCGTCTCTTGCAATATGAAGGGGATTTGATATTTTATTCTTTTCAAAAGCCCTTTTTACATTCATTATATCAACTTCGTCATCTTCAACAAGCAAAAAAGAGATCTTTTTGTTTTTCACCTTTCCCTCCTTAAAAATATTTTAACATAAAAAAAAATGATTTACAAATCATAGAAATAAAGATGAAAAGGTAAATTTTAAAGGAAATGAAGAATTATTAATCCCATTAACCCATAACAATTACCTCATAACCCAAAAATATGTTTGATTTTATTTAATTCAAGGAGTATAATTTAAGAGATGAGAAGAATTTTTCTTTTCTTTTTATTTTTTTCCTCCCTTTTTTATGGGGATGTAGTTCTTTTAAAAGTAAATGGAATTATCCATCCACCAACTGCAAATTACATTAAAAATGGCTTATCTTTTGCTGAAAAAATAAGTGCTGATCTTGTAATAATTGAGCTTAACACACCTGGTGGACTTATGACCTCAATGAGAGAAATAAATACAGCAATACTTAACTCCCCTACCCCAGTTGCAGTTTATGTCTATCCTTCTGGCTCACAAGCTGCTTCTGCTGGTTTTTTTATATTGATGGCTTCTGATCTGGCAATTATGGCACCTGGTACAAACACTGGCTCCGCCCATCCAGTTGGTGGAAAAGGAGAAGACCTCCCAAAACATTTGGGAAAAAAAGTGGAAGAAGATGCCTCTGCCACCATTAGAACCCTGGCAGAAAAAAAAGGAAGAAATTTGGATTTGGCAGAAAAAGCAGTTAAAAATAGTTTGTCTTTTACAGAAACAGAGGCACTGGATAATAACCTTATTGATTTTATTGCAAATTCAATAGATGACATTTTAAAGAAAGCCGATGGCAAAGAAATTGAAAAATTAGATAATAAGATTAAATTAAATTTAAAAGGAAAAAAAATAATTGAACACCCAATGAACTTTGCCCAAAAAATCCTTTCAATTATAGCAAATCCAGACATTGCTTACCTTTTAATGATGCTTGGATTTTTGGGGATTTATGTAGAAATTACGCATCCAGGTGGAATTTTCCCTGGTGTTATAGGTGTTTTATCTCTTCTCTTATCTTTTTATGCCTTATCAGTTCTGCCAGTAAACTATGCAGGATTTGCCTTAATTTTGCTTGGAATAATTCTTTTAATCTTGGAAATAAAATTAACAAGCTATGGTGCCCTTGCAGTTGGAGGTATTTTATCCTTCATTTTTGGCTCTATGATTTTAATAGATAGCCCAATTCCAGCCTTGAGGATTTCTATGAAAACAATTATCCCAATTACAATTTTTATGGTCTTAATGGTCTTTATTTTAACTCGCCTTGCAATTAAAGCCCATCTTTCAAAGGTCTCAACGGGCGAAGAAGGGATTGTAGGTGAAGAAGGTAAAGCAGTGACAGAAGTTTACAAAGAAGGGAAGGTTTTTGTCCATGGTGAATACTGGAATGCTTACTCTGATGAACCAATCCCACCAGATACAAGAGTAAAGGTTATAAAAGTTGAGGGTATGAGATTAAAAGTTCAAAAAGAAAAGGAGGAAACCCAATAAAAAAAATTTTGATTTTATGTAGAAAAATTTTTGCAGTTATTTTAAAATATTAAGGAGGGTTTATGACACAAGGTGTGTTTTTTGTAATTATTTTGTTTATTTTTTATCTATTACAATGTATTAAGATCTTAAAAGAGTATGAAAGAGGTGTAATTTTTAGGTTGGGAAGGATAAGGTCAAAACCAGCAGGACCTGGAATTATCTGGATTTGGTGGCCCATAGATAAAATGCTAAAAGTATCTCTTAGAACAGTTGTTATGGATGTCCCTCCACAAGATGTAGTTACAAAAGATAATGTCTCTGTTAAAGTAAATGCTGTTGTTTACTTTAGAGTAATTGAGCCAATAAAGTCAATAATTGAAGTGGAAAATTATATGTATGCCACATCCCAGCTTGCTCAAACAACATTAAGATCTGTTTTAGGGCAAGTAGAACTGGATGAACTTTTATCCCAAAGAGAAAAATTAAATTTGCACCTTCAAGAAATCTTGGACAAACATACCGATCCTTGGGGTATTAAGGTTTCTAATGTAGAAGTAAAACATGTGGACTTGCCACAAGAGATGATTAGAGCAATCGCAAAACAAGCAGAAGCAGAAAGAGAAAGGAGAGGAAAAGTTATACATGCAGAAGGAGAATATCAGGCATCTATGAAATTAAAAGAAGCAGCAGATGTTATTTCAAAAGAACCAATTGCCTTGCAACTCAGATACCTTCAAACCTTAACAGAAATTGCCACTGAAAAAAACTCTACAATCATTTTCCCTCTTCCAATAAATATATTTGAAGCATTTACTAAAAAATGAAAGTTCTTATATCTCCTTCGTTAATTAATGTCTTTAAGGAAAATGAGGATTTTTTAAAGAAAAAATCTGTTGAAATAAACTCTTTTGAAAAAGCAATTTCCAAAAGAAATTTTAATATTTGGATTTTAAAAGAAGAGGAATTTGGAAAGGAAATTCTAAAGAATTTTCAGGAACCCTTATTGAAAGTTTATATATCAAAAGAAATAAAAGAAAAGAACTTTGAAGAAAAGAAATTATTTGTAAGAGAAAATCTTTTTACTAATAATTTTAAATTTTGCTGGGATATTATTGAACAACATTTCCAGATAACAAGAAAATATACATTACTTGCAATCCAAATTGATCTACTCAAAAGTGTTGAAAGCTTATTTTTGACACAGGAATTGGACAAAGTAATCTCTGAAATTTTAAATTCTATTTGTAAAGTAATACCTTCAAGGAGTACAAGTTTCCTTTTGCTTAGGGATTATAAAAAGTCCTCTTATGAGATGTACCTTCCCCTTGAAAAAAAGAGACAGGTTCAAGAAAAACCAAAATATACATTCCATCCTGAATTTTTAGATGACATACTCTTTTCAGAAAAAAAATATGATTTTATTGAAGACCCAAACAATCCAGAAAAAAAACTTCTTGCCTTACCAATAAAAGGAACCCAAAGAGGGGTTGCCCTTGCTTTGATAAGCATAGAAGAAGAAATTGAAGAAGAACTTCTCTCTTTGGCTTCACAATTTGCCTTAGAACTTTCTTCTGTTTTAGAAAACCTTTTGCTCTTTATTGAAACAAAGGAATTAACTGTAAAAGATGATTTAACACAGGCATATAATAGAAGGTATTTTGAAGCTTTTATTGATGAGGAATTGGAAAGAGCAAAAAGATATGGGACAACCTTTTCAATTATATTTTTAGATCTTGATGACTTAAAGAGTGTGAATATAAAATATGGACACCTTATTGGCTCAAGGACTCTTCAGGAAGTTGCAAAAAGAATCATAGGTTCTGTTAGAAATGTTGACAGGGTTATGCGTTTTGGCGGAGATGAATTTTGTATTGTCCTTCCTTATACCCATACAGAAGAAGCTCTTATTGTTGCAAATAGGGTTAGGGAAGCAATTGCAGAAAGACCTTTCTTTTTATCATCTAATATAGAAATTAAAATAACTGCTTCTATGGGAATTGCAACATTTCCAGACCATGGAAGAACAAAAGAGACGCTCATAGCCAAAGCAGACCAAGCAATGTTTGAAGTAAAACAAAAGAAAAAAAATGCAGTAGGGATAGCAAAGAATGTCTGAAGTTTTAACTCTTCAGGGAACAATAGAAGTTTTGCCAGAACTCCTAAGAACAGTTATGGCAAATCAAGGGGTTGTAAGTTTAAAATTGCAAAGGGATAGCATAGAATCAATTTTTTATTTTGAAGATGGCAAAATTATAAGTGCCATTACAAATGATCCCGACTTCCATCTGCCAGAAATTCTATTCACAAAAGGAGAAATTGACTACGAAGCATATGTAAAAATCCAAGAGATTTTAAGAAAGAAAAAATCCCTTGTAGTTGCTTTACAAGAAAGTGGTGCTTTGTCTCCCGATGATTTTCTCCATGCAATGGAACTGCAAATTCAAGAAATTTTAAATTTTGCCTGCAGGTGGGTTTCTGGGATTTACACAGTTTCCTTCCTTGAAAAATTACCAGAAAATTTGATTCCTTTAAGAATTAATACAGAAAGAATTATATTAAACGCAATAAGACAAATACAAAGGTTTTCAAGCATAAAAAAAGGCATTGGCTCTTTTCAAAAATCCTTCATAAAGGTTCCTGAACAAGATACAAGAATTTATAAAATTGAGTTTAAAGATGAAGAAAATTATATTTTAAGCTTTTTTGAAGAAAGAAAAACAATTTCTGAAGTCTTAAACCTTTCATACCTATCAAATTTTGAAACCCTAAAGATAATTTTAGGGCTTTATGTTTTGCATTTAATAAAAGAAGAAGCAGAAGCAGGAGAAAAGAAAAAAATTGATGAAAGAGACAAAGAAATTGTTATGGCAGGAATGGTTGAGTCCTACAATAATGCATTTTCTACGATTTACAAAGGTGTTTATCAATTGGTTGGTGAAGAAGCAGAAGAAATAATGGAAAAAGTTATGTCAAAATTAAGTCCAGATTATAAAAGAGTAATCTCAGGGAATATTTTAGGTAGTGATGGCCGTTTTGATTATGATATGTTAACACAATTTATTTATAAAGAAAAGATAATTGACAGCTTACAATTTTTGCAAGATTTTTTAAATGAAGTTTTATATTCCTGGATATTGCAAGTAAGATTAAAGTTTGGAAATAAATTAGAAAATCTTTTGGAAGAAGCAATCTCTGAGGTTAGGGAATCTTAATGGAAAAAAATTTCCCTCCTTGGCTTTCAAAAAAGTTAAATTGGCAATCAATGGTAGATTTACAAAAAAATTTAAGAAAAGGAAAAATTTACACAATTTGCGAAGAAGCAAGGTGTCCAAACATCTCTGAATGTTTTTCACAAAAGACAGCATCTTTTTTAATCCTTGGAAACCATTGCACAAGAGGTTGTGCTTTTTGCAATGTTGCAAAGGGAAAGCCAAAAGATGTTAGGGAAGAAGAAGTAGAAGAAATTGGAAAGTTTGTAAAAGATTTAAATTTAAAATATGTTGTAATAACTTCTGTAACAAGGGATGATTTACCCGATGGTGGTTCAGAGCATTTTTCAAAAACAATAAAGCATTTAAAGAATATAAATCCAGAAATAAAGGTGGATGCTTTAACCCCTGATTTTAAGGGAATAAAAGAAGCAATCCATAAAGTCCTTGATTCAAAGCCAGATGTATTTTCTCACAACATTGAAACTGTAAGAAGGCTTTCCAAGAAAATAAGGAGTTCAAATACTTCATATGATACCTCTTTGTCAGTATTAAAAGAGGCATCTTTATCGAAAAAAGTAAAATTCATAAAATCCGGTTTTATGGTTGGCTTAGGAGAAGAAAAAAATGAGATAAGAGAGACAATCTATGACTTAAAGAATGCGGGCTGTAATGTCCTTACCATAGGCCAATATTTAAGACCAAATAAAAATTGCACCCCTGTTGTAAGATATTTAGAACCACAACAATTTGAAATGTTTGAAAAATGGGCAAAAGAAGCGGGCTTTGAAAAAGTTATTGCAGGACCTTATATTAGATCTTCTTATAATTTAAAAATTTTGTTTGAATAAAATGAAACGAATTTGGTATAATTATCGTATTATAATTCAAGGAGGTTAAATGAAGAAACTTTTATTCTTATCACTGATTCTGTTTTTTTTCCAATTCCTTTATTCACAAGAAGAAGGAAAACCAGAAGCTTTTTTCCCTGAAACCACTCATGATATGGGAGAGGTTTTAAAAGGGAAAAAAATTGAGTATTCTTTTGTTGTAAAAAATACAGGGACAGCACCACTTAAAATAATCCAAGCTCGCCCCAGTTGAGGGTGCACGGTCACATCCTTTGACCGTGAAATTCTCCCCGGCGGGGAGGGAAAAATAACAGCAGTAATTGATACAAAAAGTTTTAAAGGTGGTGTTATACAAAAAAACATAACGGTTGAAACAAATTTAGAAGAGAAAAAATTTACAACTTTGATTTTAAAAGCAACAATATATTCTTATATTGATATAAATCCCGAAAGAATTTTTATAAATACCTTTAAAGGAGAAGAAGGAAAGTTTTCTGTTTCAATAAAACCAGCAAAATATGATAATCTTAAAATAAAAAAAATAGAAATTGATAATCCAAGGATAAAATATACGCTTGATAAGCCAGCAGATAAATTGGCAATGAAAGAAAAAGGTTATGCTTTAACAATTATAACTCCACCAGACCTTCCTCCTTCAAATTATAATGGAATAATAAAAATAAAAACAGATATAAAGGAACAGCCAGAAGAAGAAATAAGATATAACATAAATGTTCAAGATTTAATTACTGTAAATCCACCAGACATAAATTTAAATGTTTCAAATAGGATTTATAAAATAATTGCTTTGGAGGACTTACAGGTTTTTGAAAAAAATTCGACTGATTCTCCTTCTATTGGAATCTTAAACAAGGAAAGAGACGCCTTTGTAATAAATGCTGATGAGAAATTTGCCCAAATAAGGTTTGAACCAAATAAAAATGGTTATGTTTTATTAGAAAAAACAAAAAAAATATATGGTGGAAGCCAAATAAATGTATCAGTTCAAAAGCATAAAGGAGAAAATTTTGAAGTAAAAAATGTTGAATGCAATCTTCCATTTATAAAAACAGAATTTAAACAAATTCAACCTAATTATTATTTAGTTACCTTAACTTATGAAGGTGAAATGAAAAATAAACAATACAATGGAAAATTGGTGATTTATACAAACGATGAAGAAAATCCCAAAATAGAAAAAGAAGTTAAGGTCAATGTAGGCATTGAATCGCCAGCAATGCCTCCTAAGCCAAGATCTGCACCAATAAATAGACCAATCGAGAGAAAAAATCCACCTCAAAAATTGGAGGAGATAAAATGAAAAAAACATACAAGTATTTAACTTTAACAATTATTCCTTATTTATTAATTTTAATTTCAATTGGAATCCATTTGAATTTTTTTAACTTTTCAATAAACTTTTTTAAAGGAACTATCAAAGGATTTTTGGGAATAATGGTCTTGCTTTTTCAATTTTAATTTTCAAAAAATTTAATGCTTTTTGATTTTTTAATTATTGGCTCAGGGATATCAGGGCTTACAACTGGTTTCTGGCTTAAAAAAAATGGTTATAATGTCCTGTTGATTGAAAAGGAAAAAGATTTAGGTGGCTCAATTAAAACAATTAAAAAAGATGAATTTTTAGTTGAACTTGGACCTAACACTGTTTTGAACAACACTCCATATCTTCAGGAGATTGTTGAAAGTTTAGACATAAAAGAAAGGTTAATTTATGCAAAAAAAATAAATAAAAAAAGATATATTTATAAAAATGAAAAACTTACACCTTTGCCTTTAAATCCAATAAGCTTTTTATTTTCTCCAATTTTTTCCTTTAAAAGCAAATTAAAAATCCTAAAAGAACCATTTATTCCAAAGAGCAAAAAAGAAGAAACAATTGCAGAATTTGCAAAAAGAAGATTGGGTGAAGAAATCTTAAATTTTGCTGTTGGTCCCTTTGTCTCTGGGGTATACGCAGGAGATCCAGAAAAACTATCTGTTCAATGGGCAACAAAAAAGATTTATGCCCTTGAAAAAGAATACGGTTCTTTAATTAAAGGAGCAATTGCAAAAAGAAAAGGACCATCTCCTTCAAAAGGACTTTTTTCATTTCAAGAGGGATTATTTGAATTAGTTAAAAAAATGGCAAATTTTATTGGAAATGTCCAGATTGAAACAGAAGCAATAGAAATTGTTCCAAACAATAATAATTATTTAGTTTATGCAATAAAAGGGGATGAAAATATTAAATTTGAAACAAAAAGCATAATTTTGACAGGAGATTCAATTTCCCAATGGAAAATTTTAAAAAAATTAGATGAAAATTGTCCCTTTAATGAGATTCCTTATGCAGGTGTGGTTATATTAGCACTCGGATTCAAAAAAGAAGATTTAAAGCATAAGCTTGATGGATTTGGCTTTTTAATACCCCAGGTATATAACAAAAAATTGCTTGGATGTCTCTTTTCTTCTTCTCTTTTTGATGGAAGAGCACCTTCTGGTTGTGTTTTGCTTACCTGCTTTTTAGGGGGTGCTTTGCATTTTGATATTTTAAATTATAATGATGAAGAGATTTTAAATTATACTTTAAAAGAGATAATGCCAATTCTTAAAATAAAAAACAAACCATTTTTTTACATAATGAAAAAATGGCAAAGAGCAATCCCACAATATAACATTGGACATAAAAAGTTTGTTGAATGGGCATCAAATTTTCAAAATAAATTTAAAAATATTTATATTTCAGGAAACATTTTAAATGGAATCTCAGTCGCAGATTGCATTACAAATTCAACAGAACTGGCAAAAAATATTTTAAAACCTTACAAAAAAATTTATTATGAAAATAAAATTTAATTGAAAAAGCAATTAAAGTGAAAGTTTATAGCAATAGGCATTGCTTTCTCCTTTGAATAAGACAAAGCAAAGGCAGGGAAAATTAAAGGCAAGTTTGTGGAAAAGTAAATCCTTTGACATATTTATATCGCGGATAGGCTGACTTAGAGTAATAATCATCAAAAATAAAATCTAGTTTGAAGATTCGCTTTGGCTATTATATAATTTTTAACCATTCTCTGATGAAATTTTTAAAAAGAAATTAAATTCCCAATTTTTACTTTATTGCTTATTAATTATTATATTTTTTGATTCTCAATTTTCCCTATTGTCTCCAAAAAATAAAAAACATTTTTAGACATTAAAAATTTTCAAAGGTTTTCCTTATTTAGAGGCTCTATTTCCTTTTCCTTAGGAATATATTCTTTGATAAAGTTACTTGAATGATAAATACTTATGATTTTTTCAAGCACTAATATTATTGAAAAAAATACAAAAGATTCAAAAGCACCTTCTATACCATTTAATATATCAACTAATGTAAAAAAAACTATTAAAATAAGATATAGCTCTATGAATGCATCACTTATGCCCATAAACGGATGCCCAGTATAAAAATATCCGCCACCTGGATAAATAATAGAAATTCTACTTGCTTCATTTATGTTTTTAAATTCAAGCTGGCAGTTTGGACATACATACACATCTTTAATTAACTCTTTTGTGCAACGAGGGCAAAGGTGGACTCTAAATCCTTCCCTGTTTTGTCCGCCTTCTGATATGATATTTTTATCAAATATTTAATCTTTTTCCTTTCTTTTCTTGCAATATAGTAAAATTTTTCCTTTTTATCATTTTTATATTTAATAACAAGAGAGCTCCCCTTCATTTTAATATTTCGACAATCCTCGTAAAGTATTTGTGCTATTGAGTGTCGATAAGAATAATTATATTTTGTTGGGATATGGAATATTCTTTTATTAGTGAAAACAAAAAGGGAGCGTTTTAAAAAAAAGATAAGCAAACCTGTTAGCAATTGTTCCATAACTGACATAGGAGAAAATCCAGTTGTTACAAGAAATATTTTTTCATCTTCCTTTAAAAATTGCTTTATAAAAGATATTTTTTGGAGCATTTTTTTCTGTCTCTTTTCTATCCTTTTTTTGTATATTTTTTTATGATTAGAAAAAATAATATCAGTATCTATTGGAATATCAAAAAAATCAACTTTTATACCCAATTTATCTTCTTTTATTTGGCTCATATAAATTACCTCCTTTCTAAAAAATAAATTACAAATTGTATTGGTTTAACGGAAAATGGACAAATTGGGTATCTGAAAATAGATACTAATTTCTTAAAAATCCT
>JBBISU010000050.1:0-22391 GCA_037441225.1 Acidobacteriota bacterium
TCTTTAGCCTGCGATAAAAAAACAGCATTTCGCATTTGGCATTTAGCATTTAGGGTAATAAACATATTCCCGAATCCCGATATGCGATATGCAATATGCGATCATCTGTAGGGGTCTTATCTTGCACGACCCGCTAATTATATTTAAGGGCTGGGACAAGCCCAGCCCTTACTGATTTGTTATAAATCATATAATTGAATCCTTTAGTTTTAAATATTTTTTAAAATAAAATATTTTTATTTTTTCATCTTTTTCAAATTTTGAAAATGCTTCATAAGTTCTTAATCTAATATCAAAATATGGATATTTTTTTAAAAATTTTAGCAGAATTTCTTTGTTTTTCTTTTCTAACTTTCTCAAATATGAAAACAAATAAAATTCAACTTGAAATTTTTTATCCTTTAATTTTTTTTGAAATTTTTTTAGTTTTTTAAAATATTTTTCATCGTTTTTGTATAAATATAAAAATCTTAATGCTCTATATGCTTCATAATAATTTTTTATTTTAATACAAAAATTAAAATTTTCAATTTCTTTTTTATAATAATCTTTGGGTCTGCCAAATAAAAGAGAACCTTCTGCTTTAAAATTTAAAATTTCTGGCTTTAAATATTCCATTTTTTCTTTTTCAATTAGTTCAATATGCCCTTTTAAATTTCTGTAATATGATTTTTTATCTTTTTTCAATAAAAAATAATATGATTTTAATGGATGTAATTCCTCTGTATTTAAATTTAATTTTTTCCCAATTTTTTCTGCATTTTCAAGGTCTTCTTTAAATTTTATAAAATCGCCTAAAAATAAATTTAAATTAGCCCTTGTACAAAAACATTTGTATAAATAGTCAGATTTAAATTCCTTTCCCTTTGAAATTGCTCTATTCAAATATTCCTTTGCAATTTTAAATTTCCCTAATGAGAGATACCAAAGTGCTATGTTGTGTGCCAATTTTATTAGCGCTTCCATTTCAAAGTATCCATATTTTAATGAAAGATAATATGCTTTTTTTGAATATTTCAATGCTTTTTCATAGTCCCCAAAAAAATTTGCATAAATTGAAGAAATATTTCCATAACAAGTTATGAGTTCCTTTAAATATTTATTTTTATTAAAAAATCTAATTGAATTATTCAAAATAATAATTGCTTCTTTTGTTTTTTTTGATTGCACTTTAAAAAATGCTAAATTCATTAAATTTATGTAATATTCTTTCTCTTTTTTAAAGGAACTAAATCTTTTATAATTTTCTTCAATTATTTTTTTTGCTTCTTTAAATCTTCCCATTTGTCCTAATATTCTTCCTTCTTGGACTCTTGAAAGAAATAATTGATGATTATTTTTTTTATTTTCCTTTGATTTATTTAATAGTTCAATTGCTCTAACAAATTCCCCTATTGATTTATAAAGGTTTGAAAGGTTCATATATAGTAAAAATTTATTTTTAATATTATTTTCATTTTCACTTAATATTTTAATCCCTTTTTCAGGAAACCCAGATAAAAGATACAAATTTGATAAGCGGAGTATTTCATCTTCAAAAAACAAATTATTTTTTTCAGAAATTTTTAAAAACTTTTCAAGATAAAAAATAGAACCCTTTATATCAAATAATTCTTCCTTTTTCTTTGAAATTTCAGACAAAAAGGGAAGTGCTTTTTTGTCTTCTGCTTCTGAATAATGGTATGCTAAAAGATAGGATTTTTCTTCCTTTTCTTTTAACTTTTCATTTAAGAAATCACCAATTTTCAAATTTTCATTTCTTTTGAAATCAAATTCAATGGAGTTATATATAATCTTTTGATAATTTTCATCCAAAAAACTTATAATTTCATTTTTTTCATCAAAATAAATAAATTCTTTTAAGTTTTCACTAAATTTTATATAATCTTTTAAATAATCAAAAATTTTTAAATCAACTCTTTGACCATAAATTGATAGAATTTTTAAGAAATTTTTTTCTTCAAATTTATATTTTTCCATTTTTAAAAAAATTAAATTTTCCAAATTATCTGAAAAAACTGGTTCCTTTAAAGGGTTAACTTTTAAGACATCTGGATATTCTTCATCAATTGAAATATATCCATTTAAAAAACAATTATTTAATGTTTCTTTTAAAATCAAAGGATTTCCCTTTGTATATTTATAAATCTTTTCAAAAAAGTCCTTTGGTACATCAGAGACCTTTAAAAATTTTTTTAAGAAATTTTTTAAGTCCTCCTTTTCAAAATTTTTAATTTCAATTGAAAAATCAAAACCCTCTTCATAATTCCTCAAATTAATTATTGTTTTAAAGTTTAATCCCTCATAAATTTTATAAAAATTTTTTAAAAATTCAAAGGATAAGAAGTCAATGTTGTGACCATTGTCAATAAAAAAAATTATTTCATCTTTTTCAAATTCTTCTCTTAAAATTTTACTTACATAATTGAAAATTAAGCCTTTCTTTATCTCTGGCTCAATTTTTATCTCTTTTAAATTTTCATCAAAAAATATGTTTAAAAATATTGGAAGATACTTCTCTGTTATTTGATTTATAAAAATATTTTTCAAATTTTTCTTTTTATATTCAAAATAAATCTTTAAAAATTTTTTAAGTATGCTATAAGAGATTTCCTTTTCTGAAAAATTGCAATTTACATAAATCAAAGGTTTTTTTGCATAATTGTCTATGAAATATGTTGTAAAATATGTTTTTCCAGTTCCCTGTCCTCCATAAACTAAAAAAAACTTATTTTTTTCAAAATTTTCATTAAATAAATCTAATTCATTTTTTCTTCCATAAAAAAAAGGAATTGATGGCTTAAATGTCTTCCTACCTGAAAGTGCTTGTGTGATAAAAAACCCTTCTTTTCCTTTAAATTGAACAGGGGGTTTTTGTGAAAAAGAAAAACCTTCTTCCTTTTCTGCCACTTCCTTTAAAGTTAAAATTTCACCTTCCTCTGCCATTTGCATAAGTCGTGCTGAAAGGTTTACTCCATCTCCAAGAATATTCCATTCCATTCTTTCATTTGATCCCAAAAAGCAAGCATAGATTTTTGCATAATTTATACCTGCTTTAAAATTAAATTTTTCAACTTCACTTAAATTCTTAAAATCAAGGATGAAATCAAATGCCTTGTGAACTGGTTCTTCAACTTGAAAGGGAAGACCAAAAAGAATTAAAAATTTATCTCCTTTATCTCCGCAATCAACTTTTAAAAAATATCCATCATATTTTTTAAGTAAAAATGCTGTTTTTTTGTAAATTTCTTTAATATCTGCACCAAAAAGGTTTATAAATAAAATTGCACAATTTCTATGTTCACTTAAAAATCTTTCTTTTTCTTTTAAAAATGCTTCTTTAAAAAAGGGATGCAATAATTCAACCAACCTCTCAGAGACATCTATTTTTTCAATTTTTTCTTTAATTATTATTTCTTTTTTTTCACTTATTTTAATAAATTCATTATTTTCAAAAAGAATGATTTCTCCTTTACTGCAATGATGTTCTGCTTCTGCTGCTTTATTTATTGGTTCCCCTTCAAATAAAAGATTTGCAAAGTCCCCTTCTTTTAAAAAACAAAACCTTAAAATTCCGCTTGCAATTCCAATTTTAATTGATATATCAAAAATGCCTATTGGTGTCTCTGCTCTTGAATTTTTTTTAAAGAACTCCTGTATCTCAATTGATGAATTTATTGCTTCTTCCTCTTTTTCAAAAAAAGCATTTAAGGCATCTCCTGCAAAACCCAAAATATCACCATTGTAATTTTTTATTATTTTAATGATATTTTCATAATAAAAATTTAATGTCTTATTTAATATTTCTGAGCCCTCAATACCCATTTTCATTAAATTTTCAGTTATTTGTGTAAAGCCAGAGATATCTGCAAATGAAATTGTTCCATTTATTTCAAATTTTTTTTCTAATAATTCTTTTATTGAGAAAATTCCTATCTTTTTAAGAAAAATATCTGGAAATAATGCATTTAAATTCACTTGTAAATTATAACATTTAAATATTAAAGATTTTATACAAACAAGAATAAATAAATCCTCTAAAGAGGGATTGAATTTTCTTATAGAATAATGAAAATAATAATTTTTAAATCTTTAAAAATATTAAAGAATTATGAAATCTTTTTAATCAATTTTTCAATCAAATTTTTAATTTTTTCTAATTCATCCAGTATATTTTCTAAATCTTCTTTAAATTCTGAAAATTGCTTTTTTTCTTGAGGGAAAACTTCTTCCTCCTCTTCTTTTGAAGGTGTAATTTGAATAACAGTATCTTCAACAGTTACTTCTGGCTCTTCAACTATATAATCTGGTGAAAGTTCTTCTATTTTTTCTTCTGGGGGGATAAATACAACAGTGGGTCTTTGTCTTTCATCTATAAGTTTCTCAAGGTTTACCTCTTCAACTTTATCATAAGAAGGGACTTCTTCTATTTTTATAGGCGCTTCTTCTATCTTAGGATGAGTATCCTCCAACCTTTTTTCTTCCTCTTTTTTTTCTTTTATCTTTATTGGTTCTCCTTCTCCTTTTAATTTCCTTATTAAAAGTTTAACTATTTCCTTATATGTCTCCATAACCCCTTCACCTTTTATAGCTACTGCTTCACCATATGAATATTGTGAAAGGCCTATCTCCCTTTTTAAGAATTCAACAGGCAAAGCTGAAGGGCAATCCCTTTTGTTATATTGAATAAATATTGGAATTTCTAAGGGATCAATTTCATTTTTACTTAAATTAGTAAATAAATCTTTAAAGGACTCTTTATTTTCTTCCAGCATTGGCTTTTGAGAATCTACAACAAAAACAACTGCATCTGCTCCCTTTAATACTAATTTCCTTGTTTCATTATAGTAAACCTGCCCGGGAACTGTATATAATTGAAATCTTAAATTAAAATTTTTGACTTTTCCACCTTCAACGGGAAGCAAATCAAAAAATAATGTTCTATCTTCTTTTGTTGAAAGTGAAAGCATCTTTCCTTTTTTTCCAGAAGGAAGAAATTCATAAATTTTAATTAAATTTGTTGTCTTGCCTGAACGAGCAGGACCATAATAAACAATTTTTGCAATCATTTCTTTAGATGTATGATTTATTAGTACCATATACTCTCCTCTGGCGGAAGCGGGTAGGAATCGAACCTACCTTTCCCCAAATTTGAGGAAACAACGGTTTTGAAGACCGCGGGAGCCACCAGACCCCATTCGCTTCCCATACCTTGAATTTTACCAGATTTTATGTTATAAAGTAAAAACTAATTAAAAGGAGGGGCCGTAGCTCAGTTGGGAGAGCGTCTGAATGGCATTCAGAAGGTCGGGGGTTCGACTCCCCTCGGCTCCATATTAAAATTATGAAGGATAAAAAGCCATTTCAACTCCAAATTATAGTAGATGATGCCATTTCTCAGGGTGAGTATTCAAATTTTTTAAGTATTCTTCATAATCCAACTGAATTTATTTTAGATTTTGGAAGAATTGTTCCAGGGAAACCAGAAGTTAAGGTTAAAGCAAGGTTAATTGCAACACCCTATCATGCAAAAAGATTTTTGGAAACCTTAAAACAAAATATTGAAATGTATGAAAAAAACTTTGGAACTATAAAAACAGATTTTGGGGAAGAAAATCCACCACCAGAAAATTTGATCTCTTAAAGGATGATATTAAAGGAACTTTATATAAAAAACCTTGCAACAATTTCAGAGATAAGATTTAATTTGTCTCCTAATTTAAATTTAATAACAGGAGAGACAGGAGCAGGAAAATCAATTTTAGTTGATGCTCTAAAAATTCTTTCAGGGGAAAAAGTGGATTATGATTTAATAAGATTTGGAGAAAATAATTTAATAGTGGAAGGGGTCTTTGAAGAGTTGACTGGGGATGTGAAATATTTTCTAAAAGAAAAGGGACTTGAAAGAGAAGATAACTTTTTAATTATAAGGCGTGAAATATATAAAGAAAAACCACAAAGAATATACATAAATGATAATATTGCAAATTTAAAAAATTTAGAATTTATTGGTTCTCTAATTATTTCTATCTTTGGGCAGGAGGAAGAAAAATCCTTTTTTGATGAAAATGTATATTTAAGATTGCTGGATCTTTATTCAAAAATTGAAACAAAGGAAATTTCTTACCTTTTTAATTTAATTAAAGAAGAAGAAAAAAAACTTCAAAATTTAATAGAAAAAAACAAAGACATAGATGAAATGAGGGAGTTTTATAGTTTTTCAATTCAAGAGATTGAAAAGGCAAATTTGAAAGAGTCTGAAGAAGAAGAACTAAAAAGCTTAAAGTTTCAATTAAAAAAAAAGGAAGAAATTTTAAAATCCTTAAATTTTTTTCTAAATATAATTGAGGGGGATGAAAAATCAATAATTAGGGACTTAAAAGAAGCAGAAAAATCAATAATGCCCTTAACAGAAAATCTTGAAATCTTTAAGGAATTAATAAATCATATAAAAACTGCAAGGGAAGAGCTGGAAGAGGCATATTTTATTTCCTCAAAAGAAGCATCACATTTTCAAGAAAAAACCTATTCCCTTGATGAAGTTGAATCAAGGTTAGCATTGATTGAAAATTTAAAGAAAAAATATGGAAAAACAATTAAAGAAATCCTTGAATATAAAAAGAAGGCAAAGAAAGAATTAGAAAATATAGTTAATTTGAACGAAAAGGTAAAAGAAGTTGAAAAGGAACTTATTGAAAAAAGAAAAAAATATGATGACCTTGCAAAAAGTTTGAATGAATTGAGGGTAAAAAATTCAAAAATTTTTCAGGAAAAGATAAACAAATTATTTCCAAAATTAAATTTAAAAAATGCAAAATTTGAAATTGAAATAATTTATAATGAAAATATGTTTTCACCATATGGAAAAAATGAAGTTATTTTTAAGGTGCAAACAAACTTAGGTGAAGCAATGCTGCCAATTGGAAAGATTGCATCTGGAGGAGAACTTTCAAGGATACATCTGGCAATACAAGAAGTCATTGAAGCAAGAAAAGGAAAAGTATTGGTTTTTGATGAGGTTGATCAGGGCATAGGGGGTAAAACTGCCTTTTCTGTTGGAAAAATTTTAAAAGAAATTGCAAAAAAGGATCAGGTATTATGTGTTTCGCACCTTCCCCAAGTTGCAATATGGGCTGATAACCATATGAAAGTTTCTAAGATTGTGGAAGAAAATAGAACAATTACAGTATTAGAAAATTTAAAAGGAGAAAGGAGGGTAAAAGAAATTGCAAGAATGCTTGGCGGTGAAGAATATGAAAGTGCTATAAAACATGCAAAGGAACTCTTAGAAAGTACAGGAGAAAAAATTTGATTTTACTTCTTTTTTTTATAATTTTTAGTTTTGAAGAAAAAAATCCAGCAATTCTTTATTTAAAATCCCAAATTGCCCTTGAAAAAGAAGAATATCAAAAATCTATAGAATATTTAAAAAAAGCTTTGAAAGCAAACCCTTCGCCTTTTTTGAAATTAGAACTTGCAAAGGTTTTAACTTATGAAGGAAGATTTAAGGAAGCCCTTGAAATTATTAAAAATTCATCTGTTTCTGAAAATTTAAACCAGGATTATTATTCTTTAAAATTTTATTTAGATTTAATGTTAAATAATTTAGAAGGGGCTTTAAAAGATTATGAAAAGATTAAAGATCAAAAACTTTCAAAGGAAAACATTGTCTTTATAATGGAAGCAATTCAAAAAAATATTTTTAAATACCTTTCAGAAGAAAGCCCTGAAAATTCTATAAAACTTCTTAAAATATACTCACAGTACTCTCCAGAAAATCCTCAAGTTAAAGAAGCTTTGCTAAGTTTATATATGGAAACAGAAAATCTTGAAGAAATTAAAAA
The DNA here is from genome assembly GCA_037441225.1 of Acidobacteriota bacterium. Classification (GTDB taxonomy): domain Bacteria; phylum Acidobacteriota; class Thermoanaerobaculia; order UBA2201; family UBA2201; genus JBBFMJ01. The sequence continues at coordinate 7,845 of JBBISU010000050.1, forward strand.
TATATTAAAAGATATGGAAATAAATGAAAATACTTTTCCAATCATTTTAGATTTTTTATCCTTTTTATTTCAAAAGGAAGATTGTGAAAGTATTTTAAATCTGGGTTCAAACTTAGAAAATTCAAATTATGAAGACGTTCTCTCAATTCTTTCTTATTGCTTTTTTAAAACAGGTAAAATAGAAAAAACAAAGTCAACAATAGAAAAAATCCTCACCTTAAATCCAAATAACTATAAGGCAATAAATTTATTAATTGAAATTGAAATTATAGAAGGAGAATACAAAGATGCAGAAGAATTAATTGAGAAACTTCCAAAAGAAACAGAAGAACAAGTTAATTTTATAAAAGAAATAGAAGCACTTTTATTTCAAATCAAAGGCGAATATAATAAAGCAGAGGAAATCTATTTAAAATTGTTAAGTAAATTTGAAAGCAAAGAAAAAATTAAAATCTTAAAAAAGATTTATTATTTTTATAAAGGAATTAAAAATTGTTTTAAAACATTAGATTATGCCTATAAAATTTTAGATGAAGACTCAGCAGATCCTCTTTCATACTATAGGTTGGCTGAAGCATATCTTATTTTAAAAGATATAAAAAATGCTATATTTTTTTTAAATCTTTATAAAGAAATTGCAGAAAAAGAAGGAATTGTTGATATAATTTGGCTATTGCTTGAATATGATTACATTAATGAAGCATATAACTTTATAAAAGATTTGGAAAATTATGGAAATGAATTAGTTCAAAAAAATCAAATTTTTGGCTTTTATTATTTTAAAAAAGGGGACCTTCAAAAAATGGAAGAGGTTTTAAGAAAAGATGGGGAAAATGCCTCTTCTTTAAATTTGATTGGTTATTTTTTAATTGAAAAAGATCATAAAATAGATGAAGCAATAAACTATATTGAAGGTGCATTAAAATTAGAACCTTATAATGGCTCTTATTTGGATTCCCTTGGATGGGGATATTTCAAAAAAGGGGAGTTGGAAAAGGCATATGATTATTTAAAAAAGGCAAACTTTTTGGAACCCTATAATGGAACAATCTTGTCCCACTTAGGTGATGTTTGTGTAAAATTAGGAAAATATGATGAAGCATTATTAAGATATAAACAAGCCCTTTCTTTTCAAGTTCCAGATATGCCAGATGTTTTAAAAAAAATCGAAGAACTTATAAAACTGATTTACAAAAAAAATTTTCCTCTTAAATAAAAATTATTGCCTAATTACTCTAAAATTTTTACAATAAAAATGTTAAAATATTAAGATATGTCAAATTTTCAAGAAGGGGAATATCCAAGATCAATTACAGCTGAAAGTTCTCTTTTGGCTTCAATTATTTTGCATCCAGAAAATTTTTATCAAGTTTCAGATTTAATCTCTGCTGACGATTTTTTCTTAGAAAAACATAAAAAAATTTATTCTGCTATTGAAAAACTTATAAACGAAGGAAAATCAATTGATATGGTTGCAATAGCAGATATTATATCGCCTTCCGTTTCTTATGAAGAATTTAATTCAGTTCTTGAAAATATACCTGATATAATTCATATAGAAGAGTACGCAAGGATTGTAAAAGAAAAATCAATTTTAAGAAAACTTATGGAAGTTTCAAGCAACGCAATTGCAGAATGTTTAAAACAAGAAAAAGATACAACTGAAATCCTTGAAAATGTTGATAAAAAAATATATGAAATCTTTTTAGGTACAACAAAAGAGGATTTTGTCCCGTTGTCAGAAATTGCTGAAATAAATTTAAAACATCTTGAAAATATATCAAAGGAAAAACATTTTATAACAGGGGTTCCAACTGGTTTTGATCGCTTAGATGAACTTACCTGTGGCTTCCAACCCTCAGAGTTCATAATAATTGCAGGAAGACCCTCTACTGGAAAGACCTCTTTTGCTTTAAGTTTAAGCTTGGAGATGGCATTAAAAGGAAAAAAAGTTGGCTTTATAAGTTTGGAAATGTCAAAAGAACAAATCGGCTTACGCCTTTTATGTGCCCATGCAAATGTTGATTTAAGCAAAGTCAGATCTGGTTATCTTTCTTCTGAAGATTTTAAATTTTTAGCAGAAGCAACACAAGAATTAGAAAAAGCAAATATTTTTATTGATGATTCAGCTCCATATTTTTTGCACGAACTGAGGGCAAAATGCAGAAGATTGCTAAAAACCCAAGGGCTTGACATATTATTCATTGACTATATCCAACTTTTAAAAACCAAAGAAAAGTATGAAAACAGAAATTTACAATTAGGTGCAATTTCATCTCATCTAAAATCCCTTGCAAAAGAATTCAAGATACCAGTTGTTGCCTTATCACAACTTTCAAGAAATCCTGAAAGGAGAAGGGATAAAGAAGCAAGACCTACAATGGCAGATTTAAGAGAATCAGGAAATTTGGAACAAGATGCTGATTTAATTATATTGCTATACAGAAACAAAGAATTAGATGAAAAAAATTTGGCAGAGATTATAATTGATAAACAAAGAAATGGTCCAACTGGAAGTTTTAAACTTGTTTTCTTGAAAGCTTTTGCTGCTTTCAGAGAACCAGCAGTGGAGGATTATGAGGTCTTTAGCAGCTGATATTTTTTTATTCTTTATAGAAGAAATTGGGAAATTTTTTTATATTATATATAAAACATTTTTCTGGAGTTTTAAAAAACCCTTTGATTTTAAAAATTGGTTTAAGCAAATGGTAAGAGTTGGGGTTGATTCTGTGCCTGTGGTATTTCTGGCAACTCTCTTTACGGGAGCAGTAATTGCCCTTGAAACCTTTGAGGGTTTTCGAAGATTTCATGCTGAAAGCTATGTTGGTTCTGTTGTCTCCCTCTCAATGCTCAGAGAACTTTCCCCTGTTTTGGCAGCCCTTATGGTTACAGGAAGAGTTGGTTCTGCAATGGCAGCAGAGATAGGCACAATGAAAGTTACAGAACAAATAGATGCCTTATATGCCCTTGCCACAAATCCAATACACTTTTTAATTGTTCCAAGGGTTTGGGCATCAATTTTTATGCTTCCTCTTTTGACTGTATTAGGTGATTTGACAGGAATTGCAGGAGGATATTTAGTTTCTGTTTATATTATGGATGCAAATCCAGTTGTTTATGAGGCATCTACCTTTCAGTTCTTAGATTTAGAGGATTTTTATGTGGGAATTACAAAGGCAGCTTTTTTCGGGCTAATCCTTTCAGCTGTTGGATGTATGAAGGGTTTTTATACTGAAGGAGGGGCAGAAGGGGTTGGACGCGCAACAACCCAGGCAGTTGTTATGTCTTCTCTTTTTATTCTCCTTTCTGATTTCTTCTTAACAAAACTTTTACCATAAGATGTTTGAATATAAATTTTTAATTGAAGATTTACATAAAAGTTTTGGAGAAAAAAGGGTTTTAAAGGGTATTGATTTGAAAGTTGAAAAGGGTTTATCTGTTGTAATTGTTGGTGGTTCAGGTGTAGGAAAGTCAGTTTTTCTTAAGACATTGATTGGACTTTTAAGACCTGATTCAGGAAGGGTAATTGTTGATTCTGTAGATATATTTTCTTTAAAAGAAAAAGAATTGAATGAATTCAGGAAAAAATTTGGTATGTGTTTTCAAGAAGGTGCACTATTTGATTCAATGACTGTATATGAAAACATTGCTTTTCCTTTAATAAGGCATAAAACATTAGATAAAGAAAAAATTAGAGAAAGGGTTATGGAGTGTTTAGAAATTGTTAAATTAAAAGGGGTAGAAAATAAGTTTCCTTCCCAATTGTCAGGTGGAATGAGAAGAAGGGTTGGTTTTGCAAGGGCAATTGCTTTAAAACCAGAGATTTTATTGTTTGATGAACCAACGACTGGCTTGGACCCCGTTATGACTACACTTATAGCAGAAACAATTAAGGATCTAATGAAAGGAGATGATGTAACTGCAATTACCATAACCCATGATTTGCAGGCAGCATCAATTGTAGCAGATAAAATTGCAATGCTTTTTGATGGAAAAATTATATTTTATGGAAGTAAGGAAGAATTTTGGGAAAGCCAGGAGCCTGCAGTTGTTCAATTTAGAACATCAAATCCAAAAGGTCCCTGGACAGAGGAGGAGATATGAATCCAATGGTAAAGGTAGGGCTCTTTGCCTTAATTATTTTAATTATTGCTGGTTACCTGATAATCAAGATTGAAGAAATCCCAGTTGGAAAAGGGAAGATGCAAAGGATTGTTGTGGAATTTCCTGATGTAGCAGGGCTTGATTTGAAAGCAGCAGTGAGGGTTTATGGGGTAAGGGTTGGAAAAGTTGAAAAGATAAAGCTTTTGCCAAATGGTGCAGAAGTTACACTTCTTTTAGATGGTTCTTTAAAATTAGGGAAAGGGGCAAAAGCATTTGTGAGGAATATGGGGCTTTTGGGAGACAAATATGTTGAACTTTTTCCCGGGGATATTTCTTTGGGAGAAATTAAAAAAGGTGAAATTTTAAAGGGTTCAAGTCCTGTATCTTATGATGAAATCCTTTCAAAACTTTCAGATATTGGAACAAATGTAAGGGATTTAACTGACTCTTTTAAAAGGAGTTTGACTGGAAAAGAAGTAGAAGAAAAGATAAGAAAGATTGTTGAAAACATTGAAGATTTTACAAATACTGCAAAATTAATTTTAAATGAAAATAGAGGACAAATAACAGAAATTACTTTTAATTTAAAAGAATCAACAGCAAAAATAAGAGAAGAAATTCCAAAAATCTCAGAGGACTTAAAAAAACTGCTTGAAAACATAGACGGAATTGTTGCAGAAAACAGAGGAAATATAAAGGAAAGTTTAGCAACATTAAGGACCTCTGTTGAAAATTTAAAAAGTTCTCTGACTTCTCTTTCATCAATTATGGATAAAATTGACAGAGGAGAAGGAACAATTGGAAAACTTATAAACACACCAGAAAGCCATGATAAATTAGTTAAAACACTTGATTCTGTTTCTGCAGGTGCAGATTCCTTAACAGACACATTAGGGAGAACAAAGAAATGGGGGCTTTCTTTGGGCTTCAGGACAGAGCAGCTTTCTGAACATAATAAAGCCCAATCCTTTTTTTCAGTAAGATTGGCAACAAATCCAAAAAGATTTTATTTATTTGAAGGGGTAGATGATCCCTTTGGTGTGAGGAAAGAAAAAACAGAAGAAGTCATAACCTATTATCCTGATGGGACCTATACAAAAACATATACAGAAACAGTTAAATATGATAAAAGATTTTCTTTAACCTTTATGTTTGGATGGAATTTTTACCCCTTTTCATTGAGAGCAGGAATGGAGCAAAATTATGGTGGAATTGGGGTTGATTACCATTTGTTAAAAGATAAATTGTTTTTATCAATGGATGCCTTTGATTTTTCAACGGAAGGTAAAAAGACCCATTTAAAATTTTCAACAAGGTACTATCCTTATTCCTTTTTATATCTGACAATGGGTTATGATGATCCACTAAACAAAGAAAGAAGGAGTTTCTTTTTTGGTGGTGGAATACAATGGGATGATGAGGACTTCAAGTATATCATCACAGGGCTTCCCTCTTTTTAATCTTTATAATTCAATTAAAGATAAAATTGAAAAAAGGTTAAAAAAATTTGAAGAGATTTGGGAAAGGGGAAGTGATGAAAAACTCTTTGAAGAACTTATCTTCTGCCTCCTGACACCACAAACAAAGGCACTTGATTGTGACAAAGCAGTAAAAATTTTAAAAGAAAATAATTTATTGTTTTCAGGAAGTAAAAAAGAAATTGTGAAAAAAATAAATTTCATAAGATTTAAAAATCACAAAGCAGAATATATCATTTTGGCAAGGGAATTTTTTTTCAAAAATGGGAAAGGTTTTTTAAGAGATTTTTTAAATTTTTTTGATGAAGAAAAAATTTTAAGAGAAGAACTTGTAAAAAAAATTAAAGGCCTTGGGCTAAAAGAGGCGTCCCATTTTTTAAGAAATATTGGTAGATCAAAAAATTTAGTAATAATTGACAGGCACATTTTAAGATGTGCTTTAAAGTATAAAATAATCAAAAAAATTCCAAAAACAATTTCAAAGAAAATTTATTATGAAATTGAAGAAAAGATTTTAAATTTTTCAAAAAAAATTAACATTCCACCTAACCACTTAGATTTCCTTTTCTGGTATGATTCAAATAATTATTTTTTCAAATAAGATTTTGTAAACTTAGTTGTTGACATAAAATAATTTAAAATAGTATAATTTGATTATGAAAAAATTTCAGAGGAAAGGATGGTCTTTCTTTAAAAATCTATTAAATTTTAAATTAAATAAGAAAAATTTTTTTTATAATTATTTAATAATTTTTTATTTGATAATTTCAAATTTTGCTCTTTCTCAGGAAAAATTAGATAAACTTTTAGAAATGGACTTATCAGAACTCATATCCATAAAAGTCATATCAGCAACAAAAATCCCTCAGGTGCTTTCTTCAGTCCCGGCAACTGTTCACATAATTACAAAAGAACAAATTCGTGAAAATGGATACTTTACTCTTGAACAAGCATTGATGGATCTGTCTGGCTTTCAATTTAGAAATATATTAGGTTTTAACAGTTATATCTTTATGAGAGGACTTCCAAGCCAGAATAATTTAATACTTTTATTGGTTGATGGCGTCTTATTAAATGAACTTAATTCAGGTGGTTTTTATGGAGGGGGCAACATAATCTTTCAAATGTTGAAAGAATTGAAGTTGTTTATGGACCTGCTTCTTCCTTATATGGCACAAATGCTGTTTCAGGGATTATAAATATAATCACAAAAGACCCAAAGAAAAACAATGGGAACAGAGTATCAATTCTTGGGGGCAATTTTTCAACATTTCTTTCAGATTTTTATTATGAATATTCAAAGGAAGATAGTAATTTTAGCTTTAACCTTTCTGGTATGGTTAAAAAAAGTGATAAGGCAGACCTTAGAGGCAGGAAAGGTGATTATATGTGGACTGATAAAATAGATAATTTTGAAGATGATTATACTTTTGAAGGAAAATTTTTTTCAATAACTTAACTTTTGGTTTTCTTTTTCAAGACAAAAATGCCTCAAGGGCTACAGTTTAAAAGACAATTAATACAAATTTAAGTGATTATAATGTAAACTGGCACATTAGATTCTTAAATATATTTGCAAAGTATCAATTTTTTGAGAAGGAGAATATTTCTTTAAAAAGTACAGTATATTACAGAAATACTGAAGTTATGGATGATACAATTCCCATTATAGAACTTAAAACAAATGAAACAGAGGGAAAGCAATATAGATATTACCGGCCTGGAAATCTTATCGGACAAGAAACAATTTTGAACCTTTTTCCTTTGAAGAAATTTAATATTACCTTTGGTCTACTAAATGAAAAAGAAAGACTTTCAGAAAGTTATTCTATAGCTTATAGTAATGCAGAGGATGAAAGACCTCCAAAGCCCCAAAAACCTTCTATGATTTCAAATAACTTATTCAGTATCTTTGGACAGGCAATATTTAATATAAATGAAAAGTTAAATTTGTTTTTTGGCTCCAGATATGACAGCAGTAATTATTATGGAGATGTACTAACACCAAGAGCAGGGACTATTTATAAGAAAAGTATTTATACTGGAAAGCTATTATACATGGAGGCTTTTCGTGCACCAAAGCCCTGGGATTATACAGATGGCCTTGGGAATAAAGATTTAAAACCTGAAGAGATAAATTCCATAGAATTTTCAAATATCTTTGAAATCACAAATAATTTAAGATTAGAAACCTCAATTTATAAAAATAATATGGATAATCTCCTTGTAAAAAAATTTATAGACAACAATTGGAGATGGATTAATTCTGGAAAAGTTGAAACAAAGGGTTTTGAACTAATGTTTATTTATAAATGGAAAAGATTGAAAGGGACTTTTGACTATACTTTTAATGATTCAAGAGACGAAAAAGAAAAACAAATCCCTGAAATATCAAAACATACTTCTGGATTTCAATTATATTATTATTTAAATAACAATTTAGATTCTAACTTAAGATGTCGATACTATGGAGAAAAAGAAAACCCTAAAATAATTTCTTCAACTGGCAATAATAAAATTGATAGTGCCTTTGTTTGCTATGCTTCAATAAACTTTAAAATATTAAAAGAGTTATCAGGACAGATAGCCATAGATAATCTTCTCAACTCAGTTTATTACCATTCATCAAATCTTCCACCTGACAGATACAGGCAGCCAGGTAGAACTTTTAGATTTTGGATTGGATATGATTTTTAGATTTTTAATAATTATTTTGCTTTTACCTCTTTTCTTGTTACCCTTTGAAGCAAAAAATTTGATGCAAAATGAAGATATAATTGTAAGTTAATATGAACTGAAAGCAGTTTTTATTTACCATTTTATAAAATATTTTGAATGGATTGGTTTGGAAAATAAAGAATATTTTGAAATTGATATCTTTGGAAAAAGTGAGGTCTTAAAACCATTAAAGGAAATCTCAAAAAAGAAATCTGCCTTAGGTAAAAAAATTAAAGTAAAAAGTATTAATAGTATTGATGAAATTGGAGAACCCCAGATTCTTTTTATAGCAAAAACTTCAACAATTTTGCTTTCTGAAATTATAAATAAAACAGAAAATATAAAGGTGCTTGTTATAGGTGAAGAAGAAGGTCTATGTGAAAAAGGGATTGCCATAAATTTTGTTTTAAATGAGGGAAACATTAAATTTGAAATAAATGAGGCAATTTTAAAAAATAAAGGCATAAAACCAAGTTCTCAAATTCTTAAACTTGCTACCAGAATAATAAGAGAGAGTGAATAGTATGTTCAAATTTAAAAACATTCCAATTAAAAATAAATTAATTATATTAAATCTTTTTATTGTCTTTGTAATTCTTTTTTTAGGTACTTTATTTTTCTTTTTTTATGAAAAAAGTATCTTGAAAAAAACAATTAGCACTAAATTAGATACAATATCCCAAATTATTGGCTATAATTGTACTTCACCTTTAAATTTTCATGATAATAATTCAGCAAAGGAAGTTTTGGATTCTTTAAAAACAGAACCAGATATTGTAAGGGCACTGATTATAACTCCTTCAAAGAAGGTTTTTGCAGATTATAAAAAAGAAAACTACTCAGGTGATTTCCCAATATTAAAACTTGAAAATGCAGAAATTAAAGAAAAAAACAGCCTTTACCACATCCGTTCAATAATTCAAGAGAATGAAATTATATGCTGGGTTGTCCTTCAATATGATTTAAAATATTTTAAAAAAATTCTATTCTCAACATTTATTGTTGCAGCCATAGCTTTTGTCTGTGGAATGTTTCTATCTTTAGGAATAGCATTTCTAACACATAAAACATTGTCAAGTCCAATTCTTCAACTTGTGGAAGCAATAAAAAGGGTGTCAGAAAAAAATGATTATACAATAAGGGTTATAGAAGATAGGAAAGACGAATTTGGAATTTTATTTAAAGGCTTTAATGAAATGTTAAACAAAATATATGAAAGTTCTATTGAAAAGGATAGGGCAGAAATGGCTTTGAGGGAAAGTGAAACAAAATATAGGACATTGGTTGAAAGTGCAAAAGATGGAATTGTAATTGTTAAAGATGGTTGTTTTTCTTATGTTAATCCAGCAGTTGCAGAAATGGCAGGAGCAAAAAAAGAAGAATTGATAGGTAGTTTTTTCCTTAAATGGGTTGATAAAGGGGAAGTGGAAAAAATTAAAAAGTTTTATGAAGAGCGTTTGAATGGGAAAGAAGTGCCTTCAATGTATGAAACTGTTTTTGTCTCTAAGAGCGGAGAAAAAATTTATTCTGAAGTAAATGCTGCTATAATCCCTTATGAAGGTGGAAAAGCAGATCTCGTAATAATAAGAAATATAAATGAAAGAAAGAAAGCAGAAGAAGAAATAAAAAAATTAAATGAAGAACTGGAAAAAAGAGTTGAAGAACGCACAAGAGAACTGGCAGAAGCAAATGCACGCCTTACAGAATTAGATAGATTAAAAAGTATGTTCCTTGCAAGTATGAGCCATGAATTAAGAACCCCTCTAAATTCAATAATTGGATTTACTGGCTTGATTTTAATGGGGATGGCAGGTGAAATTAATGAAGAACAAAAAAAGCAACTTACTATGGTCTATAACAGCGCAAATCACCTCTTGAATTTAATCAATGACATTTTGGATATCTCTAAGATTGAATCAAATAAAGTTGAACTTTTAATTGAAAAGGTAGACCTATGTAATATTATTAAAGAAGTTTTATCAATTATAAAGCCAATGGCTTCAAAAAAAGAAATTTTCTTAGAAACGAATTTTGAGGATAATTTAATAATAGAAAGTGATAGAAGGAGGGTTAAGCAGATATTGATGAATTTAGTTGGAAATGCTGTTAAGTTTACTGAAAAAGGGCGTGTCTCAATAGAAGCATTTAAAGTTAACGATGAGATTTCTGTAAGAGTTTGTGATACAGGAATAGGAATAAAAAAAGAAGAAATGAATAAACTTTTTCAGCCCTTTCAACAAATAGATATGTCTCCAACTAAACAATATGAAGGAACTGGGCTTGGACTTTATCTTTGCAAAAAGCTAACAACACTTTTAAAAGGCACAATAAAAGCAGAGAGTGAATTTGGGAAGGGAAGTACTTTTACTGTTAATTTTCCAATTAAATTTAAGGAGGTATAAATTGGCTAAAGTTCTTATAATTGAAGACAATGAATCAAATCTTTATATGATGAAGTTTATAATTTCTAAATTAGGCCATAATATTTTGCAAGCAAAAGATGGAATAAGGGGTCTTGAAATTGTAATTGAAGAAACCCCTGATTTGATTTTGCTGGATATTCAGCTTCCTTTATTAGATGGTTATTCTGTTACAAGGAAGCTGAGGGAAAATGATAAATTAAAAAACATTCCAATTATTGCTGTGACTTCCTATGCAATGGTTGGGGACAGGGAAAAATCTTTAGAGGCAGGCTGTACTGCATACATTGAAAAGCCAATAAATCCGGAAATATTTATAAAGGAGGTGCAAAAATATGTCTGAGAAAAAATCTTTAAAGAAGTGGAAAATAATTATTGTAGATGACCAGGAAGAAAACAGGTTTTATCTTGAGACGATGTTAAAAGGTTTAGGATATGAAGTATATACTGCTTCAAATGGAAAAGAAGCCCTTGAAGTTTTGGAAAAAGAAAAAATTGATATTATTATCTCTGATATTTTAATGCCAATTATGGATGGCTATCAACTATGTATGGAGGTAAGATTTAATGATAATTATAATAACATCCCGTTTATTTTTTATACAGCAACATATACTGATCCAAAGGATGAAGAATTTGCCTTAAAATTAGGAGCAGATTATTTTTTAAAAAAGCCAATGGATCCAGTAGAATTTGCAAAAAAAATAAAAGAAATAATTGATTATGTAAGTCAAAATGGTTTTAAGGCAAAGAAACCACAACTTGATAAAGAAGAACAAATCTTTAAATTATATAATGAAAGGTTAGTTAAAAAATTAAATAAAAAAATGCAGGATTTGGAAAGGGAAATTAATTTAAGAAAGGAAGTTGAAATAGAATTAAAAAAAAGCGAGGAAAAGTACAGAAGTTTAATAGAACAGGCATCTGATGGAATCTTCATTATGGATTTAAATTTTACTATAATTGAATTAAACCCAAGTGCTTGTCATATGTTAAATTACCAAAAAGAAGAACTTATTGGAATGAATTTTCTTGAAATAATAAAAAAAGAAAATGAAGAAACCATTCCCCTTAAAATTGAAGAAATTCTGTCAGGGAAAATATTAGTTTTGGAATTAATTTTAAAAAGAAAAGATGGAACAAGTTTGCCTGCTGAAATAAGTATAAAACTTTTAAAAGATGGAAAAATTCAAGGAATTGCCCGTGACATTACCTTAAGGAAAAAAGCAGAAGAAGCATTAAGAGAAAGCGAAGAAAGATATGCCCTTGCAGTAAAAGGAGCAAATGACGGGCTATGGGATTGGAACCTTATAAGTGGAAAAATATATTTTTCTACTCGGTGGAAAGAAATGTTAGGTTATTTTGAAGAAGAAATTGCGGATAATCCTGAAGTATGGTTTTCTCTTGTTCATCCAGATGATATAGAGATGTTTAAAGCAGAATTACAAGCTCATTTAGATAGTTTAAAACCAAACTTTGAAGTTGAACACAGAATACTTCATAAAAATCAAACCTATAGATGGGTTATAACAAGGGGTCTTGCTGTAAGAGATAAAAACAATAAACCTACTATAATGGCTGGATCACAGACAGATATAACAGACAGAAAAAGAGCAGAAGAACAGATCCTCCATGATGCTTTTTATGACTCAATTACTGGATTGCCAAATAGAGCCCTTTTTGTAGATCGTTTAAATCAAGCATTAAACCGCATTAAAAGGATAAAGGACTTCCGTTTTTCTGTCCTTCATCTTAATTTAGATAGATTCAAAATAATTAATGAAACACTTGGGCATAATCTGGGAAATAAAGTTCTACTTTTAGTTGCTGAAAAGATAAAAAAAATAATAAAACCTATTGATACAGTGGCTCGCTTTAGTGCTGATGAATTTTTGATCCTCTTAGAAGAAGTAAAAGATGTAACAGAAACAACCAAAATTGCACAAAAAATTATTTCAGAACTTGAACATCCAATTAATCTTGAAGGTAATGAAGTTTTTTTGTCTGCAAGCGTTGGAATAGTTATGAGTATGGAGGGTTTAGAAAGACCAGAAGATTATTTAAGAGATGCCCATATTGCAATGCATAAAGCAAAAGCAAAGGGTCGAGCTAATTGTGTTATTTTTAATGAAGAAATGTATAAGAAAGCAATTGAAAATTTAAAGATGGAATCAGCTCTAAGGAAAGCAATTGAAAAAAAGGAATTTTGTGTTTATTATCAACCAGTATTTGATTTGTTAAAAGGACACATAGTAGGTTTTGAAGCCCTTGTGAGATGGAAGCATCCAGAAAAAGGTTTACTTAACCCTATAAATTTTTTATCCATTGCAGAAGAAGCAGGTTTCATTTCTTTAATTGATCAATATGTTTTTAATATCTCTTGTGAGAATTTTAAAAAATGGCTTGATATAAAAAAATCTGTTGAAAAATTATATGTTAGTGTGAATTTTTCAAGCAGAGAGTTTTCTAACCCTAATTTAATATCTTATATATCTCAGGTTTTAAAAGACACAAATATTGAACCAAAAAATCTCATTATTGAAATAACTGAAAGCACATTAATGGAAAACATTGCCAGTGCTCAAGCAATTTTTTTTCAACTTCAAAATCTGGGAGTAAAACTATTTTTAGATGATTTTGGTACAGGTTATTCCTCTTTAAATTATCTTCAACACTTCCTTATTGATACACTCAAAATTGACAAATCATTTATAGGGCAGATGACACAGAAATCTCCAAAAATTCCTATTGTTCATACAATAGTTTCCTTGGCTCATACAATAGGAATGAAGGCACTTGCAGAGGGTGTCGAAACAGAGCTCCAGTATTTAAAATTAAAAGAACTCAAATGTAATTGTGCACAGGGTTTTTATTTTTCCCATCCCCTGGAAGCAGAAGAAGTGGTTGAAAAAATTATAAAGAAAGAATCTAAATAGTAATTTGTAAGAATTTTTGATTTTTTTAATATTTAAAGTATAATATTATTATGAAACTAAAAGAAATAGTTAAATTATTAGATGCAAGGGTTTTAACAAATGGAGCAGACCTTGAAATGGAGGTCAGGCAGGAGGGGCAGCAGATCTTATGTCTGATGTTTTGGCCCTTTCAAAGCCAAATATAATCTTGCTTACAGGGTTAACTACTATTAAGGTCTTCGGATGCCCATTTTTTAAAGGAAATTGGTCAAAGGTTTTCTCTCCTTTACATAGAAGATTTAAATTTTGAAGAAATTTATCTTGCTTTTAAAAATAAGGATGGGAGGTTTATAAAGATTTAATGGAAGATTTGTCCTTACATATACTTGACATAGTTGAAAACTCCATAAGGGCAAAGGCAAAAAATGTTTTTATTTATTTTAAGTTTCAAAAAGAAGGAGATGGGCTTACCATTGAAATAATTGATGATGGAGAAGGTATGGAGAAGGAATTGATAGAAAAAATAAAAAATCCCTTTTTTACATCAAAGGAAGGTAAAAAATTTGGACTTGGAATACCTTTCTTGAAACAATCTGCAGAAGAAACAGGTGGGTTTTTAGAAATTGAGAGTGAAAAAGGAAAAGTAACAAAGATAAAGGCATTTTTCCATAAAGACCATATAGATATGAAACCCTTAGGAGATATAGATAAAACAATAAAAATTTTGCAAGCGACAAACCCAGAGATAAATATTTATTTTGAAGTTGAAGAATTTTAGCATCTGACTTTTTAACTTTTCTACTCTCTTCTTTAAATCTATTCTTTAAAGGAATTCCAATCTTTTAGAATTTAAAAAATTTATCTTAACCCAAGTTGCTCAATTTTATTGATTAATAGTTTTTAATAATAAAG
>JBBISU010000051.1:0-22219 GCA_037441225.1 Acidobacteriota bacterium
TTAAAGGTAGAGCTTCCTATGCAATTTCTTCTGCTTTTTTTGAAATTAAAGATTCATTATTAAAAGTATTTTAAATTTTGATTTTCTTTTATTTAAATCTTGATTTAATTTTTTAATTTTGTTAAATTTAATGTGTGAAAAAGGAAGAGATTAGTGAGTCCTTAAAAGAAATGGCTACCCTTTTAGAGCTTTCAGGGGAAAATCCTTTTAAAGTAAAGGCATATTATGATGCGGGAAGGATTTTGCTTTCCTTAGAAGATTTTGAAGATTTAGTAAAAGAAAAGAATTTGAATAAAATTAAAGGCATTGGTCCTTCAATTTCTGAATTTATTTATACAATTTATGAAAAAGGAACCCATCCTGCCTTGGAAGATTTAAAAAATAGATTTACACCAGAATTTTTAGAGCTATTAAAAATCCCAAATTTAGGACCAAAAAAGTTGCTAACCCTTCAAAAGGAATTAAATATAACTTCAATTCAAGATTTAAAGTATGCAATTTATGAAAACCGGCTCCTAAATCTTTCTGGTTTTGGTCAAAAGACACAGGAAAAGTTAAAAGAAAGTTTAAAGTTTTATGAAAGTATAAAAGGGAAGCTTCTTTTAAATGAAGCCATTGCCTTAGAAGAAAAGATTTTAGGAAAATATAAAAATTTATACCCAGTTGGGCAGTTAAGGAGGAGATTACCTGTAATTGATTGCCTTGAGTTTCTTTTAAAAGATATTTCTTTTGAAAAATTTTCTGAAGATTTAAAAGAAAAGGAAGTAAAATTTGATGGAGGCGAAATTAAATTTAATTTTGAAGGATATAATGTAAAGATATACCAGGGTGGCAAAAATTTTTATAAAAGATTATTTGAATTGACGGGTTCAAAGGAACATATTGAAAAAATAGAGGAAATTGGAAAAATTGAAGATAATCTAAGTTCAGAAGAAGAAATCTATGTAAAACTTGGCTTGGATTTCATTCCACCTGAGATGAGGGAAGGGATTGGGGAAGTAGAAATTGCAAAAAAACATTTGATTTCAAGGATAATTGATCTTAAAGATATTTTTGGAACTTTTCATAACCATACAATTGAAAGTGATGGGGCATCTAAGATTGAAGATTATGTTAAAGTTGCAAAGGAAATTGGATTTAAATTCATAGGTATAGCAGACCATTCAAGGACTGCAAAGTATGCAGGTGGCTTGGAAGCGGAAGAATTATTAAAACAAATTAAAGAGATAGAAGTTTTAAGCAAAGAAAATAAATTTTTAATTTTTTCTGGTGTTGAAAGTGATATTTTATTAAATGGAAATTTGGATTATGAAGATGATGTCTTGTCTAAACTGGACTATGTTGTTGGCTCGATCCATTCAAGTTTTAATTTAAGAAAAGAAGAACAGATGGAAAGGATTGAGAAAGCAATTTCAAATAATTATTTAAAGATATTTGGCCATCCAGAGGGGAGGATTCTCTTAGGAAGAAAGGGATATGAAATTGACATTGAAAAAATTTTGGAAAAATTATCGGAAGGGAAAAAATGGATTGAGCTTAATTCAAATCCTTTAAGGCTTGATTTGGATTGGAAATTTATTCCTTTGGCTCAAAGTTTAAATGTTCCAGTTTGTATAAATCCAGATGCCCATTATTCAAAGGATTTAAGGGATGTCTTTTTTGGTCTTTTAATGTCAAGGAAAGGTCTTCTTTTTAAAGAAAACTGTGTAAATGCCTGGGATATTGAAAAGATAAAGGAGGATTTAAATTATTATGAAAAAAGAAGATAAAATTTTTGAATTACTGAAAAAAAATTATGGTGAAGTGAAACCCTTTTTAAAGTTTTCAAACCCCTTAGAATCATTGATTGCAACAATTTTGTCTGCCCAATGTACCGATGAAAGAGTAAATATTGTTACAAAGGATTTGTTTAAAAAATATACAAAATTAGAGGATTATTTAAAGGTTCCACAAGAAGAATTAGAAGAAGATATTAAATCAACTGGTTTTTATAAAAATAAAGCAAAGACAATTAAAAATTTATGCAAAACTATAGCAGAAAAATATAACGGAAAAGTTCCTCCTTCAATGGAAGAATTAACTAAAATACCTGGAATAGGAAGGAAGACAGCAAATGTTGTTTTAAGCCAGGCTTTTGGAATTGTTGAAGGGATAACAGTTGACACACATGTTTTGAGGGTATCACAAAGATTGGGTTTGACAGATAAAAAGGAGCCAGAAAAGGTTGAAGTTGATTTGATGGGAAAATTTTCAAAGGATAAATGGTATCAATTATCAATGCTTTTAATTCTTCATGGAAGAAAGTTATGCAATGCAAAAAAGCCAAAGTGTGATGAATGTTTTTTAAATAATTTATGTGATTTTGTAAAGAAATGAGTTTATATATTGATGAAGAAAAAAAAGAGATTTATTTATCTGTTGGGGATTTGATAACAGAAGGAGAAAAAATAAAGATTGGATTTTCTGGAAGCGAAGGTTATGAGCGGTTATGGGTTGGGCAGTCCTTACATTCAAGATATTATGAAGAACAAATTTATAAAGATGAAAGTTATCAAAAGGAAGTTTTTTTAAAACATCAATTTGAAGTAATGGGATGGAAGATCTTTTTGCAAGGAAGAGCAGATGGACTTAAAAAAGAAAATGGAAATTTAATTATTGAAGAAGTGAAGACCTTGCATTTTGCAAAGGATTTTCCTTCTTTTTTTGAAAGTCAAACCTGGGATATTTATAGAAAGCAAGCAGAGATTTATGCATTTATTTTGTCTATCTTAGAAAAAAAAGAAATAAAAAGCCATATAATTCTTTTAGATATTGCAACACAGGACAAAAAGATCTTTGAATTTGAGGTGGATAAGCAAAGGATTGAAAGTTATATATTAAACAGGATAAGAAAAATCATTAGGGCAATTGAAGCAAAAAAGGAAAAAAAATATGAAGAAAGGGAATTTGCAAAACAAATATCTTTTATTTATCCAAAATATAGACCTTATCAAAAAGAACTAATTTGTGAAATTGAAGATTCTTTAAACAAAAAACAAAATATTTTAATTTCTGCACCAACGGGGCTTGGAAAAACTGTCTCATCAATTCTGCCATCAATTAAATTCTGCCTTGAAAAGAATTTAAAACTTTTCTTTTTAACTTCAAAAACACTCCAGCAAGATATGGCTGTGGAAGTAATAAAGAAGATAAATACCTCTGGTGTTTTTCATTCAATTCAAATAAGGGCAAAGGAAAAGATATGCCCTTCTTCTGCAACCCTTTGCCATGAAAAGTTTTGTTCTTATGCAAAGGATTATGGCAAGAAGAAAGAAGAAAGCGGAATGATAGGAAAGATATTAGGAAGTTTTTATCATATAGACCCAGATGTTGTTTTTGAAGTTTCAAAAAAAGAAGAGGTATGTCCTTTTGAGATTTCTTTGGAACTTTTAAATCATTGCAAATTTGTTGTCTGTGATTACAATTATATATTTGATCCTTATATTAGTTTTTTTGATTTAAAAGAAGAGACATCCTTGGCAAATGTTGTTTTAATAATAGATGAAGCACATAATTTAGTTGAAAGGGGAAGGGGTTATTGGTCGCCTGAGGTAAAATTTAGCCAGATTCAATTTGCAAAGGAAAGAGTTTTATCTTGTCCCATTGAAGCAGGAGAGGTCCTAAAAAATGGGCTGGAGTTAATTGAAAATTATTTTGAAAAATTAGATGAAGATTATCAAAAAGAAGGTGAAAGGATAGTTGAATTAAATCAAAAAATCTTTAAAGATTCAATGCAAATAATGGAAAGCCAAATCCTCGAATATTTTTCATATCTTAAAAACCAAGTCCAACTTGTAGAAGATAATTTTTTGGATTTTTATTTTAATTTAAATAAATTTACAAGGGTTTTGGATTATTTTTCTTCAAAGTTTAAGGTTTTATATAAAAAAGAAAAGGATGATAAAAAAATTAAAATTTTATGCTTGGATCCAGCTCCTTTTTTAGGTAAAATAATTAAAAAAACTTATTCTACAATTGCAATGTCTGCTACATTAGAGCCACAATATTTTTACAAAAGAATATTGGGATTTCCTTCAAATAATACAATAGAGACAACTTTTCCATCTCCTTTCCCAAAGGAAAATAGAAAGATTTTAATCTATCCTTTTATTGATACCACATATAAGAAAAGAATAGAAGAAGCACCAAAGTTAGCAAAACTTTTATATGAAATGGGAAATTCAATCCCTGGAAATTTTTTGGTTTTATTTCCTTCTTATGAATATATGAAAAATGTCTTATCTTTTTATGATTTCAAAGGAAAAAAAATATTGGTTCAAGAAAAGGGACATAATATAAAGGAATCAAAAGAATTGATAAATAATGTGAAAAAAAGAGGAAAGGGAAAACTTTTTTTTGCTGTATCTGGTGGGCTTTTTGCAGAAGGGGTTGATTATCCAGAGGAGATCTTCAAAGGTGTATTTATTGTATCACCTTCACTTCCACAAGTTTCATTAGAGCAGGAACTTTTAAAAGAATATTATGAAGAGGAAGAAGAGAATGGTTTTTCTTATGCTTACATAATCCCGGGAATTACAAGGGTAATACAATCAGCAGGGAGAGTTATAAGATCAGAAGAAGATAGAGGCATTGTAGTTTTAATTTGCAAAAGATTTAAAGAAAAAACTTATTCAAAATATCTTCCAGATTATTGGTTTGAAAAAAGTATAGAAGAATTAATAACAGATGATCCTGTTGAAGAAATAAAAAAATTTTTTGGAGGAAAAGTTGGAAAGAAAAAAACCATCCTTAACTGTTGATGCAATTATATTAAATGAAGAAGAAGAGGTCCTTTTAATCAAAAGAAAAAATGAGCCTTTTAAGGACAGATGGGCTTTACCAGGTGGCTTTGTTGAATATGAAGAAAGGGTGGAAGAAGCAGTGGTGAGGGAAGTTAAGGAAGAAACAGGGCTTGATGTAGAAATTTTAAAGCTTCACAATGTCTATTCAGATCCAAAAAGGGATCCAAGGGGGCATACAATTTCAATTGTTTATCATTGTAAAATAATTGGAGGAAATTTAAAGGGAGGAGATGATGCAAGAGAAGCAAGGTTTTTTAAATATAATGAAAATTTAAAATTAGCTTTTGATCATAATAAAATATTGAAGGATTTTTTTGAAAAATGAAGGAAAATTATTTTACCCAGAATTTTATTCAAAAATGGCAGAAAAAATTAAATAAAAATAAATTTGAATTTTCTTTTGAAAAAAGTGCCCTTTTGATAATTGATATGCAAAAATATTTTACTGAAAAAGAAGGAGATGCTTATGTTCATTCTTCAGAAAGTATCAAAGAAAATTTATTAAAACTCTCAATGCTTTATAAAGAAAAAAACCTTCCGGTTGTTTTAACAAGGCATATTGATAATGAAAAAAAGCATCCCTTAATGAAAAAATGGTGGAATTCTCCAATATTGGAAAAAGACCCTCAAAGCCAGATAATCAATGATTTTGATTTTTTAATTGACTATGCAATTTATATTAAAAAAAATTATTATGATGCCTTTAAAGAAACAGGGCTTTATCAAATATTAAAGGGCAGAAAGATTGAAAGAGTTTTAATTGGAGGTGTTTTGACAAATTGTTGTTGTGAAACAACAGCAAGGTCTGCCTTTATGAATAATTTTGAGGTCTTCTTTTTATTTGATGGAACTGCTACCTACAAAAAGGAATTCCACGAAAGCACAATAATAAATATTTCCTATGGTTTTGGGACAATATGTTTTCTAAATGATATATTTAACTTGACAATTTAAAGAAAAGTGGTAAAATTTTTTTCTAATTTAATAAAAGGAGGGATATTTTTATGGCTATGAAGATTTTGGATACCTGTATTGCTTGTGGTGCTTGTACACCAGAATGCCCTGTTAATGCAATTTCAGAAGGAGATCCAATCTACATCATTGATCCAGATAAATGTGTTGAATGTCAAGGTTATTTTGATTCTCCTCAATGTGTATCTGTTTGTCCAGTTGATTGTATAGTAAAAGCGTAAATTTTTTTGTTATAATATTTATAAGCCGAAGTGGCGGAATTGGTAGACGCGCACGTTTGAGGGGCGTGTGGGTGACCCCGTGCCGGTTCGAGTCCGGCCTTCGGCACTTGACATTTTTTTAAATTCAAGTAAAATATTTAAAAAAGCGGGAATAGCTCAGTTGGTAGAGCATAACCTTGCCAAGGTTAGGGTCGCGGGTTCGAATCCCGTTTCCCGCTCTATATTTTTATTTTAAGGAGCTTGTATGGCCAAATATGCAACATTATTTTTTGCTTTTTTAATTTTATTTTCCTGTGCACATAAAGAGCCAAAGCTTCAGAAAGAAGCAAAGCCGGTGGTGGAAGAAGAAAAAGCACCTGTTGTAGAAAAGGAAGAAGTTATTCCAGAACCAGAAGTTATAAAGCCCGTAACAGAGACACCAGCAGAGGATATTTTATCTTATGGCATTGATGAATTAAATAAAATGGCATATTTAAAACATATTTACTTTGATTATGACAAATTTGATATAAAAGAAGAATATAAATCCATTCTGGAAGAAAATGCAAGATTTTTGAAAAGAAATTCTTCAATTAAAATAAAAATTGAAGGGCATTGTGATGAAAGAGGGACAAGGGAATATAATTTAGCTCTTGGTGAAAAAAGAGCAAACGCTGCAAAGTATTATTTGGTTTCTTTAGGAATTGATGAGGATAGGATTGAAACAATCTCTTTTGGAAAAGAAAAACCCTTATCTTTATGTCATAATGAAAGTTGCTGGTGGCAAAACAGACGTGCCCATTTTGTAATTATTTCTAAATGAAAAATTTTATAATTACATTAGTTCTTTTATTTCTAATAAGTTGTACTTCTTCAAAAGATATAGACAGAATTTATATAAAATTAAATGATTTAGAATCCCAGATCCTTGAAATAAAAAGGAATAGTGTAAAACAAAAGGATATTCAGGATTTATCAAAGTCAATTGAAAAGGAAGTTCAAAAAATTTCAAAGACAAATGCAGATATTGCCACTAAAATGAATGAATTTTCGCTTCAGGTTGAATCTCTCAAAGAAAGGTTAAAAGATACAAATGATCGGTTATCTAACTTATCACAGCAGATTTCACAAACACAAAAGGAGTTGCAAAGTTTAAAGGTTCAACCAGTTCAAGGTTCAACCCCACAGCCATTGCCAGCACAGGCAACTGATGTAGATGTCTTTGAAGAAAGTTTAAATGATTTTATGAAAGGAAGGTATACTTTGAGCATTTCTGGTTTTGAACAATACTTGAAGGACTTCCCTTCAACTGAAAAATCAGATGATGCAATTTTTTATATTGCTGAAAGTCATTATCAATTAAAAAATTATAAAAAGGCAATTGAAAATTATGAGGAATTATTGAAAAGGTTTCCAAAATCAGAAAAAGCACCAGAATCAAGGTTAAAAAAAGGTTTAAGCTTGCTTGAAATTGGAGAAAAGACAAAGGGGATAGTAGAACTTCAATATTGTGTTTATGAGTATCCATCAACAGAAGAAGCAAATAGAGCCAAAGAAAAATTAAAAGCATTAGGAATAGCAGTTAATTAGGAGGAATTATGTCACAAATAAAAAAGAGCCCAAAGAAAAAAAGCAAGTCAGTATTAAAAAGAGAAAGGCAAAACGAAAAAAGAAGAGATAGAAACAAAGCAAAAAAAAGCAGGATGAAAACTTTTATCAAAAAGTTTAGAGAAATTCTGCAAAAAAAGTCCTTAGAAGAAGCAAAAAAGATGGCTCCAGTTATTGAAAAAGAGATTGATAAAACAGTTAAAAAAGGTGTGATCCACTGGAAAACAGGGGCTCGGTACAAATCACGTTTAATGAAACATCTTGCAAAGTTGGCAAAAGCACAAGTTCAAACAGCAAATTCTTAAAAGATATTTATATCCATCTATTTTAGGTTTTATTTCAGGGGTTTTCTTTGGAAAACCCTTTTCTTTTTTGCCTTTTTATCTTTCTCTTTTATTATTTTTACATATTCTTTTTAAATATAAAGAAAATAGAAAAATTTCTTTCTTTCAAATCCTATTTTTTTCAACTTTTTTTTATTTTTTTTCATTTTTATGGCTTATTAAATTTTTAAAAGTTTATGGTGGCCTTCCTTTAATTTTTGGTTCCTTTGCTATTTTGGTTCTTTCTATTTATCTTTCTTTATATTTTTCCTTCTCCTATCTTGCAGCTACTTTTTTCCCTGAAAAACAATTTATTTTTATTTTTCCTTTGTTCTTTTGGCTCTTTGAGTATTTAAGAGGAATTGTTTTAACTGGTTTTCCCTGGAACCCCATCCACCTTCCTTTATTATATTTTCCTTTTTTGGTTCAAGGGCTTTCAATTTTTGGAAGTTATGGATTTTCAGCTGTTATTTTATTCTTTTTTTTAGGAATTGTTTTTCAAATAATTGAAAAAAAAATTAATTATTTTTGGTTTTTATTTTTTACAATTTTATTTATTTATAATATTTTCTGGACAAATTATGAAAAAAAAGAAAATAGTTTAAAAATTGCAATTGTTCAAGTTGATATAAATGAATTGGAAAGGTTTAAATATGGAGAAGATTTTTTGGGTTTGAGGAAGGGAATTGATATAGCAAAGAAAATAAAAGAAAAAATTGATTTTCTTGTATTACCAGAGTCCCTTTTTATAGTTCCTTATGAGAAAAACTATTTTATATTTAAAGATTTACAAGATTTATCTTTTAATTTTCCAGTCCTTTTTAATGCAAATTTAGATGAAATGGATAAATCTTATAATTCAGCTATTTTGTTTGAAAATGGTGAAATTAAGAATATTTACAGAAAAACCCATTTAGTTCCTTTTGGTGAATATATTCCATTGAGGGGTTTTTTTGAAAAAATTGGATTTAAAAAAATTGCAAGGAGTTTGCTTGATTTTGAAAAAGGTAAAGAGGTTGGAATTTTTAATTTTAAAGAAAGATTTGGTGTTTCAATTTGTTATGAAATTATATTTCCTGAGATTTCAAGGAAGGAGATAAAAGAAGGTGCAAAGTTTTTTATTGTTTTGACAAATGATTCCTGGTATGGAGATTCTTTAGGACCATATCAGCATTTTCTTTTGGCAAAGGCAAAGGCAATTGAATTTGGAAAGCCCGTGGTAAGGTCTGCACTGACTGGAATTTCAGCTTTTATTGATTCAAAGGGAAGGAATATGGCTTCTTTGAAGCTTTTTGAAGAAGGTTTTATAATTTCAGAAATCAAAGTATCTGATAGAAAAACAATTTATTATTATTTAAGAGATTTCCCTCCCTTTTTAATAATCCTTTTCTTTGCCTTTAAAAAATTTTATAATTTAATTTTTAAATAGAATTTGCAGGTAAAAGAAAAAATCTTTTTGTTTATTCTTTCCGTTATCCAAAATTTATAATATCAAAAAGGATAAAAGGGAGATTTATCTTTTATTTTAATTAAATGGTACAAATAAAATTTCCTTGAAATATTTCTATAATTTATATTTATAATTTTTAAATCATAATCTTCAAAATAATCTTTAAGGGTCGTTTCTTTTATTTTTTTGCTTGAAATAAGGAGAAATTTTTCTTTATCAAAATTTAATTTTTTCTGCCAGTAAAGATAAGATAATCCATGAATTCCTTTATTTATATTAAATAAATAAAATTCATTTTTTTCTTTTAAATGATAATTGAGAAGTGCCACAATTGAGTATGAATTGGAAATTAAAATTTCTCCACTCTTTTTTTCTTTTAATACTTCTTCTTTTAAAAGATTAAAATCAATAAAATTCTTGAAAATTGAAGGGTTAAATTTAAAGAATAGGTTTGGGAAAATTAAAATAATTAAAAAGATAATTGTTATAAAAGTATTTATATAAACTGAAATTTTTATTTCTCTTTTTTTCCAGTTATCAATTTGCAAAATTGAAAGAGGTAAAAAACCAAGGGAAAGCCAATGGGGTGCTCCTGGATTTTTAATACCAGCAATTGTAAAAAAAACAATTGGAACTGCCCCTGAAAAAAATAAAATTAAATTCTTTTTATAGTTTTTAATTGCCTCATATATACCTTTAATAAAAAATGAAGGTCCTATTAAAATTAAATTTGGAAGCCATAAATTTAAAAGAACTTTTAAAATATTTGAGGTATCTTTATGCCTTTCATAAATCTGAAAAGTGATATTTGCCCAGTTGTTTTGGTAAGCATAAATAAATACAGGCAAAGAAATTAAAAAAGAAGTAATGGAAAAAATAAGAAATTGAAAAAGATTTCCTTTCTTATAAGACATATAAAAAACTAATGGTAAAATTAAGACCATTGGAAATTTTGATAAAAAACCAAAACCAAAAGCAAGGCCCAAAAGGAACCAGAAATAATTTTTATTTTCTTTATCTATTCTTAACAATATATAAGTTGCCCATAGATAAAAAAATGATAATGGTCTATCTGTTGATAAGTAAAAGGAGCCAAAGAAAATTAAGGGGGCTGATGAAAAAATTAAAAATAGACTTTTACCTTTTTCCTTTAACCATTTTTTAAAGAGAAGATAAACAAAAAAAGTAAAAATTATTGAAGGAATCCTAATTGAAATTTTATTATTTAAAAAAATGTTAAAAAATTTTACAAGCCAAATTACAAGAGGTGGCTGATCAAAAAAAGACCAGTCCAAATGTTTTGAACAATCAAAATAATATGCTTCATCACCTGAAATTGGTAAAATTATAGATAAGAAAAAAATTAAAATAAAAAAAATAATAATTTTAAAATCTTTCATCAAAAAATTTATGGGCAGCCAACTCACCTGCTTTTATAAGCAAATCTAATTTTTCAAATTCATACCATTCGCAATCTTTAAAGTCAACCTTTATTACATAATCTTCATTTTTTAATATATTTTCTCTTAATGATTTAAGGGAAATATTTAAAAATCTATAAGTTAAATCAACTAAATTTTCTTTTCCACTCATTTGAGGCAGTGTTTCAGAGACATCAACAGCCAATACTGGTTCTCCAAAAAATTTCCTTGCCGAAGGGGCGGGAACTTCTTCTATAAGTCCACCATCAACCAATAACTTTCCTTCATAAGGGTAGGGCTTGAAAAATCCTGGTATTGAAGCAGAGCAGACAAGAGAAGTATGTAAGCTCCCTTCTCTAAAATAAAAAAGTTTTCCTGTTAATAAATCCGTTGCTGCTGACAAAAATGGTATTTGAAGTTCTTCAATATTTATTTCCTCAATGAATTTTTCAATAAAATATCTTATTCTTTCAGAAGAAAAAAGACCCACTGTATTAATACTTAAATTTAGTAATATCCTTTGTTTAATATTTCTTGTCAATACAGAAAGAGGTGTTTTGGCTTGATATTTTATTAGTTTTGGAAGCCCTGAAAATATATAACTCCTCTCTTTTAAAAATTTTTCAAAGATACCATAGATTTCTTCTGGTTCCTTTTTCATTGAAATTAAAGCTCCAATTAAAGCACCCATTGAAGTGCCAGCCACTGCTTTAATTTTAATATTATTTTCTTTCAAAACCTTATAAACGCCAATGTGTGCCAATGCCCTTGCCCCCCCGCCTCCTAATGCTAAAACAAACCTTCTTTTCATTTTTTCCCCCTTCTTAAAATCTAAAAAATAGAATTAAGCTCCATTTCACCTATGGGATTTATAATCAAATCAGAAAATAAAACCCCTTTTTCTTTTTTTAAAATATTATAAATATTTTTAATTTCTTCTGCCTTTCCTTTTAAAATTATTGATTCTAAACATTTTCTTTCATTTAAATGGATATGGGTTGTTGAATAAATAATTGCAAAATGTTTATGTTGATAATCTGTTAACTTTTCTTCCAAAAGCCTTTGGTTATGATCGTATATTAAGACAATTACACCAACGGAGTCCTCATTTTTCTTAATTGTTTTCTTTTTTAGGTAATCTCTGACCAAATCTCTTAAAAACTCAGATCTGTTTTCATATTTTTCTTCTTTTCTTAAACTTTCAAGGAGTCTATAAAATGAATCCTCCAAGGATATACTTATTCTTTTTGTCTTTTCCATAAATAAATTTTAAAATCTTATAAAAAATTTGTCAATATTTTATATTTTTGATAAAATACTAAAAATTTTAAGGAGGTCTTATGTGTAAAAAGTTTTTTGTTTTATTTATGTTTTTGGCTTTAAGTCTTTTTTCCCAAAGTGCTCTTAACAAAAGTGCTTTTAACATTTTTGGATTTGGTGCAAGGGCAATGGGAATGGGAGGCGCCTTTATTGCAGTAGCAGATGATGCAACGGCTGCATCCTGGAATCCAGCAGGACTTTCCCAAATGGTTTCCTCAGAATTTTCCCTTGTTTATGATATGTATCAAGGTGATATTACATGGGAAGATTATGAAGAAGTAAATTGGGAAGATGGATATTCTTATATTGGACAAAGTATAAAAGATGAAGGTTCTTCTGATTATTCATCAATTTCTTTCCTTTCTTATTCAATGCCTGTTGAAATTGGAGGGAAAAATTTGGTCTGGCAGCTCTCTTACTCAAATCTTTCTTCCCCACCTGACTTTGAAAATAAATATTCCTATAATCGTACTTTCTATTTTGAAGGTGATGAAATTTATACTGAAGATTTAAATGGAAAATTGGAAATGGATGGAAGTGGTTCTTTCAAAACTTTAACTTTTTCTTTAAGCTCCCAGATAACTTCTAACTTCCATTTAGGGATTTCTTTAAACTACTTAGATACAAATTACAAAGAAAAATATAAAGATAGTGGTGAAATTACAAATTCTTTGAATGAATATTACATTTATTCTTCTTCTGGTTCAACAAAATATGATTTTAGTGATTTTTATTTTGATTTTGGTTTTCTTTATAAAACAAAATTTATTTCCTTTGGTGGTGTCTATCACTCTGGCTTCAAAGCAAGTGGAGAACTTTCCCAAAGCTATGAGGATTTAAATACTCCCTTTGCAAGCAACAGTTATGATGTTGATATAAAATGGCCCTCTGGTTATGGTTTTGGAGTTGCAATTTATCCAGTTAAAAGCTTAACTTTTGCAATTGATTATTCAAAGGCAAACTGGAAAGATGGAGAAATTAAATATGTGGATTATGACTACACTGATTTTTTCCCTTATCAGGGTTACGACAGACAATTTAATACATCTTCTTTAAGGTTTGGCTTAGAATATGTTCTGATGCCAAAAGAAAATTTTGTTATCCCTTTAAGGGCTGGATATTTCAAAGAAGACAGAATTGCTTCTTGGTTTGTTGGTGGAGAAAAACCAGAAGTAGATGGCTGGACAGTTGGTTCTGGTTTGACTTTTAAAAATTTTCAATTTGATTTTGCTCTTGTTAGAACAAAAGGTGAAGAAAAAGCAACTGGCACTTATAGCGGAGTTGATCAGGATGGAATTGCCTATACAGGAAATTATGATGCAAGTATAAAGGATACAATGGATAGATTTATCTTATCTTTTATTTATAAATTTTAATAAAAGAGGGGCTATAAAGCCCCTCTTTTTTTATTGAATTCTTCAATAAATCTATGTAGTAGGAATAAAATTAAAGGTCCGTAAAATATTCCAAATCCACCTAAACCAGAAACCCCTCCCAATATTGAAATAAAAATGAATAAGGGATTTACATTAAACTTTTTTGAAACAAAATAGGGCCTTATTAAATTATCAAGGGTTGAAACAAAAATAAGACACCAGATAAATAAAATTATTCCTGATTTTAAATTCCCAATTAAAATCAAATATAGAGACAAAGGAATCCATACAATTGAGGAACCTCCAATTGGAATAAAAGCAAAAAGAAAAACAAGGGTTCCAAAAAATAATGGGACTGGTATTTTGAAAATATAAAAGCCAATTGTTGCAAAAAGCCCTTGAATTACTGCAGTTAAAAAAATACCATAAAAAATTGCCTGGATAAAATTAGATGTCTGTTTAAAAAAAATATCTTTCTCCTCTTCTGAGAAGGGAATTAAAATTTTCAATATTTTAATAAAAAAATCCTTATATTTTAAGAAGGAATAAAAAAATATAATAATAAAAAATAAATGGAAAAAAAATTTAAGAACATTTTGAAATAGTTTTTGAACAATTAATGAGATTTTTTTTGCAAAAAAGTTTGTAGCATCTCCTAAGGAAATTCCAAAATTATCAAGGATTTTTTTTACTTCCAAATAATATTTCTCCATTTCACTTCCACTTTTTGAAAGCTGCTTTAATAATTCAGGTGTAAAAGAATATATTTCAATGGAAAGTTTTGTGATAAAAAATATTAAAGGGAGTAAAATGATTAAGATAAAAATTAGTGTTGTTGTTAATATCCCCTTTGTTTCACTTTTAAATTTTTTTGAAAAATATTGGCTTAAAGGATAAAAGATAATAGAAAAAATGAAAGCCCAAAGGATAGAAACAAAAAAAATCTTTATT
This sequence comes from Acidobacteriota bacterium, assembly GCA_037441225.1. Taxonomy (GTDB): domain Bacteria; phylum Acidobacteriota; class Thermoanaerobaculia; order UBA2201; family UBA2201; genus JBBFMJ01. Next base: position 14,463 of record JBBISU010000051.1, read on the forward strand.
ATTTTAAAGGATAGAAAAAGTAGTAGAAAAAAGATTAAATAAATTAATATTTTTTTTAAATTTTCAACCATAAATTTTGAAATGGTTTAAGGGATAATAATCTTTCTGGTATTGAAATTAAAAGTTCTTTTGCTTTTCCCTCAGGGATATTTTTTAAATATTTTATACTTTTTTCAGAATACCTTTTTGCAAATTTAATTGCTTCCTTGTGTGTTCCATATTTTTCTACTTCCCTTTTAATTTCTTTTTTATATTCACTGCTATTGCTTATCCAGAATTTCAGTTTTTCTTTATCACTCATATAATTTTTAAGCAAAATAACTGGAAGATTTATCTTTCCTTCCTGCAAATCATGTAAAACTGGTTTTCCTGCTTCTTCTTCTTTTGCAACAAAATCAAGGGTATCATCTAAGATTTGAAAAAATATTCCAAAGTTTAAACCAAATTCAAACAAATCTTTAAAATAAACTTCTTTTTTTGACAGAATAGAAGGTATTGAAGAAGCAGCAGCAAAGAGATAACCTGTTTTCTTTTTTATTAAATTAATGTAATCTTTGACTTCCAGTTCGGGATTTCTTAAATTTCTTTGAGCCCAGATTTCCCCTTCTATCATTTTGATTGTAGCTATCGATAAAAGATTCATCAATTTGATATTTTTTATCTCAAGGGTTTTTGAAATTGCTTTTGCATACAAAAAATCTCCAATTAAAATTGAAAAATGGTTTCCTAATTTTTTATTTAATGTTTCTTTTCCCCTCCTCAATTGTGCATCATCTATTACATCATCATGGATTAAGGAAGCCATATGGATTATTTCAACAACTGAAGCCATCTGAAAGCGATCTATTTTTTTATAATTAAGAGCTTCTGATGTCAAAAGTAAAATCAAGGGTCTTAATCTTTTGCCACCAGCATTGCTTAAATAAGTAGAAGCAAAGGAAACAGAGGAAGGATATCTCTTGAGTTCTTTATTAAAATAGTTCTTTAATTTTCTTAAAATATTTTTATAATCTTCTATTTCTTTAAAGATATTATTCATAGTTTTATATCTTTTATTTTCCTTTTATGGTTTTTAAATTCAAATTCATTTTTTGAACCATCCTTTGAGTTTAAAGAAAATTTTAAAGGAAAATAATTTTTTTTATCTAAGATAAGTAAAAAAGATGGATTTTGTGATGAAATTAAATAATCATTTTTTCTTTCTTCTATATTTATATTTTTAATTTCTTCTTTTTCTCCTTTAATTAAAAGGATAAAAAATTTATATTCTTCTGAACCCTTATCCCAGGGTGTAAAATTCCATCCACTCCCACCTTCCTTTGAATAAAAGCCATCTTCAATTAAAATATAAGATTTTTCTTCTCCTTTATAATCAAACTTTATACCCTTTTTAAAATTAAAGATAACTTCTCCTTCTTCTTTAATAAAATTGTTATCAGAAATATAACAGATTTGAGTAAATTCAGATACAAAATAAGGATTTTTTTCTAATCCTTCAATTATTTCTTTTAAACTAAACAAAAATAAGAAAAAAACAATCACTCTTCTTCCTTTATATCAAGGATTGATGTTTTTACAACGAAAACTTTTAAATTATTACTATCTTTTTCAATTGGATATAGGAAAAAACCTTCACCTTTCATCCAATCACTTAAAACTTTTCCTTTCATTTTTTCACCATCCTTAAAAGTTACAATAACTTTTTTGCCTGCTTTTAAACCATTGGGGTCTTCTTCTTCCCAAGAACCTTCTTTATGGTCTTTTCCTTCAAATTCTTTAACAAAAAAAATTGCCTTTAAATCTTTTACTTGAATTGTTCTCACTGAACCATCTTCTTTTATTATTTGAACTACTTTTAAGGAACAGGAAATATAAGGTTTTATAAAACATTTTTCCATATCACCGTTTAAATATCTTAAGACAACTGCTTCTTTGTTTATCATATTTACTCCCAAAATATAAACTATTTATTATATTTTAACATAAAACCATTAAAATTTATAATTAAATTAATTTTTGATAAAATGTTTTTATGATATACATTGGAACTTCTGGATTTTTTTATAACCATTGGAAAGGGATTTTTTATCCTCAGGATTTGAAAAAGGAAAGATATTTGGAATTTTATTCAAAAAATTTCAATTCCCTTGAATTAAACATAACTTTTTACCGCCTTCCAAAAGAAAAAACAATTAAAAATTGGGTAAAGGCAACACCTGACAACTTTGCTTTTGTATGCAAAATTTGGAGAAGGATAAGCCATTTAAAGAAATTGTCAAATGTAAAAGAGGACTTGGAAAAATTTTTAAATTTAATGGAAAATTTTGGTGAAAAGTTAAAGGTATTATTATTACAGTTGCCACCTTCCTTTAAATTTGATTGTGAAAAAATTTTAAATTTTATTAAAGAATATGATTTTAAAATTCCTTTTGTCATAGAAGGAAGAAATAAGACATTTTTTGAAGAAGATTCAATTGAATTTTTTAAAAATAACAAAATTAGTTTGGCTTCAATTGATTCACCAAATTTTAAAGAGAAATATTTTTTTACATCAAAACCATTTTATTTAAGGTTCCATGGTTCAAAGAGTTTATATTCTTCCCTTTATTCAAAGGAAGAACTTGAAAGAGCAGTAATTTTTATAAAAGAAAAGGTTCCAAAAAATGTTGATATTTTTCTTTTTTTTAACAATGATTTTGGAGGCTTTGCAATAAAAAATGCTTATGAAATTAGAGAATTAATAAAAGATTGAGGAATTTTGACAAAAATTAAAAGAGCAGCAGCCCGTTCTCCGTGTCTGTTTTTTTGTATCAACAAAATTCTATAGAATTTATAAAATAAATTTTCAAATTACTTTAACTTTTTAATTATTTTTCCTATGGCTGATTTTCTTAATTTTTCCATTTTTGAGACAATTTCTCCTGCTTCTTTCAAATATTTTTCCTTTTCTTCTCTCTCAAAGCTTTTTAAATTTATTAAAACATTAAAATAAGCACAAAAAGCAGCAGAATAAGCAACAAAAAGGGATGAAGCAGCATCTGATAAGGCATTTTGATTTCCTTTTTTTACAAGTTCCAGTGCAAGAGGGGGAATTTCATAAGAACATTTTAATGTCTCCAATGGAACTTCAATTGCTCCAATTGTTGCCTTTCTTATCTCTTCTTCCCTTTTTATTTTTTCTTCTTCTTTTTCTTTTGGCAATCGCATTGCTTTCATTAAATTATTAAATGCCTCTGTATCTTTATCTACAAGTTTTAAAAATTTATCTTTTAGCTCCTGTGCTTTTATCCCAATCTCTTCCATTTTTTTATTATATTTTTCATAACCTTTTGTACCAAAAGTTAAATTTGAAACCATTGAAGATAAAGAAGAAGCAAGGGCACCGCATAAAGCAGCAACACTTCCTCCCCCAGGAGCAGGGGAAGAAGAAGCAAGTTCTGAGCAGAAATTTTTCAGAGTCAAATCAATTAAATTTCCTTTATTCAATCCAATTTTATATTCAATTATCTTTTCTTTTGGATCAAATCTTTGGACAGAATTTAAGCCAAGGGATTTAATGGCAATGTGTACTTTCTCTTCCTCAGCCACAGCTCTTGATTTTCCCTGTTTTTGTAAATAGTACTCACCTGCCATCAAAATTGCTTCCAGCGGAACAAGCCCTACGATCTCAGAACCAATTACTTTCAATCCCATCTTTGATGCAATTTCTTCTGCTGTATCATATATTTTATGCAAAGGGCTTACCTTATAATTTAAAACATTTATAGAAATCTGTGCCAAACCATATTCATCAATGTACCATCCTACAGCTCTCACATCTTTGAAAAGCCCTGGTTCATAAACAGGATTGCCATTCTCATCCAGGATTTTATTTCCCAATTTGTCTTTTTTAATTGTCCCTTTTTCTCTTAATTTCAAAGCAATCCTGTTTGCTAATCTTTTGTCCCTTGTATTTAAATTTATATTGTAAGCAATTAAAAAATTCCTTGCACCAATTACTGTTGCCCCTGATTTTTCATTAAAAATTGGTTCACCAAAATCAGGTTTCCATTTTGGATCCTTTAATTTACTGGCAAGCCCCTCATATTCACCTTCCCTTATATTTGCTAAACTCTTTCTTTCTTCTGAGGTGGCTGCATATTCATAAAGATAAACGGGAATTTTTAACTCTTCCCATACCCTTTTTCCTAATTTTTTTGCAACTTCTATGCAATCTTCCATTATTGCACCTTGTAAAGGAACAAAAGGACATACATCTGTTGCACCAATCCTTGGATGTTCACCTTTGTGTTTTCTCATATCAATTATTTCTGCTGCCTTTTTTATCCCCTGAAAAGCCCCTTCCAGGACTGCTTCAGGAGTTCCAACAAAGGTATAGACAGTTCTGTTTGTTGCTTCACCTGGATCAATATCTAAGAGATTTACACCTTCCACTGATTTTATAGCATTTGCTATTTCCTGAATCTTTCCTTTATCTTTTCCTTCTGAAAAATTTGGAACACATTCAATCAATTTCATATTATATCCTTTCTGCAACTGCCTTTGCCATATCTAATGTAGAAGAGTTTCCACCCATATCATAAGTCCTGACCCTTCCTTCTTCAATTACTTCTGCAATTGCTCTTTCTAAGTTATTTGCAATATCTTCTTCTCCAAGCCATTCAAGCATTAGTTTCACAGCTAAAAGCATTGCCATTGGATTTACTTTAAACTGTCCTGCATATTTTGGTGCACTTCCATGGGTTGGTTCAAAGATTGCATAATTATCTCCAATGTTGCCAGAAGAAGCAAAGCCAAGTCCTCCAACGAGTTGTGCACATAAATCAGAAATTATATCTCCAAACATATTTTCACAAACTAAAACATCATAATCAAAGGGGTTTTTTAAAAGCCACATACAAATGGCATCTACATTTGCTTCATAAAAAGGTATTTCGGGATAATTTTTTGCTACATTCCTTGCAACTCTTGTCATAAGACCACCTGTTTCCCTTAAAACATTTGGTTTTTCTACAAGTGTAACAGATTTTCTATTTTTCTTTTTTGCAAATTCAAAGGAATCCTTTACAATATTTTCACAACCTCTCTTTGTCATAAATCTTAAAGAAATTGCCATTTCATTTAAAGGTGTATTTTTAAATCTTTTTATCTTTTGTGGAAGTGTCTCACATAAAACATTCCAGACCTTTTCTGGGACCGGATGGTATTCCATCCCAACATAAAGCCCTTCTGTATTTTCCCTGAAAACAACCAAATCAATTCCTTCTTTGTAGTTTAAAGGATTACCTTTATATGCCTTACAAGGCCTTAAATTTGTCCTTAAATTAAATTCTTGACGAAGTTTTACAATTGGGGAGGAATATTGAAGTCCTTTACCTTGAAGTTCTGGTATAAGTTCTCTTTCTGCTTCTTCTTTTGGTTTTGATGTAATTGCACCAAAAAGGCAGCAATTTGTTGTTTTTAACAAGTCAATTGTTCTTTGGGGCAGGGGATTCCCTTCTTTACACCAGAATTCCCATCCAATTTCTGCATCCACATATTCAGCATCCAAATTAATTTTATCCAGTACAATCTTTGCTGCTTCCATTACATCTTTTCCAATACCGTCTCCTGGCATTAAAGCAATTCTATGTTTTGCCATAATACCTCCTTAAAAATTTTTTAAATATTATATCACATAAAAAGATATGTGCTCACCACTATTTGATAAAATTTTTTAATTAAAAAATAGTAAGTTTGGAAGAGCAAAATCAAATTATTTTCAAATTTTTTTTCTAAGATAAAATGTTAATCAAAATAACTTTCAATAAAATATTTTTTTTAATGCACTTGTTAATGGCAATAGTGGTTATTTATATAATATAGATTTAAACCTTCTTTTCATTCCCAAATTTTATCTAAATAAAAAAGTTCTTTGTTCCCTTTGCATACTCAAATTTTAAGAAAAACTTAAAAAATGTGTTATAATTAAATAATGGATTATTTAGGCACAAAATTTTTTGAAAAAGAGCTCATCTTTCCCCTTGAAAGAAATGAAATATTATATGGTGGCTCATTACCAGAATGTCAAATTTACCTTCCCTTTAAAGGTATCTCAAAAACACATTTTTCTTTAAAATTTGAAGGAGAAAGGTGGAAAATAGAGGACTTAAATAGCAAAAATGGGATTTATTTAAATGATAAAAAGATAAAAGAAGGTTATTTAAACTATGGTGATTTAATAACTTTAAGTTTTTTAAAATTGAAAATTTTTTCAAAAAAAATCAATGAAATTTATAAAATAGAACTTCCAGATTTTACCAAAGAAAATATTTTTATAAAAGAAGGAAAAAAGACAGATAAAGTTGAAGAAATAAGAAAAGAGGAAGACCTTTATTTTTTGCCAAATTTAAAATTTCCAGAAGAAATTGTCCTTGGGAGAAGCCCAGAGATGTATGAGGCATACAGGAGATTAGCACTTACAGTTGGGAATGCCTCACCTGTTTTACTTGTAGGTGAAACGGGGGTAGGAAAAGAGATATTTGCAAAAACAATACATCTATCTTCTTTATACAAAAATGCAGGATTTGTGCCAATAAATTGTGCAGCAATACCAAAGGAGTTATTTGAAGCAGAACTCTTTGGTACAGTAAAAGGAGCTGCAACTGATGTTAAAGAAAGGTTTGGAAAGATACCCCTTGCAAATGGAGGAACACTTTTCTTAGATGAAATTGACTCAATGCCTCTTGATTTACAGGTAAAACTTTTAAGGGTTATAGAAGACAAAGAAGTTTATCCTTTAGGAAAGGATAGACCAATAAAGGTTGAATTTAAGTTAATAACAGCATCACAAAAGGATCCAGAAATTTTAATAAAGAATGGTTTTTTAAGAGGGGATTTATATCACAGAATATCAGAGTGTATAATAAAAATACCCTCTTTAAGGGAAAGGGAAGAAGATTTAGAACTATTTATAAATTTTTTTATAAATAAGTTGTGCAAGAATTCAAAAAAGAAGATATTTGGGGTAACAAAAGATTTTATTGAAATGTTAAAAAATTACAATTACATAGGGAATATAAGGGAATTAAGAAATATAATTTCAGAAGCAATATTAAGGTGTCATTCTGGTGTTTTATTAGATGTAGATTGCCTTCCTGAAAAAATAAAAGAAAATAATTTTGAAAGAGGGGAGGAATTTGAAAATGATTTTAATTATCATAGATATATTGAAGAAAAGCAAAGAGAGATAATTGAAAAAGCATTAAAAATAAATAATGGAAATATTACAAAGGCAGCAAATTTTTTAAAAATTTCCAGAAGGGGTTTACATAAAATAATAAAAAGATTAAAGATAAAAATTTAGGGGCAATTTAAAAATTCAAAACTTTTATTGAATAAAAAGCTGATAACAAAGTTCCCATATATGCGAACTTTTGTTCATAGCAGAAAAATTCAATAAATAATAGAATTTTAAATATATTTAGAAAACAAATGAGAACAATGTTCCCAATAAAAAAATTTTTATAAAAAAGAAAATCCTTTTATTTACTGCATCTTCAAAAAATTCCCAACTGGCATAAAATTTGCATAATTATTCTTAGAAGGAGGTTATATGAAAAAGTATTTTTTATTTATTTTTGTATTTCTTGTATCTTTCTTATATGCACAAAAGGAAAGTGAACCTTTTGATTTTTATGAAAATGATTTTGAATCTGATTTGTGGAACAATGAAATTCAAAATTACATCTCTTATGGAACTCCTTGGGCTTGGGGAT